>JBJKOY010000480.1:0-6159 GCA_046706945.1 Ignavibacteriaceae bacterium | reverse complement strand
CCTTACCGAACTTTGAAGGTATAAATTTCGTTATTTTGTTCACAGTCGGGATGGGAATTTTCAGAACCCGCGCGACGTCCCTTATAACCGCTTTGGAAGAAAGGCGGTTAAAAGTAATAATCTGGCTGACGCACTGCGTACCGTATTTCTGCCGTACATAGTCAATAGCTTCTCCGCGCTTATCGTCGGCAAAATCGACATCGATATCCGGCATTGATTTTCTGGCGGGGTTTAGGAAGCGTTCGAAAAGGAGGTTATACGTCATCGGGTTTATATTGGTTATCCCGAGTGAATAGGCAACCAGACTTCCGGCGGCGCTTCCTCTTCCGGGACCGACGGGTATGCCCATTTCTTTCGAAGAATTAATGAAATCCTGCACTATTAGGAAGTAGCCGGAGAACCCCATGTTTTTGATCGTGTTCACTTCGAAGTCGAACCTTTCCTGAATTTCAGGGGTTATTTTATCCAGTTTCTTATGAAGACCCTCGCGCGCAAGAAATTCAAAATAATCGTCAAGAGTTTTGGCCGGCGAATCTTCAGGTATAGGGAAGACCGGGAAATAATGGCCTTCGAAGTCGAGGTTAATGTCGGTCTTTTCCTCAATCTCCAAAGTATGTTCGATGGCATCCGGGAAATTTCTAAACAGTTTAATCATCTCGTCGGAAGATTTAAAATATACCTGGTCCGTACCGTATCTGAGCTGCCTGTAATCGGCTCCGTTCTTATCGGACAGAAGAAGGAGTATGTTGTGCGCAATTGAGTGCTCCTGCTCTATGTAATGGCAGTCGTTTGTCGCCACCAATTTTATCCCGAGCTCTTTTGCTATCCTCGGCATCCCGGCAAGGACAGGCTTCTCGACTTCCATGTTGTGATCCTGAATTTCCAGATAGAAATCTTCCTCGAAAATTTCCTTGTAAATTTTGGCGGTTTCCCTGGCCTTGTCGTAGTTATTATTTACAAGATGGGCGGCGACCACACCACCGGCACAGGCGGAGGTGCAGATTAATCCGTCCCTGTATTTTCGAAGAAGTTCAAGATCGATTCGCGGTTTATAATAAAAGCCTTCGGTATGCCCCAGCGTTGAAAGCTGGGAAAGGTTCTTGTATCCTTCCCTGTTCTTTGCCAGCAGGATTAAATGATGATAATGTTTGGATCTTTTTCGTCCGCTCTGAGCGGATCTGTCCGCGCCGTTATCCTCGCTTTTGCCTTTTTCGAACCGGCTGCCCTCGGAGACGACATAAGCTTCCATGCCCACAATCGGCTTAATGCCCTCTTTCTTTGCTTTCTTGTAAAACTCGGCTATCCCGTACATTACGCCGTGATCGGTTAAGGCAACCGCATGCATATTATTTTTTTTTGCGGCTTTTATAAGGCTCTCTACGGTACAGGCGCCGTCTTGCAAACTATAGTGAGTATGATTATGAAGATGGACGTAATCGGACATGTATAAAATTCCCGGTTAAAATGACAAAGAAAAACAAGAAAAATATTCTGCGCAAAAAATAATTTTATCGTTTGTATTTTTATAAAACGGAGACGAAAAAGCAAGTGAATTATCAGAAAATTTTATAATTATTTTTAACATGTTAAAGCACTGAATTAAAAATACAATTTAGTGTTCTAATAAGAACTTATTTGTGTCCGGTATGGCCGAACCCTCCCTCGCCTCTTTTGCTTTCGGATAGATCTTCCGCTTCAGTTAAGTCGGCGAAATAAACCTTTGAGACAACCAGCTGAGCGATCCTGTCGCCTCTTGATATTTTAAAATCGTCGCGGCCGAAATTCATTAAAATAATTTTAATCTCGCCGCGGTAATCCGCATCTATGGTACCGGGCGAGTTAAGTATTCCGATCCCCGATTTGGCCGCAAGCCCGCTCCTTGGTCTTACCTGAATTTCAAAGCCCTCGGGAATCTCCACGGAAAGATTAGTGGGCACAAGTACCACATCTCCGTGTTTAACAATTATTTCGCTTAAAACGGCAGCCCTTATATCCATTCCCGAAGCACCGGAAGTGGAATACGATGGGAGAGGAATGTCTTTAAATTCGCCGTTTAACCTTTTAAATTTTATGAGTATCCGGTCCTTCATCCGTTCCTTCTATGATTTTTCGACTTTTTTTAAGTAATGTTTTTTTAAAAACAAAATCTCTTCGGTCCCTATGTTAAAAATTCCGAGCAGTATAATAAAAAGCAAAAACATAAGGAATTCGTTCAACAAGTTAAGGTGGCCGCCTGCCATTTGAATATAATATAATAATCCAACAATGAAAACCGATATGAATATTTTCGCGATCTTTCCGTATTCGTAATCAATCTTGTAAATCTTCTGTGTTATTATAAAGTATCCCAAGGCCATAATAAAATAACTGGCTAAAGTTGCATATGCCGCGCCCATAATTCCCCACATCGGGATCATCCAGAAATTCAAGCCTATGTTAACCGCCGCGCCGATTGCCGTCATAATGGGGACGTATATACTTTTTTCCTCGATATAAATCCCAGCGGTAAAAATGCCGTAAAGGCCGCTGAAAAGGTAGCTGAGTAAAATGACCGGCACTATGATCAATCCGCCGAGATATTCTTTCCCGATTATCGTATGTCCGTAAATACTGAGCCTGGCAATATCACCGATAAACAGCGAGACAAGCACAAGTATAAAAGCAGCCGCGAGTGTAAAATAAGTAAGGACTTTAGAAAAAATATTTTTCGCATCTTTTTCCAGGGCCGTTTGAAGAAAGAAAGGCTGCCAGGCGTACTGGAACATATTTACGAACAGCAGCATAAAAATACCCAGCTTGTAATTAGCGCTGTACAAACCCGTTACGCTCAAATCAGTAAGATGGGTCAGAATAGGCCTGTCTATTCCCTGGATCAGCATTGCCGCCAGGCCAGCGGGAAGGTACGGCAGTCCGAATCTCAACAGTCTCTGCAGAAGTTCTTTGTGAATTTTAAACTTCAGATGAGTTATCACGGAAGGGAATACCAGCATAAAAGATACCGCGGATGCGGCCAGGTTGCTGAAGAATACCGCTTCGATCCCCCACCTCAGCTTTAATATCAGGTATAGATTCAATCCCACGTTGACCAGTATCGAAACAATTTTGAAAAGAGCAAATTTCTTCGCTTTCCTTTCCAGTCTCAGTTTAATAAAAGGTAGGGTGCATAACGAATCGATAAAAAGAATGCCGGCCACGTAAAAAATAAGCGGATAGAATTTCGGCGGGATGTCCAGTACGGCATAAATGGGTGCCTTTAACGCCAGAATAAGAGAACTTAAAATAACCGACACTCCGAATACTGAAAGGTACGGGGTGGAGAAATTATCTTTTTCATCCCCTATAATTATATTGGATCCGAATTTCAAAAAAGCGGCATCCATTCCGTATATGAGGACTACGTTGAATATAGCTATAAAAATATACAAGTTTGAAACAACCCCGTAATCGGAGGTAGAAAAAACATTGGTATAAAATGGAACCAGCAAAAAAGTGAGAAACCTTCCCACTATCGTGCTGATGCCGTATACCGCCGTATCCTTGGTGAGCTGTTTCAGTTTTTCGTACATCTTTTAGTTTATCGTTTGTAGTTTGTTGTAAGTTGTGAAACTCAAATCTAAAATAACATCGGAATTTTATTCATATTTATTTCCGCGTTTCGGTAGTTATTTCCAGCGAAATATCAAGAGCTTTGACGCTGTGGGTTAGAGCTCCGACGGAGATAAAATCCACCCCGGTTTCAGCAATTTGCTTCACCGTATTAATATCTATTCCTCCGGAAGCCTCTATCATGCATTTACCGTCGATTAGCCGGACGGCCTTTTTCATTTCTTCAATATCGAAATTATCCAGCATTATATAATCAACGCCGCATTCCAGTGCCTCTTTTACGTCGTTCATATTTTCGGTTTCGACTTCTATTTTCACGTCAAGATTTTTATCCGCCATGTATTTTTTGCATGCATTTACGGCCGATGTTATTGATCCGGCAACTGCGATATGATTGTCTTTTATCAGGAACATATCGTAAAGCCCGATCCTGTGATTTTTACCGCCGCCGGACTCAACGGAGAGCTTATCCAGCAGCCTTAAACCGGGTACTGTTTTTCTAGTATCGAGAATCTTCGCTTTTGTGTGAGCTGCTGCTTCCGAAAATTTACGGCTCATAGTTGCTATTCCGCTCATCCTCTGCAGGAAGTTCAAAGCCGTTCTTTCGCAAGTAAGAATGGAGGCAGCACGCCCTTCAACAACCGCCGCCGTTTTGCCTGCTGCGGCTTTATCGCCGTCCGAAACATATTTAGTATATGACAATCCCGGATCGAATATTTTAAATAGTCTTTCTACTACATCAAGTCCCGCTATTATACCTTCCTGTTTAACTAAGAATTCTCCTTTGCCGCGGATATCGCCGTCAATAACGGCAGAAGTAGTTATATCGCCTATACCGATATCTTCGTCGAGAGCTTTTTTAATTATTTCATCCGATTCGGCAAACATAGTCACATCTCCGGGTATAAAGGTTTTAGAACGTCCGTAAAAAATTTAGGAGGTCTAACGGGTTTCTTTGTATCTTTTCTCATGAAAACGTGTTCGGTATATCCTTCCGCAACAAGCTCGCCGCCGCTTTTTCTGGTAACTTTGTATTCAATACGAATCCGGAATTCCGGGAAGGATGGGACGAATGCCTCAACTTCCAGGAGATTGTCGTACAGAGCGTAAGAAATATATTTTACGTGAGCTTCCAGGAGAGGAAGCTGGTATCCTTCCTGCTCCATTTTATGATAAGGCAGTCCGTGAGCGCGCATCATTTCCGTTCTGCCGACTTCGAAATATTCCAGGTACTTGCCGTTATAGACAAACTGCATCTGATCCGTATCCGCATACCGGACGCGGATCTCGGTTTTACTTCTGATCATTTTATTTTTTTTGTAAGAATTATTAGAGACAAATTTATAAAAAAGGCGGGAGAATAATTAAACTACAAGAAAATAATTTAAATCTCCTGGGAAAGGGGTATAGAGCAAAGAGCAAAGGGTATAGAACAAAATCTACAGAGCAAAAAATATAGTGAAAAGGGACACTATGCTCCTTGCTCTATGCTCTTTGCTCTATGCCCTATGCTCTTTGCTCAAGTGTTTTACTCCAGGAACTCTCCCATTTTCCCGAATTTTTCGCGGCGCAGGTCCACAAGCTTATCCGGTTTTATTTTCAGCAATTGTTCCAGTTCTTCTTTGATCGCGGTCTTTAAAACCTTTGCGGATTCAATATGATCTTTATGAGCTCCGCCCAAAGGTTCCGGAACGATTCTATCGATTAGTTTTTGTTCAAGCAAATCCGGCGCGGTTAATTTAAGAGCTTCCGCGGCCTGTTCTTTATAATCCCAGCTTCGCCACAGGATGCTCGAACAGGATTCCGGGCTGATCACGGAATACCAGCAGTTTTCCATCATCAAAATCCTGTCTCCGACACCGATACCTAGGGCGCCGCCGCTGGCTCCTTCACCGATAATAACGACGAGAATAGGTACCTTAAGTCTGCTCATTTCAAACAGGTTCCTGGCAATAGCTTCGGCCTGACCGCGTTCCTCCGCTTCAAGACCGGGAAACGCACCGGGAGTGTCTATCATGGTTATAATAGGTTTGTTGAACTTTTCCGCCAATTTCATCAGCCTGAGAGCTTTTCTGTATCCCTCCGGATTCGGCATGCCGAAGTTACGGTATAAGTTTGTTTTAGTATCCCGGCCTTTCTGATGACCGATTATCATAACTTTCTGCTCATCTATCGATGCGAATCCGCCTACAATTGCTTTATCGTCGCCGAAATACCGGTCGCCGTGCAATTCGATAAAATTTTCGGTCATTAAATAGATATAATCCAGTGTATAAGGTCTGTCGGGATGGCGGGCCAGTTGAACTTTCTGCCAGCGGGTCAGGTCTTTGTATATTCCCTCTTTCAACTGTTTGACCTTTTCTTCAATCTTAATGATTTCGTTTTCAATATCCATTTTATCCGAAAGCCTTCTCATTTCCTGGAGTTTAGCTTCCAGTTCAACAATTGGCTTTTCAAAATCCAAAACTGTTTTAGCCATAACTAATGCCGACTACCCCACATTTTATTTAATGTTTTTCCGAGTATTTCAATATCCAGCCAAATATTTTGGTT
>JBJKOY010000479.1:0-5160 GCA_046706945.1 Ignavibacteriaceae bacterium | reverse complement strand
ACCGAAAAAATCCTTCAGACGGCGATAGACGAAAAAGTCGATGTAATAGGCGTAAGCGGTCTTATCACTCCCTCCCTGGATGAAATGGTTAACCTTGCGAAGGAAATGGAACGGAGAGGCTTTAAGCTCCCGCTTTTGATCGGCGGCGCAACAACATCGCGGGTGCATACCGCTGTTAAGATCGCTCCCAACTACGGCGGTGTTGCGGTCCACGTGCTGGACGCGTCCAGGAGCGTGCCAATTGTAAGCAGTCTATTGAGCGGCAGCCGGAGCGTGAAAGAAGAATTTGAGAAAGATTTAAAGACCCAATACGAAAAGATAAGGCAGGATCATCTTAAAAAACGTGAAGTGAAGAACTTTATATCCATTGAAGAAGCTCGCGGCAACAAGCTGAAATCCGACTGGAGCAAAATAAAGATCGTCAAGCCGCAGAAGCCGGGCGTAACGGTATTTAATGATTTTTCTTTAAAGACATTAAAAAGTTACATCGACTGGACGCCGTTTTTCCTTACATGGGAGATGAAAGGTAAATACCCGGCAATATTCGACGACAAGAAATTCGGCGCCGAGGCATTTAAACTTTATGAAGATGCCGGCAGACTTCTCGATAAAATAGTCTCGGAAAAATTATTAAAGGCAAACGGCGTAATCGGCCTGTTCCCCGCCAATTCGTTCGGGGACGATATTGAAATCTATACCGACGACGAACGCAAAGGAGTTAAGAGGGTTCTTCACTCGCTCCGTTCGCAGACTAAAAAATCGGACGGACTTCCGAACCTGGCGCTTGCGGACTTCATCGCCCCGAAAGACAGCGGCGTAAAGGATTACATCGGCGCATTCGCGGTTACGGCGGGTATCGGGGTAGAAGAACTTGTAAAGAAATACGAGGAAGAGCACGACGACTATAACGCAATAATGGTCAAGGCGCTTGCCGACAGGCTGGCGGAAGCCTTCGCGGAATACCTCCACATGAAAGTAAGAACGGAACTCTGGGGGTTTGCATCCGGCGAACAACTGAGCAACGACGACCTGATAAAAGAGAAATATACCGGCATAAGGCCGGCGCCCGGCTATCCCGCCCAGCCCGACCATACCGAGAAGAAAATTATTTTCAGCCTGCTCGATGCGGAAAAGAATACCTCCGTGGCCTTAACCGAAAGCATGGCGATGTACCCGGCTGCATCCGTCAGCGGTTTGTATTTCGCGCATCCCGGGGCCAAATACTTCAGCGTCGGTAAGGTCTGCAGGGACCAGGTGCTGGATTACCACAAGCGCAAAGGCATCAGCCTGGAAGAAACCGAGAAATGGCTGCGCCCGGATTTGAATTACGACGAGGGAGAGGAATAATTACATCTCGTTGTTCCGGGATTGTTTTTAACCGCAAAGAGCGCCAGGGGACGCCAAGTTTTGAAAAAAAAATTTTTGACTTTCCCGATTTCTATGATTTTTCTTTGCGCCGCTTTGCGGTCTTGGCGGTTAAAATTATTCTCTTATTTAAATATTTGATCGAAGAAAGTCTGCATAGCCGCCCAGCTTTGTACGTCTGCTTGTTTATTATAGGCAATGGGTAAATTAAATTTTTTGCCCAGGCTGTCGGCCGCCGGGTTTGTAAAGCTGTGTTCGGCGCCGGGATAGCTTATTACTTTATAATCCGTTTTTGCGGCTTTCATCGCATCTTCAAATGCATCGACCTTTTTCTTCGGGTTAAAGGGGTCCGCGCCGCCGGTACAGACTAAGATTTTCGCCTTAACGTCCTTCGGGTTTTTAACCTTGCCGGTGGGCAGGTCTCCGTGGAAGCTCACGACCCCGTCAAGGTTATCGCCCGCAAGAGCCATATCTAAAACGACGCCTCCTCCGAAGCAATAACCGATAGCTGCAATTTTGCTTGTATCAGTTTCCGGCTGCTCTTTAAGGATGTTGACGCCGGCATTGAACCTTGCCGCAGCAGTATCCGTGCTGTGCATTGCCGCCGCCGCAAAGCTTCCCGCGTCTTTCGGGTTATCGGCAGTTTTACCGTCGCCGTACATATCGACCGCGAAGGCGACGTACCCGAGCTTTGCCAGCATCTTTGCCCTTCCTCTTTCATAGTCGGTAAGTCCCCACCATTCAGGGACGATGATCACTCCGGGCCGCATCCCGGTCTTGCTGCTGTCATATGCGAGGAAGCCTTTAAGTGTGGTCCCGTCCGCCGAGTATGTGACCTCTTTGGCTACGATTGAGGGTCCCTGTTTAACCGGTGTAGTTTCCTGTTTCTGCGAACAGCCCGTTACGATAAACAGACCGAATAAAAGTATTAATACGTATTTCATATATTCTCCTATTTTTATGCGCTCCCGATTTATTTGTTCGAGTCAAGATATGGAGATAAAATTAAAAAGTGAATAGGACGGGACAGCAGGAATGGTTTGATGTAACGTGAATCATTTTAAGGGTAAATATTATATTTACCGGCGCTGCAATGATTATTATTGATTGAACTTAACGGAGGAATTTTACCGAGGAGACGCAAAGGCGCGGAGGGAGATTTATATTAATATTTTTGTATACTTCGTTGTTAAGACTTTTCTTGTATTTCATCCTTCCGCTATTAAAAACATTAAACCGCTAAGAACGCCAAGCGCGCTAATAGGAAAAAATACTTTGCGATCTTTGCGTGCTTCGCGGTTACCTTTTTAAGCAAAGAGGGTTGAAAGAAGATTATCGGATTTATGTTCATATTAAAATCTTTTCTGCCCAGATTTTAAATCTTTCAAAATGTTTCCATAAAGATTCGATATCCTTTTTATAATAAACGTCTCCCGAATAAGATACTTTATTTTTATGGTCTATAATGTTTTTTAAGTTATTTAGAGCTTTCTTCTTTTCTTCCGAATTCGGAATAAGGTTGTTGAGAAGTGAAATAATTTCGTAATGGTTTTCCCCCTGAATTTTAACGCTTTACTTGCCATTTAATATGCTTTTAATTTGTTTACCAGATAAAACAATTCCTTCTTTTATAATTTCATCTACCGGCGGCTTTTTAAAACCGGCTCTTTTCTTAAACTCCGCCACGGATATATAAAAAGGCGCCAGGTTTATCCCGTAATCGTTATATAGTTCATCCCTGCAACGGCTTAATATATCTTCAAGTTTATTTTTATCGTTTCGGTTTTTGTATACGACGCAGATATCAAAATCGCTTTTAATTGATTCATCTTTTCGCGCCACGCTTCCGAAAAGAATTACGCTCTCCGAATCCTTTGAAAGATGTTTTTTTAATACGGATTTTATTTTATCGAAATACAGGCTTTCCGCTTCCAGGGCAGGTATAAGGACTTCTTTTATGTAATAGTTTGAAAAATTGAGCGTAAAAAGATGGTCCCGGCCTCCTATTCTTCGGTTTACAATTTTAAGCGATTCCAGGTGAGTCAGGGCTTTTAGAGCAGCCGGAGGGCTGAGACCTGCTCTCTTTGCAATCTCCCTGCCGGTAAATCCGTTTGTAGTATAGCGGAGTTCGCGTGTTACCGCAATATTTGAATAGGTGGAAAATATTTCGTTAAGCGTTTTGTGAATTACCATAGCATTGTTAGGATATGTTTACATATGTAAAGATTTCTTAACAAAGATAGTCTGATTTCAATGAAGAATCAAGTATTCAAGCAACACCCTAAATACAATTTATTCACCGCGGAGACGCAAAGACGCGGAGTGGGATTTAATACCTTTGCGGCTTAGCGTCTTTGCGGTGAACTTCTTAAGCAAAGAGGACGGAAAGAAGTTTGTCGGACCTGCCTGCCGGTAGGCAGGTTTATGGAGATTACATTTCCCCGCAAAGCGGGACAGGCATACAAAGTATCCACATGTTTGCGGCAGTAAGCGAGGTGCTGTCTTTGGAAAATGGAAAATTGCGATCGATCTTATATGTAGTAATATAGATGATGATTTTCTTTGAAGCTGCTATAATTCACAGATATTTTTCCATATACCTGATCCATGTTCATACACTTGCATTAAACGATCTTAAAAATGGATAACAATCTTCTATCTTATTCACTATATTGAAAAGATAAATTCAATAAAATACTTTATACTTTTATTATTTATTCTTCTTGAATTTTTTTGCTTCTTTATTAATATTTTTGTTATCTGATTTAACTTTCCTTTGCAGTTTTTTAATATCAACTTCAGGCGGAAGTTCTTCTGGTTTAATATTGCTTTTAGCAAGTAAATCACGGACATCTTGATTGTTCTTTACATGTTCATTCGAAATAGGCGTTTCTCCTTTTAAATCATGCTTATTAACGTTAAAGTTTGTTATCTCAGCTGCCAGATCTTTAGCTTTTACGGTAATTGTGGGTAAAAAATCTGCCAATGGACGTTTCACCGGAATATTAAATTTCTTTTTCATTTCTAAAGTTGTATGACCGCCGAATAATGCTTGATCCCCTTTACTTCTTATTCTGCCAAACCCTTCATGATCAACGCCGCGTTCGTAAATAATTTTCGATAATTCTGTTTCTGTAGTAATCAGCTTTTCACGGGCTGCAATTCTTTCGATTAAATTGATTCTGTCTTCCAGCAATTCTTGCTTGCGTGTTTGTATAGCGAAATAACTTTGAGCGAAAGCGATTTCTTCTTTACGCGGATCGCCGTTTTGAGCAATTAGATAACAAGCATAACGGGTTAACATAATATCGTCTACATCACGGGTTGCATTTTTCGGCAGTTTTATCATTTTGTTGACATCAACGAAATGATAACTAGAATCGATTTGAGCATTTTTGCAAGATTCCTTAGCTTTATTAACTGCATTAACGAAATTTCGCCATTCGGAATAACCCAACAGTAATTGAAGATCACGGGCAAGCCAATATTCTATTCCGTTTTCCTCATAGGCCGCATCTTCAAAACTATTTTTTAATTTTGATATTAATTCCTTCTTCATAAAAAACGCCTTTAATAATTTAAATAAATATAAAGGTTTTATAAAATTATACACAAAGTATTGAAAGAAGTTTATCGGAATTTTTTCGTCCCCGACCTTTATGCTGCCAGGATTGTAACCCCAGCGGTTATATCTCCCGGATTCCGGTTTCTGACGGCTGTAACGTTCTCCGCATTTTTCTGCCATTGAGCTTTGCATCAATGTATTTGCCACTATTTTCATTATCTCCGTATATT
>JBJKOY010000478.1:0-2164 GCA_046706945.1 Ignavibacteriaceae bacterium | reverse complement strand
TTGATTGATTTTTGCCGCGGATGCGATTATCTTATACATGATTCGATGTATGATGAATCGGCTATGCCCCATAAAAAAGGCTGGGGGCATACCAGCAACGTTACGTTGGCATTTTTCGGAATACTTGCCGAGGTAAAGAATTTAGTCCTTTTTCATTACAACCCGGATTATTCCGACGATAAAATAGATGCGCTGCTTGAAGAAACTCAAAAAGTTCTGCTGAAAAATAATTCCGGGATAAAATGTATAGCAGCGCGGGAAGGGTTTTCAATACCCGTTTGAATTTTTCACAAAATCTGGTTTAATGTGGTTAGAAACTTAAAAGTAAATGCCGGCAAAAATATTAACATAGATAAAATCTTAATCCATAATCTAGTAAAATCAATTAAGAAAAAACTGGACTTTGAAATTTCGTCATTAATTATAAATTTCATACCTTCGAATCAGATCTTAGAAATTAATAGAAAGTATTTAAAACATAATTACACTACGGATATAATTACGTTTAATTATTCGGGAAGTCATAAATTATTGGACGGAGAATTGTATATCTCCCGGGAAGACGCTTATTTTAATGCCGGGAAATACGGGGTTTCGTTAACAGAAGAATATTTCAGGCTGGTTATTCACGGGATATTGCATTTAATGAATTACGACGACATGAATAAAAAAAACAAAAGAACGATGAAACGTTTGGAAAATATTCTGGTAAAAGGGAGCAAAGATAATCTGTTAAAGGGTAAAAGTATTAAATGATAAGTGAAATAGTAAAAATAATAGCAAAAATAATGCAGGGAATAAACAACAATTATTCCTTGGAGCAGGTGGAAAGCTCCATTAAAACAGAGGGAAGGATGGACAAAAGTGCTGTTGCGGCGGCTTACAGCTGGATATACGAAAAAATAAAGAGAGATAAATTCTTCGAAAGAGAAAAAGATACAAAAATATCAGGCGGGATCAGATTCCTAACTGATGATGAAATATCCGAGATAGGATTGGAAAATTATAATTACCTTTTGCATTTTTACAACATAGGCGTTTTAAATCAAAAAGAACTTATTAAATTAATAGAACAATTGAAGCTATTCCCAGAAGGTACGGTAAATGAGGAGAATATAAACATTTTAATTCTTTCCATGTTCCTGGATATGGACAATTACTCGCTACCGGGCAGCAGAAATTTGTTATATTCGTCAGACACAATAAATTAAGCAGAAAAATTATGAGCAAAAATTTAGTGCTGGTAGAATCCCCGGCAAAAGCAAAAACAATAAATAAGTATTTGGGTAAAGATTACGTTGTCGAAGCTACGATAGGACATATAAGGAATTTACCGAAGACCAAACTGGGCGTTGATATTGAAAAAGATTTCTTACCCCAGTACGTGACCATAAGAGGAAAAGGCGACGTAATAAAAAAGATAAAAACTCTTGCTTCGAAAAGTAAGAAAATATTTATCGCGACAGACCCCGACCGCGAGGGAGAAGCAATAGCGCAGGATATTGCGGACATACTAAATTCGGATTCCTCATCAAAAATCCATCGCGTGCTCTTCAACGAGATAACCAAAACCGGCGTTGTAAAAGCAATGGAAAACCCGCGGAGCATCGATGACTTCTTAGTTACGTCCCAGAGGGCGAGAAGGGTAATGGATAGGATTATAGGATATAAAATAAGTCCGTTCCTTTGGAAAGCCGTTATCGAAATGTCGGGCAGCAATTCTTTATCTGCCGGCCGGGTTCAGTCCGTGGCTTTGAAATTAATTTGCGACAGGGAAGAAGACATAGAAAAGTTCATAACAACCGAGTACTGGTCTATCTGGGCCGTCTTTAAAACGGATAAAGGCGAGACCTTTAAAGCCAAGCTTTTCAGCATAAACGGGAAGGATATCAAACTTCCACCCAAACCGGTAATGACCGATGAAGAATGGATCGAGTTTTTTAAAAACTACGCCGCGATTTCAAATGAGAAGGATGCGGCGGAATTATTCGATAAAATTTCCGCTCTGGGAACGTTCGTCATATCCAATATCGGAAAGAGGAACACCAAAAGGAATGCCCCCCCGCCTTTTATTACTAGTACTCTGCAGGCCGAAGCTTCGAGAAGATTAAAAATGAGACCGAAGCAGACCATGATGATC
Organism: Ignavibacteriaceae bacterium; assembly: GCA_046706945.1. Classification (GTDB taxonomy): domain Bacteria; phylum Bacteroidota; class Ignavibacteria; order Ignavibacteriales; family Ignavibacteriaceae; genus FEN-1297. Next base: position 24 of record JBJKOY010000478.1, on the reverse strand, counting down.
GCCCAGAAGCTTTACGAAGGAGTC
>JBJKOY010000477.1:0-1396 GCA_046706945.1 Ignavibacteriaceae bacterium | reverse complement strand
ATTAACTTGCCGTTGTCGGTTTTGGCAACCGCATTCAGAACTATATTTTCCAGTTCTCTAATGTTGCCCGGGAAATCGTAATTTTCCAGTTGTTTAAGAGCATTTTCAGTATAACCCGGGATTGTTTTTCCGTATTTCTTACAGCTTATTTTCAAAAAATAATCCGTTAACGCAGGAATATCGCTTTTCCTATTCCTTAAAGGAGGCAACTGGATCAAGCCCCTGTTCAGCCTGTAAAATAAATCTGCCCTGAATTCGTTTTTAATTACGGCTTTTTTAAGTTCTTTATTTGTAGCTGCTATTATTCTTATATCAAGTTTTACCGGTTTGGGGTTACCTATCCTGTAAATTTCGCCGTATTGAATTACTCTCAATAATTTACCCTGCAGTTCCAGGGGCATTTCGCCTATTTCGTCCAGGAAAATGGTCCCGCCGTTGGCGGCTTCAAAGTATCCCAGTCTTTCCGAAGTGGAACCCGTGAAAGAACCCTTTTCATATCCGAACAATTCGCTTTCAAACAGGCTCGGTGAGATGGATTCCAGGTTAACCGCAACAAAAGGTCTGTCTTTTCTGGGAGATAACTCGTGAATCTTTTTCGCAATAATATCCTTCCCGGTGCCGGTCTCGCCGGTTAGGAGAATAATTTCATCGGTAGGGGCGAAGATTTGCACGATCTCAAAGATTTTGAACATTTGAGGAGATCCGGCAATAATATCCTTGAAAAAACTCCTCTTAAATCCTTCTCCCGTCGCGGGTGAACGGAGGGATTCAAGTTCCAATTCGAGGATTCTTTGCTCAAGCGCCCGGCGGATTGTTAAAAAAAGTCTCTCCGTATCGGGCGGCTTTGTTAAATATTCGTACGCTCCCAGCTTTATAGCCTTCAGTGCAATATCGATGGTGTTTACCGCGGTAATCATAATTACGGGTATTTGAGGAAATAACCCGTGAATAATCTCCAGCAGTTCGATACCGTTCAGGCCCGGCATATAAACGTCTAAAAGAACCAGGTCCACTTCGTTTTTCTTTAGAATCGATACGGCTTTTTTCGGGTTTTTCTCGGTTAGAACATTGCCGTAGCCTTCGTTTTGAAGCAGATCCTTCATTAATTCCAGGAATACAGGTTCGTCGTCTATTACCAGAATTGTCAAGTTTCTCATCGGGATCTTCTAATTTTATTAAGGAATTCAATACAAGATATTGCACCTAAACATACTAAAGTATTATGATAATTTCATTGGTACGTAAATCAAAGATTTAAATTTTGATTTCATAATAGTGTTAACAACAAGCAATTTTATCATCTTTTTTTTATTTTAGTACCAATTATTCATTGAAGAAATAAATCTAATTTATAAGGACTTATTATGGCAGCTAATATTGATATGATAAAAAAAGT
>JBJKOY010000476.1:0-7637 GCA_046706945.1 Ignavibacteriaceae bacterium | reverse complement strand
TGAAAAAAATTGTTTCAAATTACGGCGGTACCGAAAACGGCGAGTCGGCAAAGATTTTCCTCGCAAACTGCTATAACCGCCTGGGTAAATACGACGATGCGTTAAAATATTATCAAGACTACGACGGCGGCATTAATATTTACAAGGCCGCGGCATTGGCCGGCGAAGCCGGAATTTATGCTTATAAAGGCGATTTTGAAAAAGCTGCCCGTCTTTACAGGGAAGCTTCCCGGGTATCCGATACGGATGCGCTTAACCCGAACTACCTTCTTCACGCGGGCATAAACTATCTAAGCGCCGGTAAAACTGCCGATGCCAAGGAAGTTTTTGACCGTCTGAAAAAAGATTATCAAAACTCCAACGCGTACAGAGAAGCTAATCCTTACCTGGCTCAAGTAGAATAAAAATTCCTTAAGATGCCGGTTTTAAAAGTGAAACTTTTAACTTTGATTGTAAACTTTAACAGCAGTAAAATTTTAAAAGTTTCACTTTTACTTTTTAAATCTTTCCTGACCGTTCCTATTTTTATCTTCTAATTATTAATAACCTAAATCATAATCTTACTCTTAATCTTAATCATGATCATACGCCCTCCAATTAAATCGAATAGAGGAAAAAGTTTAAGTTCAGGATTAAGTTCAAGATTAGGATTAAGATTAAGAGCAAGGGTAAAGACACGAGTAAGAACATGAAAGAGAGCATAATGCAGATCGTATATGAGCTAAAAATTATGAGTTTGAAATTGCTGCCGAGGTTGATGAAAAATATCTTAATAAACGTGATTTATAACACGAATTTATCATACCTTTACCTGGTATTTACATTAAGATATAACCATAATTAATATAGAAACCAAATAAGGAGTTGTTTTGAATTTAGGATATATTTTGATATAAACGGCTCAAAATTGCGAGAAATCTACGGAAAATCGCCAAAAAATCATCAGATTTTGAAAAAAGGTTTTCTTGACTTTCAAGCCTTATATATCTATTTTTTTAGTCTATTTATTAACAAACAATTATTAATTTTTTATGGCAGATACTTCGGATTTCAGAACAGGACTAATAATAAAATTTAAAAACGACCTTTATTCGCTTGTTGATTTTCAACATGTTAAGCCGGGTAAAGGAGGCGCTTTTGTCAGAAGCACCTTGAAGAATTTAAAAACAGGAAGGGTCCTGGATAATACATTCAGGGCCGGAGAAAGCATTGAGGTTGTAAGGGTAGAAAGAAAAAAATACCAGTATCTTTACCGGGATGCCGATTTCTTGGTTTGTATGGACAACGAAACTTACGAGCAGATAAACGTACCGGTTGAATATTTCGGGAACGGCGTTGATTATTTGAAGGAAAGCGTGGAAATAGATAAACTTTTTAACGGATCGGAAATTATAAACGTTGAAATTCCGATATTTGTCCAATTAAAGGTTGTCGATACCGAACCCGGATTCAGAGGCGATACGGCAACAGGCGCTACTAAGCCCGCAAAATTGGAAACCGGGGCGACTATAAACGTTCCGTTGTTTATTAATGTCGATGATCTTTTGAAGGTCGATACCAGAACAGGGGATTATGTGGAAAGAGTAAAATCTTAATTATAGGATTAATAAATGGATTTAAATCTAATTAAAAAGCTGGTTAAAATAGTAGATACCAGTGAAATTACCGATCTGGAAGTCGAAGAAAACGGCTTAAGAGTAAAAGTTGCGAAAAAGATAAGGACTTTTAAAAACTTTGAGCAGCCGCAGGTAATTCTGAGCCAAGCCCCGCCTTCAACCGAAGTTTCTTCCGCCCAAACAAAGCCGGAAGAAAAAAATATTCCCGAGCAGGAAGAGCAGACAGACTTTCACGAAGTCAAATCCCCTATTGTCGGTACTTTTTACCGTGCACCCGCACCTGATGCCGATCCGTATGTTCAGGTGGGAGATACCGTTACGGCCGGTTCGGTCCTTTGTATAATAGAAGCGATGAAACTTATGAATGAAATAGAATCGGATGTGAGCGGAAAGGTAGTAAAGATATTAATAGATAACGGAAAGCCCGTTGAATATAACCAACCCCTTTTCTTAATTCAAAAAAGCTGACTCTCAGCCAGTAGTTAGAGGAAAATTTGTTTAACAAAATTCTAATCGCCAATCGCGGCGAAATTGCATTAAGACTTATAAGAACATGTAAAGAACTCGGTATAAAAACTGTCGCAATCTATTCCGAAGCGGATAAGGACTCTCTTCACGTAACATTTGCGGACGAAGCCGTCTGCATCGGACCGGCGGCCAGCCGCGACAGTTATCTGAAAATACCTTTGATAATTTCCGCCGCAAATATTACCGGTGCCGATGCGATTCATCCCGGCTACGGCTTTCTTGCCGAAAACGCCAACTTTTCGGAGATCTGTTCGGAAAGCGAGATAAAATTCATAGGTCCGTCGCCGGAAATGATAAATGCAATGGGCGACAAAGCTTTTGCAAAAACAACTATGCGGGAAAACGGGGTCCCGGTAGTCCCGGGCAGCAACGGTATTGTAGCGGACGAAAAAAGCGGCAGGACGCTCGCCGCGGAAATAGGTTACCCGGTTATTATTAAAGCTTCCGCCGGCGGGGGAGGCAAAGGCATGCGGATCGTATGGGAAGAAAAGGACTTCGATTCTTCTTTTCAAACAGCCCGCTCGGAAGCGGAATCCTCTTTCGGAAATCCTGCGGTATATATAGAAAAATTCGTTGAGAATCCGCGTCATGTTGAGATCCAGGTAATCGGCGATACTTTCGGCAATGTACTTCACTACGGCGAAAGAGATTGTTCCGTGCAGAGAAGGCATCAAAAGCTTATAGAAGAATCGCCTTCTCCGGCGCTGGATCCCGAACTGCGGGAGAAAATGGGACAAGCCGCAATCCTCGGCGCAAAAGCGGTAAATTACGAGGGCGCGGGAACGGTAGAGTTCCTTCTTGATAAGAATAAAGATTTTTATTTCATGGAGATGAATACGCGTATTCAGGTTGAACACCCGGTAACGGAATATGTGTACGGCGTCGACATTGTCAGGCAGCAGATCCTTGTTGCCGCAGGCGAGAATATCGAAACACTGCCCGGAAAGCCCAAAGGGCACAGCATCGAGTTCAGAATAAATGCCGAGGACCCGGAGCATAATTTCAGACCTTCGCCGGGCAAAATTCAGTCCGTCCACTTTCCGGGAGGTTTCGGCGTAAGGGTGGATTCGCATATATACCAGTCGTATTCGATTCCGCCGAATTACGATTCGCTTATTGCAAAATTAATTGTTTGGGGCGAAAACAGGGAGCATGCTCTTTGGAGAGGCAAAAGAGCCCTGGAAGAATTTATAGTTGAAGGGATTCATACGACAATCCCTTTTCATTTAAAAGTACTTGAAGACAACAGGTTTTTATCCGGAAATTTCGATACCGGATTCCTTGATCATTTTACATTTAAATAAGAAATTTATTCCCGGAAAATATTGGACGGGAAATAACGGGGACCTTCCCGCAGGCTCCTAAATATCTAACTTTTAACGAGGTGAAAATGAACTTCCCGGAAAACTTAAAGTACACAAAAGAACATGAATGGGTTCTGGTTGAAGGCAGTACCGGAACAGTAGGAATTACGGATTATGCCCAGGGTGAGCTTGGAGACGTCGTGTTCGTGGATATTAATCCGGACATAAGCGAACTGTCGGCCGGACAGTCTTTCGGCACCATTGAAGCGGTAAAAACGGTAAGCGATATTTTTGCTCCGTGCACCGGAAAATTAATTGAAGTAAACAAAGCCCTGGCCGATACGCCCGAAATGGTAAATTCGGACCCTTACGGCTCCGGCTGGATGGTTAAGATTGAGATTAAAGACAAAAGCGAATTGGATAATTTACTCGACAGCGAAGCTTATAAGAAATTAATAGGTCAGTGATCTTACCGGTTCCGCTTTTAATTTTAATCGGAAGTAAAAAATTTGCTGGACAAAGCCCGGGTGCCGGGTTTTGTCTTTGTTTTTTTTGACGACTAATGAGAAGAATATGAATGGATAAAAGAGAAGATATATTAATCATAGACTTCGGTTCGCAGTATACCCAGCTTATTACAAGAAGAATTAGAGAAGTAAACGTATATTCCGAGATATTTCCGCATACGGTGCCGTTCGAAAAAATAAAAGAGATCAATCCCGCCGGCATAATTTTATCCGGAGGCCCGATGAGCGTGTATGATAATAACGCTCCCGGACTCGACGAAAGGATTCTAAGGATGGGAATCCCCGTCCTCGGAATATGCTACGGGCTGCAGTTTATTTCAAAATCTTTGGGCGGCGCGGTGGAGCCCGCAAGGGACAGGGAATACGGCAAAGCCATATTGAGAGTAACCGACGGTTCTGACCTGCTGAAAGGCGTCGTTTCGAGTTCGATTGTATGGATGAGCCACGGCGACTTTTTATCGGCCGTACCCCCGGGTTTTAAAATTACGGCCGAGTCGGAGCATTCACCCATATGCGCGATTTCCAACAAAAAGGAGAAAATATTCGGAGTGCAGTTCCATCCCGAGGTTGTTCACACAGTGGAAGGCAAAAAAATAATTCGCAATTTTGTTTTCGATATCTGCGGGTGCGGCGGGAATTGGACGCCTTCTAATTTTATCGAGGAAAGCGTAAAAAAAATACGCAGCGAAGTCGGCGATTCCAAAGTTATCTGCGCATTGAGCGGTGGGGTCGATTCATCCGTAGCCGCCGTGCTCGTAAAAAAAGCGATCGGCGAAAACCTTATCTCGATACACATAGACACCGGGTTAATGAGGAAAGACGAAAGCCGGAAGATCGGAAAATTATTCGACGAAAAACTTAACCTCAATCATATACACGTCGATGCCTCGGAAAGATTTTTGAAAAAGCTGGAGGGCGTAACCGACCCGGAACGGAAAAGGAAAATCATCGGCGGTACATTTATTGAAGTGTTTGAGGAAGAGGCGAAAAAATACGGCGATGCGGGATTCCTCGTTCAGGGAACGCTTTATCCTGATGTCATAGAATCTGTAGCCGTAAAGGGCGCGTCTGCAACTATAAAATCCCATCACAACGTGGGAGGCCTTCCGGAAAAAATGAATTTGAAATTAATAGAACCCTTCAGGGAATTGTTCAAGGACGAAGTTAGGAACGTGGGAAGGGAACTGAACATTCCGGAAGAGTTCATCGAAAGGCACCCGTTTCCCGGACCCGGCCTGGCGGTTAGGATACTGGGCGAGGTTACCAAAGATAAACTTGACATTTTAAGAGAAGCTGACGATATTTTTATCGATGAAATTAAAAAAGCTGTTCTTTACAACCAGATCTGGCAGGCTTTTGCGGTTCTGCTGCCAGTTCAAAGCGTAGGTGTAATGGGAGATCAGCGGACATATGAAAATGTTTTGGCGTTAAGGGCCGTTACTTCCGTGGACGGGATGACGGCAGACTGGTTTCGGTTCGACCATGCGTTTTTGGCAAATCTTTCCAATAAGATTATCAATAAGGTAAGGGGCGTCAACAGAGTGGTATACGACGTCAGTTCCAAACCTCCGTCAACAATAGAATGGGAATGATATTTTGGATAAGTATCAGCTTGATCATAAGATGAAATCGGGACGCGAATTCGAATCGCAGGGCAAAATCCTGCATGCCGTTCAAATTTATTTATCCGTTCTTGAAGAATTCCCCGACTTTGTTGAAGTCTATTTCCGGCTGGCTAATTTGTACGAAAAGATGGGGAACATCAAGCCTTCCGTAAATCTGCTTAAAAATTTTCTGCAGAATAATCCGGAAGACAAAGACGTCAGGATGTTTCTCGGGCAGTTCCTTCTTAAAAACAGCTGCTGGGACGAAGCTGTAGAAGCCTTGAGCTTCATACTCCCCGGTGAAGAACCGGCAGTTGCATTCTTCATAGGGTACGCTCATTTTATGCAGAACGAGTACGAACTGGCGAAATTAAATCTTTTAAATTTCCTTTCTTTCCAGGAAAACAACGAACTGCTTCACGAGGCTAATATTTATATGGCCAAGATAGAACTGAAACTGAAAAATTACGAGAGCGCCTTAAACTACGCCAAAAGGAGCGATCCTATATATTCCAATTTTTGGGAACTGAACCAGATTTACGCCGAAACCTATTACAACCTGGGCATGTACGCCCATGCGGTTGCACCCGTTGAGAAAGCAATTAAACTGAATCCTACGGTTGCTCTTCCGTACGAATGGGCCGGCAAGATTTATTTGAAACTGGGCGATTACCAAAAAGCCGAAAAGAATTTTTTAAAATATATCGAAACTATCGAAGACGCATCGTCCGATATTTATACGAAACTGGCCGAAGCCTGTCTGAAAAATAAAAATCCCAAGGAAGCAATTGCGTACTACGATATAGCGATTAAACTTGATCCGACCAACGAGCAGGCGAAACAGGGAAAGAATATGGCTTCCACAATACTCAAAAACAACATGGTCTCAGATGGATAAACTTAAGTTATTGATCCCGCTTTTATGCTTATCGCTGTTTACTTGTCTTTATGCCCAAAGCCAAAATGATTCTTCGTCGGCCGAAGCCGACTTTAAATCGGCGCTTGAATTATATAATTCCTCCCAGTACGGTAAAGCCCGGAAATTATTCGATAAAGTCGCCGTCGGTTACAAATTTAATCCGAAGACGACCGTTGCTTATTTGTTCGACGGCAAATCGCTGCTTGCCTTAAAACAATATAAGGAAGCTGAGGAGATATTGAAGGATTTTTTGAAAGAGTACCCGGAAAGCGATTACCGCGACGAAGCGACGGCCACTCTGGCCGATGCTTATTACGAAAGCGGTGATAAGTATTCTGCTTTAAAAGAATTAACAACCCTGGCCGGAAACACGGAATCCCCGGTTTACAGCAGTTATGCCAAAACTACCGGAGAGAAGATCGCGACAAATTTTCTGACGCTGAAACAGGTTGTCGGCCTTTACGACAGCACCGCGTACGAGAAAATCAAACCTTATTTCATGCTGCTTATCGGTAAAATGTATATGGACAAGGCGGAATTCAATAAAGCCGAAGAAATCTTTGCGCAGCTTTTAAAAAAATATCCGAACTCAGAGGAAAAAAGCGAAGCGGCAACCCTGTACCAGCATATAACGAACGACAAGAACCTGAGCCCTGCTACCCCTATAATCGGGGTTATGCTGCCTTTGTCCGGAGTCGGCAGCGACGCTTCTAATGCGACGTCGGAAATCCTGGAGGGAATTAAATACGCGGTGGATAAGTATAATAAAGAACACGATATGAAAGTGGGACTGCTGATAAGAGATACCGAACGAAACGCCGCGAAAATAGAAGAGATAAAAAACGAATTCGTAAACATACCCAATTTAAGAGTGATAATAGGCCCTATTTTCAGCGACGAAGTAAAACAGGCTCTTGTCGACTTCAAAGGTTCCGGGATTCCGATCGTTTCACCGACCGCAACGGAAAACGGACTTACCGACTTAAACCCGGATTTCTTCCAGGCAAACCCGTCGTTTGATGTAAGAGGGAAAGTAATGGCCGACTATATTTATTATGTCGAAAATAAGAGAAAAATTTCGATCTTCAATGCGGCGGAAGGCTACTCGCCGCTGCTTGCCGATGCCTTTATGAATGAAT
>JBJKOY010000475.1:0-2577 GCA_046706945.1 Ignavibacteriaceae bacterium | reverse complement strand
TCCATGGATTTGTCAAAGCGGCATCGAAATTTTCCTTGCCGACCAATTCTACCGCTTTAGCCCTTGCCTCTTCGATGCTTCGCGGGTGCCATCTGTCGCCGGACTCGTACGAATACATCCAATTATCAAATACATGAAATGCACCGTGTTCCGCAATCCAAACAGCAAGGCCGATCTTTGCCAGTTCGCATGAGTTTTTAAATTCATCGTTGCCGCCGGGGATGTACGGGTTGCACTGCGAATTCAGCGGCGCCGGGCACAGCGCAAATGCCAGCTTTCCGCCGTACCGGCGAACTACTTCATCGAGCAGTAAATGCAGCTCCCGGCAATGGGGACACTCATAATCAAAGAGTAAGGTAACAATGTAAGGCGCGTCAGGAGATCCTATTAACGGTGCATCGCGGTAATTTATAACGGCCTGTTTAACCTGCGACTTGCCGCTGCCGTATATTGACGGCGGAGTAAATGCAACCTGACTGACTGCCAGAATGCATGCGAGGATAAGTCCGGTAAGAGACCTGCCCGTTACGTGTAAAATTCCGTTAATCCTCTTTGAAACAGGCCGGGAAACATTTTTATCAGTTAGATGTTTCGCCTGCGAAATATCATTTGAATCTTTTTTGAATTCCGCGGTTGCCCGCCACATGACCAGTACGGCTAACAGCAACCCGGTTATGTGAGTAGACATGCAATAAAGGCAGAAGTCTTTTATAACCCATTTCTGCAAGATGATAAACCACACGGCGCTTCCGGCAATCGCACCGGCCAGTATCAACATAGCGTCCCATGCAAGACGCCTAACCTGTGCCTCCGTAGAAGAACCTATAAAAAAACCGGCGACCAGCATGGCAAGGTATACCCCGGCGGCCAATCCGCTGACAGGTAATATCCCCGCAATCGCGGACCACCGGGAACTTAAAACCTGCTCGCACGGGCTTGCGCCGCTGCAGCCGGGCATAGATCCGCCATCCAAATAATGCAGGCTTAACACAACACTTAATACAAGAGCCAGCGTGTTCAAACCCGTCAAGACCCAACGCCACCAGGGCCAGTATTGTTTATTACCTATCCTGTCTTCATATGTATTCAAAATCCGCTGTTCTCCTGTTTTTGGCTCCGCGGCATTTTAGTATGCTGTATATAGGGACTAACTCCATCTTATTCGGAATTTTTTGCATTTGTCACTTGCCCGCGGCTTTAGCCGCGGGATTGTATGTCTAAAAAATATAATGGGCTTTAGCCCAAATAATGAGCTACATGGGGCTATCGCATTGCGATCACTTCGGGAAAGCCCGGATAAATATTGTGCTTTTTTTTATCCGTCCGCTAAAGCGGACGGCAATTCATTATACTTTAATTCTGCAACCGGCGCTTTAACTGAGGAGTTATAATTATAAAAACATATATGGCTTTTGCCACAATAATCAGCTGTACGGGCTATCGCATTGCAATACCTTCGGGAAAGTCCGGAATTTATTGGGAAAATTTTTTCACCCGCCATATAGGGTTTGATAATGCTGATCCAACAATGGTCATGAAATAGTCTTTTATTCTTAATTGAATAAATATTAATTTTATCCGGATTTTTCACATCTTTCACTTGCCCGCGGCTTTAGCCGCGGGTTTATAGTTATAAAAAAACAATGGGCTTTAGCCCCAATAACTTATTCAGGAAGCTATCGCATTGCGATCACTTCGGGAAAGCCCGGGATATATTTGGATAATTTTTTTATATCGCATCTCAGTATCTTTCATTCTTTCCTAATAATATTTTTCTGATGAATTTCTTTCTAAGGTTTCCTGAAATATTGATTTGGTTCACCGGGTGTCGGGAGGTTGCCCGCGACCGGCGAACCTTTGCCGTGCGCCAGTTTTAACGGCGCAGCCAGCGTTATGCCGCTGCCCGAAACTTGCGTACCTTCACTGTGCGCTTTTGTAAGCGGTGCTTTAACCGTAATAGTGTCGACCGGCATGTTATTGCGTCTGCCGAAACGGAAACGGCCGTAGGCGACGGAAGCGATTTCCGCGGTCTCGCTGCCTATAGTAATCTTCTGACCGGCGCTGAATCCTTCCGCACCTGCAACAAGAATAACCGACGAACCCGCTTCAGTCGCTGTATCCGTTTCGGTTCCGCCTGCAGTACCGACTGCCGCGATGGAAGCAGTCTCGCTGTTTGCGCCGGAGCCGATTATAATCTTCTGCCCGATGTTGAAATCCGCTACGCTCGCGATTTTAATATTATCGGAACCGGCTGCCGATGCTGCGGAAAGTGTCGTAGCATTCTGTACAAGGAAGTCGCGGCAGTTGCTGTCGTCGTCGTAGCCGTCCGGGTACCTGCCGGCGCTCTTATCCGGCCGCGTACCGGATGAAGCTAACCACCATCTGAATCCCCTGCCTAAACCGGGGGATTGTACGCTGCACCCTTCCTCACCCGTTCCGGAAGCGGCCTGGTAACCTTCGGCCAGCCACGGGTCGACGAGTCCGCCGTAATTGAGGCCGTCGACAACATTACCTGCGGCGTCGCGAAGCACAAAACTGCCGGCCCTGAAAGAAAGAGCGGGGCCGCCGAACCACTGC
>JBJKOY010000474.1:0-7100 GCA_046706945.1 Ignavibacteriaceae bacterium | reverse complement strand
AGTTATCTTTAAATACGTATCCGTCATTCTCCATCTCGGATAACCAGCTGACATCGGCGCCGTTCGCAAATTGGGCGTTTGCATCCCGGCAAAGCAATAGGGATAAAGATAATATAATCAGTAAAGGGATACGTTTAGGGGAAAAAAACAAATTATAATTTTTCACTTTATATCTTGGTAATATTTTATTCGAATAGTGCGCCTTCTTTCAAATGAATCTAATTCAACTTAATTGTATAAGCTGCTTTCCGAGATCAAGTAAATACGTCTTTTGTTCGGTAAACGGTCTTTTTTTCAACGGCTGCCTGCCGATCGATGCTTTTGAAGCATTTTGCGTATTTACATTACTGCAAACGTTTGCGGGAACGATTGCAATATAATTTACTTATGTTTTTTTGTCAAATTATTTATTCAACTTTGATGAATTTATTTCCTATAAAGATCTGATAACCTTTTATTCTGCCCGTAACATTATTGCCTGAGACCGGGACGTATCTGAACCCGGAGATATTTTCTTCTTTTCCCAAATCGATTACAAGGTAATGCGGGTAGCCCGGCTGTTTGCCGCTCCATTCCGAATGCCAGCAGTTGAACGTTTGTCCGTCGATCGCGTTTTCGGCTACGCCGTTTTCTTTTATCGATTCTTCGCTGCTAACGTATGCAATAGTCCAGTTCTCATGACTAATGGCTCTACCGGCCGGGTCCAGAATATCCAGTTCGGCAATTGCCGCCGATGGTTTTTCGTCGAAGGAACTCAGGGCCTCGATACAAAAATATCGACCCTTTGCGGAAGCCGGCAGCTTTACCGTTTGAGCTATGTCTCCGGGCGAAAATTCTCCTTTTATATCGGGCTTCAGGTTTTTAACGTCGAAATTTACATCCCGTCGTTTCGAAACGGTAAAGTCCATGCCCGGCCGGAGCTCATTCAGTATCGGCTTATCGAGCCCCCGGAGAACGGGCTCTTCCGGGCCCAACAGATCCAAGACAAAGACTTTGTTTGCGCCTTGTTTCAGCCACGGACCGGGAATGTACATTGTTTGGGTAGGCCCTATATTCCAGTAGCGTCCTAGGCAGTGTCCGTTTACCCATACAACGCCTTTTCCCCATTTGCTTACGTCAAGGAAAACATCGCCGGTTTTATTAATATTTATTTCACCCAACCAAACCCCCGGAACCGGCCGGGCCGACTCCGTTTTTTCAAACTTCAGATTATTAAGCCAGTCATCCGAGTAGGATAGATTGTAAACCCGCCATTCTTTTACAGGGACAGGATTATTGTCCTTGCCTAAAAACCGGACCGGTACGATAAGTCCCTTCCTGTCGTGAATTTCCAGCCCGAAGTTTACTCTTCCCATAGCATGAACGAATATGTCGATTGTTATTTCTTTATCTCTGGCGGGAATCGTTATTTTAAAGTTCTGTTTCCGCCTGTCCATCACTCCCAGCTTTTTACCGTCGGCGAAGACCCATGCAAAGTCGTGAACGGCGCCAGCTTTAAATGTGCATTCCGGTCCGGCAGGAAGCACCGTCCTGTAAAGAATGCTGCCCCTGGCCTGATCGTAGTATTCCATCGTTTCGGGATTGCCGGTAACAACAGGTTTAGGCAGGTTATTAAAAATAGGCGCGAACTCGGACAGCCTAAGTGACGGGAATGTAATTACGGGATTCGGCGCCGGCGGGTCCGGCAAAGGAGATTCTCCGGGCATAAGATATTTTGAAATTAAATTGCGCGTCTGGAAAAACTTGTCCGTAGTCCATCCGGCTTCGCTGACCGGGGCGCCGTAATCGTAACTGGAAGCATCTGGCTTAAAAGGTCTGTCCGCACCGGACCAGAAGCCGAACGTTGTTCCGCCGTGCGCCATATAGATGCTGAACGATGCCCCTGTCTTTAACATGTACTCCATATCCTTCAGATACCGGTCGGTATTCCCGAAAGTATGCGGTGCGCCCCAGGTATCGAACCAGCCGGAGTAGAACTCCCCGCACATCAAGGGTCCTTCGGGCAGTACCTGGCGCAGCGCTTTGAACGACTGCTCGGGATTTGATCCGAAGTTCACTACCTGGAACAGGTCTTTACGGTAGCCTCTTTTCAAATAATACGGCGGGTTGCAGGCAAAAAGAGGAACGTTGAAACCCGCATCGGCAACCGCGTTTCTCATAAGACCCATGAATTCCGCATCGTCCGCGTAAAACCCGTACTCGTTCTCTACCTGCACCATTATTATCGGCCCGCCTTCGGTTATCTGCAACGGCGCCAGAACGCGGCCCACTTCTTTTAAGTATCTTCGCGCGGCATTTATATACAGCGGATCTTTTGTCCGCAGCTTTATATTATCGTTTTTCAGCAGCCACCAGGGCAGACCGCCCATTTCCCATTCGGCGCAGACATACGGGCCGGGGCGGAGAATAACCCACAGTCCTTCTTCCTGGGCGATCCTGCAGAACTCGGCAACGTCCGCCTGTCCGTCCCACTTGAACACGCCCGGAGTTCTTTCGTGGTAATTCCAGAACAGGTATGCGCAAACCGTATTCATTCCCAATGCTTTCATCATTTTAATCCGGTGACGCCAGTATTCCCTGGGCACCCTGGCGAAGTGCAGTTCGCCGCAGCGTATTTGAAAAGGCTTTCCGTCAAGCAGGAAACTGTCCTTTCCGATTTCGAAAGTATGGCTCGGCGGGATTTTTGGAGAAAGAGATAACGTCGATATCAAGGCAAAGACGCAAATAACGGTAACCGATGGAAAAGGCAATTTAATTTTTCGAATTGCGTTTATTATAAAGTTCAAAGATATATTTAACATCTTTTTATGTCCCCGTATTATTGATTAAATATATTATCCGAATTAAATCGGCTCATTTCCTGCGAACGGCCGATCGGTAAAAGAATAATAGAATACGCATACTATATCCGGCATTATTTCAGTTTTATTTGTTTTTCGATTTAAGACTTTCATAAAAATCTTTTAATACATAAAACGCTTCCTTCTTTTCGCCGCGGTTGGAGATCAATCCTTTTCTGTTGAAGAAATCCTGGAAATAAGGCAAAGGTCTCCTGGGCGACCTGAAATCCATTAATACCCACGGACTTATCCCCCTTAAAAAAGAAATTTTCCTGAGCATTTCGATTTGATACTTATAAACATTAGCCTGGTATTCTTCGGTCCACCTCGTATCTTTATCTCCGTGGTACCCGTACAGGGCAGCGGCGCCGAACTCGCTTATTATTAACGGCTTGTCGTATTCGGTTGTCCATACTTTCCTGAGCGCGTCTTCCGGTGCCCCGGAATACCAGCCGATATATTCGTTAACTCCGATAACATCCAGGTATTTGCACAAGGGATCGTTTATGACGACGCTGTCAATGCCGTAATTGGTTTCGGTAGCCGCCGTTATCAGCCTTGTCGGGTCCAAGATCCGCGCGCTGTCGATCAACGTTTTCAAGAACTCTAATCTCGCGTCGCTTCTAGGTGTTTCGTTCGCCATAGACCAGATAATTACCGGGGCCCTATTCTTATCCCTAGTTATCATCTCGGTCAATTGATTCAGCGCATTGTCAAGTGTACTTTTATTTGTCCATTGGATTGTCCAGTAAACCGGGATCTCCGACCAGATTAATATTCCCATTTTTTCGGCTTCTCTTATCATATCTTCGTTGTAGGGATAATGAGCCAGGCGGACATAATTACATCCCAGTTCTTTTGCCCAGTTTAACAAGGTACGGTCCTGGGCCGCATTATATGCCCGTCCCGAAGTGAAGGGAGCTTCTTCGTGCATGGAAACTCCCCGCAGGAATATCGGCTTCTTATTCAGCAGAAGCTCCGTTCCCTTGGTCTCAATCGATCTGAACCCTATTTCATCTTTAACAGTATCCGTATTTGAAATAATATTAACACCGTACAAATACGGATCGCCGGGGGACCACAATTTTAATTTTGCATTAAAATTAATTTTTGCGGTTCCGTCGTCGTCAGTCGTGAATTTTTTATTTATACCGGCGCCAGGTATTTGAATATCTATATCCTGTTTCTTTGCGATTCCGTTAAGCTTTACCCACCCGCCGATTTCGTCCAGCGATCCTTTTTTCAATTGTATAAAATAATCCTGGATAAATGTTTCCGGCTCTTCCACAAGGTACACGTCGCTGGTCAGGCCCCCGTAATTCCACCAATCGGTATCTAAAGTAGGCACGCCGTCTCTAAGCCTTTTGTCGTCGACTTTTACCACGACAAAGTTGCTTCCGTCCTGCAAATATTTCGTTGCCTCAAAATCGAATGAAGTAAATCCTCCTATATGCTCGCCCAGCTCATGGCCGTTCAGATAAACAATAGCGTCGTAATTTGCGGCCCCGAAATAAAGGAATGTTCTTACGCCCGGTTTAACATTATAATTAAAAGATTTTTTATACCAGATCGTACCCTCGTAAAGGAAAAGTTCCTTCTTCTGAGTGTTCCAGTCGCCCGGGACTTCCAGGGTTTCCGACTTATCGAAATTATATTCCACCAAATCGCTTTTGCTCTTAGCATGTTTATCAAGGAAGTAGCCGTCCGCTCTCGGCTTATACCGGTAATTGTAATAACCGACTTCATAAGGGTCTATTATTATCCTCCACTTACCGTTAAGGCTTATTTTATCTCTGTGAGATATATTAGTAATTAATTCGGAATGCTGAGATAAGCCGACGGCCACCGTCGTCAAAAGAAACAAAACGGTCATAAATAGTTTCATTTTATTTCATCCCTAATTTCATTTATAAAAATTTATGCAACCGCAACAAGGATCAGTTTTTTTCCTTTAATCATAACTCCTTGCATTTTGTATTTTTTATATTCGAAAGCATTGTTCTAATTCTTATTAAAGAAACTTAGATTCCATTCGTTTCTCCATTTAAGTACAATCTTGCCTTCTTTATTAAACTGAATAGGCAGCCATATGTATCTTCCGTCGATAGGATTTTTAGGCTCCCATCTGTCCGACATAAAGATGAACGCATTTTTCTTTCCGTGAACTTTCAGGACATACGTACTTTGCGAATGAAAAGTAAGCGCGCTGTCGGGTCCGACGCACGGATTGCCGAGATTTTTCCACGGCCCCCATATAGACGAAGCAACGGCAGAGCGGGCGGCATTCGGCGCCCAGCCCGTACAGCCCGATGTTATAAGATAATATTTCCCGCCGTGTTTGAACATTGCAGGCGCTTCGTTGTGTTCGCCGATCAAAAGCCGGCACCATCTGCCCGTGAACGACGTGTAATCGTCGCTCAATTCTGCGATATTCATTGTATAATTTTCTTCCGCGGCATAAATCAGATACGCCTTGTCGCCTTCCTGGAAAACCGTCATATCTCTTGCCATTTGTCCGCCCGGAAAATCGCGTCTAAGGAAATAGCCGGCCTTGGCTCTTTCTTCACCGGGAAGTTTTAATAATGTAGAATCTCCCCCCGCGGCTGCGGTGGTGTCTTTTGCGTCAGCATTAACCGGCCACTTGCCGGCGTTAGGCCTGTAAGAACGCAAATAGGTATACGGCCCGGTAACATTATCGGAAACAGCTACGCCGGCCCGCGCCGCCGAATATCCCCTGCCTTTCAGTTCAAGATGGAACCACATTACAAACTTGCCGGTCTTTCTATTGTAGACTACTTTAGGTCTCTCAATCACGCATCCCTTCACTATCTCACTGTTGGGATCATCGGAAACATGCAGGGCGATCCCGCGGTCCGTCCAATTGTATAAATCTTTCGAAGAATAAACGTGAACGCCCACCATAGCTCTATTCCCTTCAGGTCCGGCGATTTTGTGTTCGCCGAACCAGTAGTACGTTCCGTCATAATAGAGAAAACCGCCGCCGTGGGCATTAATAACTTTACCGCTTGTATCCAGCCATACCTGACCCGGATGGAAATTTTTATAAACGGTCTCCTGCGCCCTCAGCGGGCCGGCGCAAATGAACAAAACGACGGCTGCCGAAATAATTTTAATAAATACAATTCTGTTATTCATTTGTTTTTGCATTATTGTCTCTTTCATACGATTAATTTGGTATGTTATTTTTTACCGTATTATCCATGGAACCCATCCCGGAATTATAAGGCATTAAATAAAATTCATAATTATAAGAACAAGAAGTAGGCAAACGGAACTGCGGCGCCGGTCTCGCTTCGGGACTCCATGTATTTATACCTCCCACACCCATCTGTTTGTCGT
Organism: Ignavibacteriaceae bacterium; assembly: GCA_046706945.1. Classification (GTDB taxonomy): domain Bacteria; phylum Bacteroidota; class Ignavibacteria; order Ignavibacteriales; family Ignavibacteriaceae; genus FEN-1297. The sequence goes on along the minus strand of JBJKOY010000474.1, from coordinate 900 downwards.
CCAGGTTCACTGTGATAAAATTACGATGAGGAAGATCGTCGATATGTTTGGCCTGCTCAAGGTCCCGGAGCGAATACGGCCATGCGCTTATGCTCAGGGTTGAGTCGCCCGCCGCCAATAATCCTTCCCCGTTCTTGTTTGTAAACGCAACCCAGCGGACATCGCATCGGTTCCCGTTTTCCTGCGGTCGAACGTAGTCTGTCCACAGGCTGTCCACCTGACCGGAATATATTCCGATAATTGCCCCGGTCTGCTTGTCCTGGTAATTTGCCCAGGGGCCTCTCCCGTACCAGGTCATTTCGCCGTACTCCTCGGGAATACGCATTTCCGTCCCTACCTTCGGAATATCCGGCGGAACATTATCCGAGGGGAACAACTGCTGCGCAATTTTTACTACGCCGTTCCCGTAAACCGTATATACGGCCTTCCAAGTAGAATTACCTACCGGAATTGAGCCGTTGACCGTTATTACGGCTTTCTTCGGATCGGGCTGGGTTACGCTAACCTCGCCGACTGTTCTGCCGGGACCGGCTTGCTTCCAGGCATCAAGCGATCCGCGAAATCCGGCGATGTCGTTGTCCGTCGGCGCACGCCAGAAATTAGGCTGAAGCGGGCCGCTTATTAATTCATTACCCTTCCAGTTGTAGCTTGTTAACGAACCGTCTTTCTTGCTGATGCTTACTTTGAATCCTTCCCCGCTTACAACAACAGCATCGCCGGACCGGTCGGTCTTAACGGTCCCTGCTTTGCTTAAATCGGCCGGAGGCGCGGGAGCAACAGCCCACGGCATCTTGAACTGATCCCATGCCACGGTAAATCCTTTTTCCGCCCAAAAATTTCCGTCTTTCAGACGGACCCTGAGATTAAGCCAGTATTCGGAGCCTGCTTTTAGTTCCGGCT
>JBJKOY010000473.1:0-6037 GCA_046706945.1 Ignavibacteriaceae bacterium | reverse complement strand
TGATTGTCGATTGACGACCTACCGCCAACCGCCGACCACCCACAATACGACTCCATCCTTCCTACGGATTGATGATTCCGGAATCCGGAATCAAGCATCGAGTATCCAGTTTCCAGAATCTAGTATCCAGCATCCAGAATCCAGTATCCGTCACTATTTATATTGATACAGCTTAACCTTCTGAATACTGTAAGTATCTCCGGGCAAATCCATATGGCGGCCCTGATGACTCTGGTCGCCGTTAAGCCGGAGACCGGGAACCCATTTACCGTCGACAAATTTTCCTTCGTCAATGCTCCCGATACCGGCCCGCCATTGGCGGGTGCCGTCGTCTTTAACTGTTTTAAACGTAATAACCATCCCTCTTCCGGCAACATAAAATTCGTCGGGCGATACCATTATTATCATCCCTCCGTACCTCGGGCTCTTGCCTTCTGTCTTGGGGGCGTAAGGCCAGCTGTATTCGTGGTGCACAATAAATATATAGTCGCCCAGTTTTATTTCCGCTTTCTGGTCGGCGCTGTCCAGGATAACCCCGGCCATCGTTCCTTCACCCTGGTTGGATAATATTAACGGGGTAAGCTGCTCCAGCACGCCGTATCCCTTCGATACCTGGTTGTCGGACGGATCGGCCAGTGACTCGATCGAGAACGGGCTGTAGCCCATTACGTTATGCTGTGCGATAGCGTAGTATGCGTTTACAACGCTTTGATTGTTGGCGGCTTCGGGTATAAAAAATTGGTTGTACATTTGACCCGGCTTCCCTGCGGGCACGTCGAACTTGGATACCCACTCCGCAAAATCTTTAAAGTATATATCGGGCGCCATGAAATCGATATCGGGAGCCGCGGCTTTCCAGATATCCATAAGATGCGGCAAAGGTCCCCCGCTCGGATACTGTCCCGGTTTATACCCCGGCCTGATCAATGCCGCGTTAACGTACATGGGCAGAGGGTATTCTTTTTTACCGGCTGCCGCAACGTTGTCCGCGTACCTTGCGAAATTCCAGGCAGTAAATATTTCATCGGTACTTAAGCCGCGTCCGAATATTTCTTCCCAGCTGCCGCGGGTCTTAAAACCGTTTTTCTCCCATATGTCGTAAAGGTAACGGTTCAGATTGTCTTTGTTTTTTTCGAGGTAATTTATAAATGCTTCCGGGACCTCGGCATTGAAAGCTTCTTCGGCTCTTTTGCAGTAATCCCTTGCGTCCGGGATCATGCCTATTTCGTTTTCCACCTGGACGAGCACAACGGTCTGTTCTTTTTCGTCGAATCCGCGAATGTGCTTCATTAAGGCCGAAAATGCGCGTGCGTCCGCATCGCGGTTCGTTTTACTGAACGCCGTCAAAATATCCTCGGCCGTGCCGTCTTTTTCCCTCGCCCTCGGAAATCTTGCTTCGTCGTTCTTTATCCAGAAAGGCGCATAGCACGACATGCTGTTCTTCCACGTGCCGAACCAGAGGAATACCAGTTTAATATTATAATGCCTTGCGGCCGTAATAATGCTGTCGACAAGAGTAAAATTAAATTCCCCTTCTTTCGGCTCCGTAAGTTCCCAGTAAACGGGTACTACCAGCGTATTCAAATGCATCTTAACGATCTTCGGCCAGATCGCGTCCATGTACTTAACGTCCGACGCGCTGGAGTTTCCGGTCTCGCCTGCAAGCATTAAATAAGGCTTGCCGTTTACGATAAGCTGCATAGTTGAACCGTGTTTTTCAAGATGAGGGAAATTGTTATTCCCCGGCAAGTTTGTTTGAGCCTCAGGCGTAAACGTTATTAGAACAAACAGAAAAATAATTTCAACCGCAGTAAAGAATTTATTTCTAATACTTTTCATATCTCTAATTTAATTATTAAAATATTTACTGTAAATTTAATTGGATACGAAAGTAGTAATGCTCGAAGGCTCCAGTACACACGTAAACCGGCCGTCTGCCGCCTTAATTGTATTCCCTTCTTTGACATTCTCTGTCTGCGAAGTTGTATACGGCGTAAAAGAAGACATCGAACCGTTTTCAACGGAAAAAGTCTGGTAGACGGTTGCCGTACTGTTGTTAATGGCGACTATAACCAATTTCGAAGAAGAAGAATCTCTATATGCGCTCATGTAAACATTCCTCTGCGGCGACGATGAACTTTCTACTTTATAGTAACCGGGACGAATGAATTTTGAAAATTGGGACATTACATAGCCGCGTTTGGTCACGGAACCGGCCGGGGCGCGGTCGGTACCGTCGTCGATCGGCCCGTAGAACCTTACTAAATACCACCATACATAAGCGTTCATCCCGGCATTCATGCAGTTATTAATTTCCATCCCGGTGCCTAGGACGTGAGCCCACGTTGTATCCGTGTCAAGGTGTTCGGTCATCCAAAGGTCTTTACCCTTGCTTTTTGCCAGGGGATAAGGCCCGAGTCCGCCGCCGTATATATGACCTCCGATGATTGCGACGTGAGACGCAGCCGTCGAATCTTCCAGCGTAGGGTCAGACAACGCATGGACAAAACTTTCGGATTCCGGCATCATTATCCTGGTGCCGATTGTTTGAGCGTTATTCTTGCAGAAATTAAGAAAATCGTCGGCAGTCCAGTAGCACGACAAGTAGTTTACGTTTGCATCCGGTTCATTCTGTATTGAGATTGCGTACATGGGAGCGCCTTGGCCGGCCATATAGTCGGCAAATGATTTTAAATAAGCTGCAAAGTCGGCATAATGAGCCGTATCCAGGTACCCGCCCACGGTACTGTTGTTGGTTTTCATAGATGCAGGCGGCGACCAGGGTGTAGCGAATACCTTTGCGCCGAGAGATTCCGCTAATTTTGCAGTCGGAACATCGGCCGCGAAATCGCTTGTGTTTCCCGAAGAAGGGATGCTTATGCGGAGTATAGTAAACCCGAGCTGCCCGGGACCGTTTCCGAAAGCAGTGTTTACCTCCGCGGGCGTCATATCCGGCCTGAAGACAAGGATATTGGCGCCGCCGTATCCGCGTATTATCTGCTGTGTACTGTCGATATAAACCGTCGCTACCGTTTCACTGCTGACCGCAAAGTCCAGCGTAGTATCGTCCTGAACGTTCACGTCGGTAAACTGCTGGGTGCTTACGGCTGGCAGGGTACTGTCCGTATTCTCAACCGTAACCGTATATGATTCGCTTTGCACGGAAAGTGCCGCTCTTCTATCAGGGTTTGATGCCTGCGAGGAAAGTATCTGAACCGGCGCTGTCATACCGCTGCTTCCCGACGTGCCGTAAACCATTTTCTTTACCAGCATGCGGCCGTCCGCCTTCAGCGCGTAGAAGTAAATTCCGGCGGCAACCTTTTCGCCGTAATTGTTTCTGCCGTTCCATAATATCCTGTAGTTTCCGGCATTCTGAGATCCCGCGGAAAATTTTCTTACTACCCTTCCGAGAATATCGTATATCGTAACCTGTACGTCCGACTGCTTGTCGAGCTTATAAGGTATCTCGGTGGACGTCTTGAAAGGATTGGGATAGTTCTGTTCAAGTTTGAAATTCGACGGAACTTCGTTACCCCGATTCACCGAAGTAATTAAATTAATACTGAAATTGCCGGCCGTATCGGTTTCGGCCGAGAATTTCGCGCTCGGGTTGGAATTATCAGCAAAGCTGACATACGCGTATCTAACCGGCATGTTCGCAGCAGTTATTTGCCCCTTAACTATCAATGTCTGTGCTGTTAATTCGCTGGGAAATAATGACAGCAGGAGGACAGGAAGAATTATTATCCCGCTGAGGTTGACAAATTTGTGTACAATGTTTTTCATAACCGTCCGTATATTTTTTATTATAATTTATATCAGTGTCACTTAGAATACGACTCATTTTAAAAGCAGCATTTTTTTTACGCTTGTATAATTACCGGCGTTCAATCGGCAGATATATGTTCCGCTTGCCATATTCGATGCGTTGAAAGCCGCCGAATATCTGCCCGGCGCCTTAATCTCGTTCACCAAAGTTCTCACGCGTCTTCCTAGCATATCGTAAACCTCCAGGATTACTCTTGATGTTTCGGATATATTGTAAGTTATATTAGTAGTCGGATTGAAAGGGTTGGGATAATTCTGGCCGAGCGAAAAAGATGCCGGGCTGTTGTTTTTAGAAACATTTATTCCTGTTGCCGCTTCCGCAAGTCCGTTTATAGAGGCTTCAAGACTGTCCTTGGCCCCTGCAAGCGCGCCGGCAGCCGATGTGTTAACTGAATAGTTTTGTGCCATTGCATTCCCGGCAAGTGCCAAAGCTTCCGAAAGCCGGGACCACGAATCGGCAGTGTAATTAATTTCTTTCAGAGTATCCGCCAGCGCTATCAAAGAATCAAGCGCGTTGTAATTAATACCGACTTCGGCCGCCGCATAAAAAGCAGGCTTGCATTGATTGTTCGCGTCCCAGAGTGAAGACGACTGGTTGGTCTTAAAAGTATATGCATCGTTCAGACCGTCTTTTGTAACGTTTATAATTTTACCCCTTCCCGAGAAATAGCTGCGTTCGACAAAACATTTGAACAGCTGCCCGTATTGGTTTGCCTGCTGCGCCAGCACCGCTGCCGAAGGGTTCGCGCTGCCCGTTGTAACATCCAGTTCCGTAACGGCCATCTCGCTGCAGATCTTTTCGAACTTATTGTACGTATCTATAAAAGCCTGTGCCGAAGGCGAGGTAAGACTGTTATGATTCTGCATGCCTATTCCGTCGAGGTTCCCGGCCAGGTAAATGGGAGTTAAAAGCCTGACGATTCCGTCGGCCTTCGCGGGATTGCCGGTATTGTAATCGTTATAATAAAGCTTAATCCGGTTCTCGCCGAACTGCTCCGTATATTTACGCGCAAATTGAAAAGCGTCCGCAATGTATGTGGAATCCCCGAAAACCGTATACCACTCGTTGCCCGATGTGCGGACTTTATGAGTGTTGTCGTCGATAGCTTCGTTAACTACGTCGATTGCGGACAGCAGTCCCGGCCAGCCGGCATGGATGGAACTTATTATGCTTTTTATATAGTTTTCAAGACGGACTTTCATTTTATCTTTTGTCAAATATGCGCCCGTGCTTGTATATCCGGTACGGAAGAATTGGGTGGGAGTCTGGTTATGCCATACCAGCGTATGTCCGCGGAACGTAAAGCCCTGTCTTTTTGCCCAGTTAAGCTGCGCAATCATATCACCGTTGAATCTTACAACCGGGTGGGTGTTGATAGAATCTTTTGCAGAGCTGTCGGCAGCGGCTGCATAAGCGGCTGCGCTCGACGTTATATCGACCGTATACTGCGGCTTCATATTATTCCCGGGAGACATGCTGTTCATTTGGAATTTTACCAAATATCCCCCGTTAGGAGTTGCTACATTCGACTGGCCGGGAACATACGGGTCCGTAGGAAAGCCGATATTCCTGTATGAAAGAATGCAGCCGATATAAAAATCATGCGCATACACGGTTTTTAACGCGGGTACGTTTGTTTGAATCGTATCCGACTGGGCAGGCGACTGTATAGACAACGTCATCGACAGAACCGCCGCAATAGAAAGACGCAAAAAATATTTGATACAATAATCGGAAAAAACTAGTAGAAAATTTTTCATCCTCTCCCCGTAAATAAATTAATTGATGTGTCGTTAAATGTAAGATAAAAATTACCGGAAATAACTTCCGTCGACAGGGAAAATAACTTTTCCATTTATTTCTTTATCCTTTTATTCCGAAAGCCTGCCTAAAATATCGTCTCATATCCCTGTAACGCACCGGCGGTCTTTCAAAAGAATGACCGCCTCCCTTTTTCCGGAAATAGCATTTTAAAGGGCGGCGGCCGTAAGACTGTTCCTTGAACCTATTCGGTCTTAATGAAACCTATCTTCGGATATAGCCTGCCGGAGGGCAGGCTATACCTGCATTAGAGTATTACTTCAGGAGCATTAACTTTTTAACGCTGCTGAAATCTCCGGCCTGCAGCCTGTAGAAGTATACGCCGGAGGCCAGGTTCGACGCGTTGAAGTCGACCGTATGATACCCGGCAGCTAAGCTTCCGTCCAC
>JBJKOY010000472.1:0-1781 GCA_046706945.1 Ignavibacteriaceae bacterium | reverse complement strand
CCGGCTACTTAATAGAATACTCCCTTTCCGTAGATAACCTGTTCGTATTTCTCCTGATTTTCGGAGTAATGAACGTTTCCGAAAAGAACCAGCCGCACGTTTTAAAATGGGGCATCTTAAGCGCGATAATATTCAGGATAATTTTCATAATGGCCGGAGTCGGTCTTATAAATCTTTTTCACCCGATAATCTATTTATTCGGTCTGATACTTTTATTCGCAGCTTATAAAATGGCCTTCGGCGGAGAACAGAAAATCGATTACGAAAAGAATCCTTTCATAAAAATAATCGGAAAATATTTCAATGTCCTCACGAATTACGAAGGGAGGAAATTCTTCGTAAAAAAGGACGGAAAAATATTCGTCACTTCCCTGCTGTTGACTCTGGTTTTAATAGAATCCAGCGATATTGTGTTTGCCGTCGATTCAATTCCCGCGGTAATAGCAATTACCAGAGATCCTTTTATAATAATTACTTCAAATATATTTGCGATACTCGGATTAAGATCGCTTTATTTTGCGCTGGCGGGGATTGTCGATATGTTTCGTTTTTTGAAGTACGGAGTGGCTATTATTCTGTTTTTCGTCGGAGTAAAAATGATGGTCTCCGAATTTTATTCCATCCCCACGCATTTGTCACTGGCAGTGATAATCTTAACGCTCGTCCTCTCCGTTGTTATGTCCCTCGTTCGTAAGAAAGGGACCTCTTCGCCATCCCGTAAAGATGAATAGCGGAAGCAAAAAACAGACCGACCAGCATCGGTTCCACTTCCGATAAAACGGCAATATTTCCCAGACTGTCCCGTATAAAATACCATGCCGTGCTTACGGTAACGGCGGTTACCATTTCCGTAAATACAACGTTGCTGTCTATCCTCAGCTTAGGGTAATACGAGCCTACAACGGGTAAAATGATGGCAGGGATACACAATGATCCTACTGTGTACCATATTTCAATAACGGAGGGAATGGTGAAGCAGATGACGACGGAAACTATTCCCGAAATTACAAGCCCGTATATAGTATATTTTTTTAATCTCATATCCTTGGAACTATTTGAGATTCTGTAGATAAAATCTCTTCCTATTGTAGTTGCGCTAAGGAAAAAAAAGCTGTTCAGGGTAGACATTATGGTCGCAAATAGCGCCGCGTAAAATATGCCTTTAAATCCCGGGCCGAGCACTTTTTGAGCAAGGATCGGAAACGACAGAACCGGTCTTCTTAAACCCGGGATTGCGGCCCTGGCGTAAAGGCCGGTGGATGTGGTTAAAAAATCGAACAAAGCCCAAAGTACAATGGAGATCAAAATACCTTTAACTGCGGTATCCCCGGTTTTTGCAGAATAGCATCTCTGGTGGAAACCGGGATCCGCAAATGTCCATAATGCGATTAAAAACCAGACTATAAGAAAAGTCGGCGAGGCGCCGCCGGTCAGTTTCAAATGATTCGCCGGTAAATTTGTTTTAAGATACCCGTAACCGCCGTAAGCGGAGACTGCGAAAATTAAGATCAATATAAAACCGCCGAACATCACGAAAAACTGTATTGCATCGGCATAAATATTCGATTTAAAACCTCCTTTGAACAAATACGATACCGAGAGCAGGATCCCTATTATCAAACTTACAAGAAGTCCTGTACCGAAAATCAGCGAGATTAGGTTTGCGGTCATAAGCAGGTAAGGGGCGGGTGAAACAAGGATAAAAACCAGCACTGCCGCAAAAAGTCCGGCTTTTTTACCGTACGTCTCCGTCAGTTTATCAGGAATGGTAAACAGCGAGG
>JBJKOY010000471.1:0-4898 GCA_046706945.1 Ignavibacteriaceae bacterium | reverse complement strand
GGGAACGCCGGGAGGCGTTTATTCGGAATCGGATCTTTGGGCCTCATATGCGGTTCAAACCAGCGCGGGAAGCTTTTCCGTAATATACACCGATTATTTCTTCCCGTATGCGGGACTGAAATATTCGAATTATAAAAATAACGGAAACGGAGCCCATACACTCGAAGGCGGTTTAAGCTACAGCGGTCCTTCATCCTTCCCGATAGCCGTTTCAGGCTACTATAACTTGTACAACGATCCGAATAAATCTTCCTACTTCCAGATCGGTTATCCGTTTACGGTCGGCGATGTAGGGATCACCGTTTTTGCCGGAGCCTCCGGAGGCAAAAGCGCGGAATACGGGACGGACAAGTTTTCATTTATTAATACCGGCTTTACCTTTACTAAAACAATAACCGTAACCGATAAGTTCAGCATTCCCGCAACGGCGTCGTTAATTTATAATCCGAATACTTCGCTGCTTTATTTAATATTCGGGATTACGATTTAAAGGTCTTCAATGTTTTGTCTACCGATGCAAAACATTGGTTCATCCTCCTCAGGCCCCTCTTCACGAGGGGTTTTATTTTATTGTGTAAAATTATCCTTCCATTTATCTATTAATTTTTTTACTTTCGGTTTTGTCTCGTTGATAATTAAATACTTTAAGCCCGGCGGGATTTTTATGCAACGGATTTTTAACGATCAACGGGACATTTTTGCAAGGTAGGGTATACTCAACATTTATAAATTATTCAGAAACATAAATTAAGATTTAAAAATGGAAACACACAAAAAAATTCTCTTGTCGGAAAAGGAAATGCCTACAAGATGGTACAACATCCAGGCTGATTTACCTAATCCGTGTTTACCTCCTCTTCATCCCGGAACCAACAAGCCGATAGGTCCGGAAGATCTGGCTCCTATTTTCCCGATGGAATTAATAAAACAGGAAGTATCCAAAGAAAGATGGATTGAAATTCCGGATGAAGTGCTGGACATCTACAAGATATGGCGACCGTCCCCGGTTTACAGGGCATATCATCTCGAGAAGCTTCTCGATACGCCGGCGAAGATATATTACAAGTACGAAGGCGTAAGTCCGGCAGGCTCCCATATGCCGAATACGGCGGTTGCTCAGGCATATTATAACAAGCAGGAAGGCGTAAAAAGATTAACCACGGAAACCGGCGCCGGGCAATGGGGAAGCGCATTGAGCTATGCCTGCCAGATATTCGGAATCGACCTGGAAGTATACATGGTTAGAGTGAGCTACGAGCAAAAACCTTACAGAAAGCTGATGATGAATACGTGGGGAGCCAAAGTGTATTCTTCTCCGACAAACAAAACCGAGGCCGGACGAAAAGTTCTTGCCGAGGATCCAGATTCTCCGGGCAGCCTCGGTATAGCAATATCGGAAGCCGTTGAAAGAGCTGCGACAAACGAGGATACAAAATATTCCCTGGGAAGCGTGCTTAATCATGTGCTGATGCACCAAACGGTAATAGGAGAAGAAGCAGTAAAACAAATGGAACTGGCCGGGGATTTCCCTGATATTGTCATCGGATGCTTCGGCGGCGGATCCAATTTTTCCGGCCTCGCGCTTCCGTTTTTAAGATTAAATCTTACCGAAGGGAAAAAAATAAGATTTATTGCCGCCGAACCGTCATCGTGCCCGAAACTAACCAAAGGGGAGTTCAGATACGATTTCGGGGATACGGTAGGACTCACGCCCCTGCTGCCGATGTACACGCTGGGACATACTTTTGTACCCGCACCTATCCATGCGGGCGGATTAAGATACCACGGGGCGGGAGTTATAGTAAGCCAGCTTCTCAAAGATAAACTTATTGAAGCCCAGGCATTCCACCAGCTTGAATGTTTCGATGCCGGTGTTAAATTCGCCAGAACGGAAGGGATAATACCCGCTCCGGAATCTACGCACGCTATAGCCTGTGCGGTTAAAGAAGCGCTGGCCGCTAAAGAAGAGGGAATTTCCAAAACTATCCTGTTCAACCTGAGCGGGCACGGATTTTTCGATATGTCGGCTTACGAAGCTTACTTCTCCGGAAATTTAAAAGAACATCATCTTACCGACGAAGAGCTTCACTCCGAATTAAAAAAACTCAATACTCCCCCGGCGGTTTAAATTAAACGGGAGTTGTCTTAAATAATTTCCGGCATAAAATTATTTGATGACGGCTCCCGATTTTAAATCATTTCTTACGTTTGACCAGGCTGACCGAACGGCTTACAACAATTCAATAAAGATTTTTATATTTTTGAGGCATACTCAAACGCTTTTTGCTTTTATAACGATTTTACGGAAAAACAATGGAAATAGAAAAACGTTACGAAAAATTAATTAATTATTTAACCGATTATATATATACCGTTACTATTAGGAACGGCGTAGCGGTTGATACTTTTCACGGCCCGGGATGCGTTTCGGTTACCGGCTACACTTCGGAAGATTATAATAAGGACCCCGATCTCTGGTACAGAATGGTTCACAAAAAAGACAGGAAAAAAGTACTTTTACAGGCAAGCTACGCGCTCGAAGGCAAGGAGGTTGCTCCCGTTATTCACAGAATTATTCACAGGGACGGCTCCGTAAGGTGGGTGAAAAACACGATCGTGATTACAAAAGACGAGTTCGGTTATCCCCTTGCTTACGACGGGCTGATTAATGACATAACGGTCCTTAAACACGCGGAAACTGCCGCAGCTCTGAGGAAACAGCAACTAATTCAGGCGGATAAAATGGCATCGCTCGGAATACTTGTCTCCGGCATCGCGCATGAGATCAATAATCCCAACAATTTTATATTACTCAACATTCAATTGTTCGCCAAATTGTGGAAAGACATAACGCCGATCCTGGACGATTATTATACGAACAACGGCGACTTCGCGATTGCAGGAATGCTTTACAGCAAATCCGCCGAAAAAATAGGCCAGTCGATAGACGGTATACTTAAAGGTTCCGAACGAATCCAGAATATAGTTAAGAATCTTACTGAATATTCAAGGACGGACAGCGGTAAGCTTGACGAATTAATTAACGTAAATACGGCAGTGGAAATGGCCGTAATGATAACCAATAATCTAATTAACAAATCAACCGGCAATTTCAAAGTAATTTACGGTTCCGACTTGCCCCGGATAAAAGGCAACATACAGCAGCTCGAGCAGGTAGTAATTAACCTGATAACAAACGCCTGCCAATCGCTCCCGGATAAATCGGCAGGAATAACGGTATCGACCTACTACAACAGCCAGGTAAATAAAGTAAGAATAAAAGTCGAAGACGAAGGGATCGGCATAAAAGAAAGCGATCTTAAATATATACGGGATCCTTTTTTTACCACTAAAAGAAATATGGGCGGCACCGGGCTGGGTCTGACGATATCCGACAATATAGTCAAAAGTCACGGCGGAAAGCTGAGCCTTACGAGCAGGCCGAATAAAGGAACCGTTGCCAAAGTATCGATCCCGGTTTTAAACGGATCAAATTAGGAGTTTAAAATGAACCCGATATTATCGCCGTCAAACCCGATTTTGCTTGTGGATGACGAAGAGCATTTTTTACTGAGCGCGGAGCTCACGATGTCTTCGAACGGAATTAAAAACATCGAAACATGCAGGGACAGCCGCGAAGTAATGCATAAGCTGGAAGAAAACAAATATTCTCTTGTCGTACTCGATATTAACATGCCTCATATTTCGGGAGCTGAACTGCTGCCGCGCATAACTGCTAAATTTCCGCAGCTGCCGGTCGTAATAATAACGGCGGTAAACGATGTGGAAAGCGCGGTGCTCTGCATGAAAGAAGGCGCGTTCGATTACCTGTTAAAGCCCGTCAACGAGGCCCGTCTGGTTACAACAATTAAGCGCGGATTGGAGCTGACTGAAATAAAAAATGAAAATGAAATGCTGAAGCAGTCGCTCTTTAAAGAAAACCTGGAACATCCCCAGGCCTTTGTTGAAATAGTCACTCATTGCGGGACGATGTTCTCCATCTTTAAATATATCGAAGCCATTGCCAAGACGAATCTCCCGGTATTAATTAACGGCGAAACAGGAACCGGCAAAGAATTATTTGCGGGCGCAATTCACAAGGCAAGCGGAAGAAAAGGTGAACTGGTTTCCGTTAACGTTGCCGGAGTGGACGATAATTTCTTTTCAGATACTTTGTTCGGTCATAGAAAAGGCGCCTTCACCGGGGCGGACACGGACAGAAAAGGTCTGATTGAAAAAGCGGACGACGGCACCTTATTCCTTGACGAAATAGGAGATCTCAGCACGGAGTCGCAGGTTAAACTGCTTAGACTGCTGCAGGACGGGCAGTATTATCCGTTGGGCTCGGATATCGCAAAGCTGTCCGATGCAAGGATAATCGTCGCGACGCACAGGGACATCAAGTCAATGCAGGAAAGTAATAAGTTCAGACAGGATCTTTATTACAGGCTGAAATCGCACCAGATAATTATCCCCCCGCTGAGAGAAAGAAAAATAGACCTTCCTTATTTAATAGATCATTTTATAATAAAGGCAGCCGGGGAGCTGGGCAAAAAGCGTCCGACCGTGCCGAAAGAGCTTTATACAATTTTAAGCAATTACCCCTTCCCCGGGAACGTGCGCGAACTCGAGGGAATGATATTCGACGCTTTAAGCCTGCATTCGTCCGGTATCCTGTCGCTGGAATCCATAAGGCAAAAAATCAACGAACTAAATCAAAACAGGAATTCGTATAATAAACCCCTTGATTCAAAAGCAAAACCCGATGAATTGATCTTTATTCCGGGAAGGTTTCCGACGCTTAAAGAAACGGAAGAGTCATTAATTGCGGAAGCCTTGAAAAGAGCCGGGGGCAACCAGACAATTGCGGCGGAATTGCTCGGTATGTCAAGGCGCGC
>JBJKOY010000470.1:0-2347 GCA_046706945.1 Ignavibacteriaceae bacterium | reverse complement strand
ATTGAACCCACCAGATATGAAAGAATTATAATTACGGTCAGAATGAGCATTTTAAATACCAATAAATTTGAGTGCTTGTTAACCTAATCATATTAGTCCAAATATTCAATGATAATAATCAATCGAGTATTCATTTAACTAATACGCGACATGAATGCTATTCATTAATAATCGAAAAATTTCTCTCCATATTAACTTGGTAATCCGGAGTATGCCGTAAGTGATGTTATAGCTTATACTTAACCAGTTTTTTAAATAATTCGAGATCCGCTCCCGTGGTAACCTTAAAATTAAGCAGCGAGCCTTCCGCGATGTTTACTTTCTTACCCAGATTTTTGATAAGCATTGATTCGTCTGTTCCGTAAAAGTTATTATTGTACGCTTTTTTCATCGCTTCCGTCAAATCCCCGTATTTAAATATCTGGGGAGTTTGGACATTGTAGACAGATTCCCTGTCGAAGTAAGATTCCACATATTTTTCCCCTTTAATAAGCGTATCGCTTGTTTTTATACAAACCAGGGCATTTCCCTTTTTTTCGGCAGTTAAAACGGCATTGTTTAGAACGGAGTCCGGAAGAAGAGGTCGCGCTGCATCGTGAACGATGATCAGATCATTCCGCTTTGCTTTTAAAGACCGCAGGCCGTTAAATACGGAATCCTGCCTTGTCTCTCCGCCTTCGACTATCCTTGAAATTTTATCCAGCTTGTATTTAAGTTTTATTTTTTCGAGCAGCGGGAAGTAGGCATTTTTCGCGGAAATGATTATTTCATCCACCAGCCGGCTACGCTGAAAGATTTCCAAAGTGTATACGATCAGTTCCTTGCCGGCAAATTTCAGATATTGCTTAGGAGCGGCATAACCGCTCCTAATTCCTTTACCGCCTGCCGGTATAATTGCGTATTTTTTCATAAAATAAGCATGGCATCGCCGTAACTGAGAAACCTGTAGTTTTCCTTTAATGCTTTTTTATAAGCTTTCATTATTATATCGGTTTCCGCAAACGCACTGACCAGCATTAACAAAGTAGATTCCGGCAGATGAAAATTTGTTATGAGTTTATCGGTTATCTTAAAATCATAAGGGGGATATATAAATTTGTCAGTCCAGCCCATATTAGGCTTAACCAGCCCGTCGGCGGTTACGCTTGTTTCGAGCGCGCGGCATGTACTGGTGCCGACAACAAACACGTTGTGCTTCGACATTATTGATTTATTAATAACTTCGGCTGACTTATCGCTTATTTCATAATATTCAGAATCCATTTTATGCTTTGTCAAGTCTTCAACTTCAACCGATCTAAACGTTCCGAGCCCGATGTGAAGTACTACAGGTACAACCTGTATCCCTTTCTTCTCGATCTTCTGGAGAAGTTTCTGGGTAAAGTGCAGACCAGCTGTAGGAGCGGCAACGGCGCCGTCAATTTTTGCATAAACGGTTTGATAATCCTCTTTATCGGAATTTTCCGGTTCCCTTTTTATATAAGGCGGAAGGGGGGTAAGCCCTATTTTCTCTACCGCCTTAAAGACGTTGCCAGGCTGATTGAATCTTACGGTCCTGCCTCTCGAAGTTGTATTGTCGATAACCTCGCACCATAATTTATCATTAAAATAAATTTTATTGCCAATCCTTACTTTTCTGGCAGGATCGACAATAACGTCCCATATACATTCATCCGCATTCAATTCCCTAAGTAAAAACACTTCAATTTTTGCGTTTGTCTTCTCCTTTTTCCCGTAAAGCCTAGCCTGGAAGACGCGCGTTTCATTAACTACCAAAACATCGCCTTTTTCCATATAGTCCACAACATCGGTAAAAGCCTTATTCTCAATTTCCTGTGTCTCTTTGTTTATTACCATCAGCTTTGCTTTATCCCGCGGAGACACCGGATATTTAGCTATGGCGGTTTTCGGTAAGTTATATTTGAAGTCTGATAATTTCATTCTTCGTTACCTCATATATTTCGCTTATTTGTACGGAGAAGAGCGGAACCGTCCGCTCCTCCCCGAGTTTATTAATTTATTTTTTCTTTTTCGAAGATTTCGAAGTTTTTGCCTTTCCTTTTTTTCTTCCGGAAAGCTCTTTAACAACCGCCCTGGCGGCAGCCAATCTTGCTATCGGAACTCTGAAAGGAGAGCAGCTTACATAATTCAATCCTACCCTGTGGCAGAATTCGACTGAAGACGGTTCGCCGCCGTGCTCGCCGCAAATACCGACTTTCAGATCGGGCCTTGTCGAACGGCCTCTCTCGGTTCCCATTTTAACCAGCTGGCCTACGCCGTTCTGATCGAGAACTTCAAAAGGATCCGAAGGAAGAATTTCGTCCCTTACATAAAGCGGCAGAAACTT
>JBJKOY010000469.1:0-1896 GCA_046706945.1 Ignavibacteriaceae bacterium | reverse complement strand
ACTGGTTCCCGTTGGAAGGATCGGTAAATATGGAAGCAACGTTGCCGCTGATGGCCGTGGCTATGGTATTGGAAATCTGCTGAACGTTTACTCCCATAGAACCTGCTTTTACCCTGTCGATTATTATCCTTAATTCAGGCAGGTTGAGCTCCCTGCTTATCTGTACGTCCGTCGCTCCGTTAGTCGATTTAACTATATCGGACACCCGGTTTGCCAATTTGTTGGCGGTTTCGAAATCCTGTCCGCTTATAACGACATCAATCGGCGCGGAGGATCCGAAATTAAGGAGGAATCTTAAAAATCCGCCGGGATTAATGAATATCTGGGCTCCCGGAAGTCTTGCAAGCTTAGGCCGCAGCATCTTAATTATCTCGAATTCCGAACGGTTCCTTTCGTCCGCGGGAATTAAAGAAACGCTGACGTTAGCGGCGTGACTTCCCGAATTACTGCCGAATAGTTTCCCCCCGCTGCCCGAAGGCACGCCTATATCGGAAATTACGGTTTGCGCTTCCGGGACGTTCTTTTTAATTATGTTTTCAATTCCTTCCACGAATTTAAGAGTTTCTTCCACCCTGGTGCCTACGGGGAGTCTTATCGTAATTGTAAACTGGCCTTCATCGGTGTCAGGGAAAAATTCAGTGCCGATGAACTTAAACAGCATAAACGAAATTGCCGCAAAACCTATTACGGAAAATATTACCGTTTTACGCCGCGATAAAGCCCAGGTTAAGACACCCTGGTAAGAATCATCAATTTTATCCAGGAAGTTTTTTGCCTTGATCTGGAGTCGGTGCGAAAGTTTGGGCGAATCCGGGTCGGCTTCGCGCTCCGCGCCTAAAAATCTGTAGCACATTAACGGCGTAACCGTTCTCGAAACGAAAAACGAAGCGAACAGAGCAACGGCAATCGTAACTACTAGAGGCAGAAACAAAAGCTTTGCAATCCCGGTCAGGAAAATTACCGGAAGGAAAACTATAACGGTAGTTAAGGTCGATATAAAGATCGGCGAAGCAACTTCAAGAGCCGCATCCAGGGTTGCCTGAATCTTTCCGGTTTTTTCAACGGACATTGTGCCGTAATGCCTTGTAATCGCCTCCAGCTCTACTATCGAATCATCCACAAGCCTCCCGATGCCCAGCGCCAGTCCTCCGAAAGTCATAATGTTCAGCGTGGTGCTGCTGAACCTGAAAAATATAAACGTAACAAGTATCGACAGCGGGATGGCGAGAAAGACGATGATAGCGCTCTTAGCGTTTCTCAGGAACAAAATAATAACAAAAGTAGCGAGTATTGCGCCTAAAACCGCCTCCTGCTTTAGACCGTTCATTGACTGCTTAATATAAATGCTCTGGTCGAGACCGAGAGTGGCTTTCACGGAAAGCGGCACGTCATTTAAATGAGCCAGCTGGTAAACGACTTCGTTTACCACGTTGACCGTGTTCGCCCCCGAAGTTTTTTGAACTCTAAGTATTACTCCGGGCTTGCCGTTAGTTCTGACGATTTCCGTTTGTTCCTGATAAGAGTCTTCTACTTTAGCTACATCTCTGATTCTTATCGGTACGCCGTTGATCGTCTTTATCACTATATTGCCTATCGGTTCGACGACATTAAACTGGCTTTCGGTTTTTAGGGAGTAATCAAAAATTCCCGATTTCAGATCGCCCGAAGGAACTATTAAATTCGAATTCGAAACCGCCGCATTAATATCCTGAAGCGTAAGGTTCAGGGCTTCAAGCCTGTTTCTATCCACGCTTACGTGGATTTCCCTGATTTGACCTCCCTGCACCTGTGCGAAAGCAACGCCCGGCAAATGTTCAAGCTGCGGCTCTATGACATTATAGGCCAGGTCGTATAATGATTTTTGATCCATATCCCCGTTCAACGCCACCGTACAAA
>JBJKOY010000468.1:0-2151 GCA_046706945.1 Ignavibacteriaceae bacterium | reverse complement strand
CAAAACGGGACTTTAAAGTTACCCGGCTTGCGGTACTGTGCGTACTCCGGCGATTTGAAGAACGAAGAATCGATAATATCGCCCGTCCAGTGAGTTGCCAGCGAGATATCGTCTCCCTTCCCGTTTTCCGCCATAGAACCCGGGAGATTTACCGTATCGCCGAATGATTTTAAAAACCATTTCTCATGTATTCCTACATCCAGCGAATCAACGGCGAACTGCCATTTACCTTCCAGCGAAATTTTGCTTTGAGGAAGAATAACGGCGGTAAAAATAAATTTTAAAAAAACAGCCGCTTGAGTTTTCTTCATAATAAATTACTTCCGGTTAAAAAGTTGATAACTGTATTTACTCCACTACAATTTCATCCGTGAATATCCATGCTTTGAAAGGGTAGCCGGGATGCCATCTCGGGCATATACCTCTGTTGATTGCCGTTACCTTAATATATCTCGCGTTTACCGGATTAAACTCGCAAGAGAAATTTTTAATAAAAGCATTTTCAGGCGACAACGTTTCTTCCTTTGTTACCGCGACGGTATTTTTTACAATTCCGGCTTTTGTAAAAAATTTTCCGTCGTTTGATACTTCGACTTTAAATTCCGTCGGCAGAAAAATCCACGAGAAGGAGTTCTGCAGGAAGTCCGCACTGACTTTTCTTACTTTCGTCGATTTTCCAAGATCGACAATTACTTCCATATTGTTGCCTTCGTAGCCTACCCAGTTAAAATGGTAGTCCACGTCGCCGCGCATTCCGTCGGTCAAAGATTTTATCCCGTTTGCCGGGTATTTCCAGTTCGGCGAGGTTATAAACTCTACCGGTTTGAAAAGGCCGAGCGGATTCTTCATCGTTTTGGACAGCATTGTATTATATCTATTAATATAAGTCTCCGGAGTTAGTCCTTTCTCGTTCAAATATACATCTTTTATATTTTTCGTGTACGAATATAATTTCCCAAGCAACGAAATTATTTTAGGATTTGTTATATAATTATTATTCTCTTTTAGTACCATTCCGCGGTTCCCGGTGCCGATAACTCTCGCCTGTTCGAGCATGGCGTATATCAGCGGAAGCCGGGCAATTTTTACCCTGTTGAGAATCTCCGGGTCGTCCGAAACCGATGCCTCCGCTTCGTCGAAAAGCCGGTTATATAAATCCATTAAATGCGGCGATAAATAATTTCCCATCCCGTCTACCGGGCTTCCGTACAGATTAAGTTGAAGACCGGATTTTACGATCTCGGCCTTCATTGTGTCTATATATTCGCGGATATATTTCCCGGCGATGCCGTAGTATCCGGAAAGAAAATCGTTCATAACGGAATCGAAATTAATATCCGGGTTCCAAAGAAGTTTTGAGATCATATATGACCGCAGTTCCTCGAACTCGGAAGCGCGGCTGTTCCCGGAGCCCTGCTGGAACATCATCTTCGCCCCGTATTTTGCAAAAAGCTTAATATTCGGCTGAAGAACCTGGAAGTTCGGAAATGGACTTACTAAGCTGGTAAATTGCACGACATAATCCCATAGAAAAATATTCTTTGTAATTTTGGACCATGCTTTCAGATCGTTTAAGAAGCCGGTACTTGAAGAATCCGAGCTAATCGGTTTTGTCCTGGAGCATTCAATTGTGCAGAGCATGATATTTACGTTCTTTGCCGGTCTTATATGAGCCGGCGGTTTGCGGCTGTACCGGTAAGCAAGCGTGGAGATTATCTTACCGGGAAATTCCTTTGCAATCTTGTTTACGAAATTAATTATCGAACCTGAAGGCGAACCTTCTATGCTGTCGATCCTTCTGCATTCCGGGCACTGGCAGTATGAATCGTTATCGTTCTGGGAAACGGACCAGATTTCTGCGCCGGGGTTCTCCTTCATTCTCTCCTTCAGATTTTCAGTCATAATTCTTAGTACGTCCGGGTTGCTTAAACACGGCTGCTCCGGCACCCTGATGCCGTTCCTTAAGGCGTAATATTCTGGATGCTTTTTAAAGTACTTCTCGGGAAGCAGAAGCTTTTGAAATGTATGGACGAACATTCCCCATTCCTTTTTATCGGAAGGTGTTTCCAGCTTGTGCCAGTTAGCGTAATCGGCGTTTGTAGATTCGAAATAATGAACGTCCCTGTATGCGAACACCGGGTTCTCGACCAT
>JBJKOY010000467.1:0-3232 GCA_046706945.1 Ignavibacteriaceae bacterium | reverse complement strand
GAAATCCGAAATTAACCAGTCTTGCGGCGGCGGTTACTTCGGGAAAGTCGTGAAGCAAGGCGGATCTAAGAGGAGCGCAGCTTACCGCCAGGTTCGTTTCCTTCGAATTAAAAAAAGCATGGAAATGGACCCGGAAAATCCGGTCGGCATGTTTGTTAAACCTGTCGTAGCTCAGCTCGTTCCGGACAAACAGGAAGATAGTGATACAGCAGGCTATGCCTACCGCGAGTCCGGCTATATTAATAAGCGAATAAGTTTTATGCTTCCTTATATTCCTCAGCGCGATTAGAAGATAATTTTTTATCATGATCAGTCTCCGTCCCGTCTTTTGTATCGTCTGTATAAATTAAGCGTGATCTTCCGATTTAAAACAGTTTACGGAAGATCCGGACAGCCGTCCGTATCAAATATTTATTTAATCCTTTCGGAATGAATACCGGCAATTTTATCATCCGCTATTGCCGGTGCGCCAGTAATGAAAAAGCTATTCGTATTTCAGCGACTTAACCGGGTTCGCAGTGGCGGCTTTCAGCGCCGTATAGCCTACCGTAATCCATGCGATAAAAATAGTTCCCGATACGGCGATCAAGAATATATCCGCGCCGAGCCGAATATGGTAAGCATAATTGCTCAGCCAGCCCTTCATCCGGATATAAGCGACAGGTGCCGAAATGACGAAGGCGATCAGAATTAGCAGTATAAATTCTTTTGCGAACATAAAAAGCAAACCCGCCGATTTTGCGCCCAGTACTTTACGAATACCGATTTCTTTTGTCTTCGATGCCACGAGGAATGAGACCAGCCCGTATAAACCGAGACACGAAATCAAAATTGCTATTGCCGTAAAAATATCGAGCATAAGCAATATCCTGTTTCCCATGATATAAATATCGTCAATCTTACGGTCGAGGAACTTGTATTCGTATACATAATCCGGAAATGCCGAACTCCACAGTCTTTTTATTGATGACATGGTGGTTTTTACTGAGCCGGGTTCCAGTTTTATATTTATCATCCGGTAGAATGATTTCCACGATCCCATTACAACTGCGCTCATCGGCATATTCAGTGGTCTCGCGTTGAAATCCTTAATTACTCCCACCACCGGAGCAGCTAAATGTCCGTTCCAGAAATTAAGCCGCTTACCCAGAATATCCCCGGGACTGCGGATACCTAATTTTTTTACAAGGGTTTCGTTTACTACAAATCCTTTAACGGAATCGGACCGGCCGTAAAACCTTCCGGCTATCAGCTTGATTTTATAAAGTTTAAAGTAATCGGCATCCGTCCATAAAAGCTGCGCATTGAAGTTTGTACTCAAGAGAGAACCGTTGTATTTAAAATCGCTTGTCCATTGAGCATCGTAAGCAGGGGGATAAAGGCTGTAGCTTACATATTTTACTCCCGGCACCGAAAGCAGCTTATTCTTCAACGAACCGATTTCCTGCATGTTACGGCCGTTGCCTGGAACGGGAAGTATGACAACCGCATCTTTGTCGATTCCGAGGTTGAAGTTCTGGAAATAATTCATCTGGTATATAGCCGTTAAAAGTCCGATTATCAGTATCTGCGCAACCACAAACTGAAATACCACAAGGGTCTTCCGCAGAGACAGGCCGCCGGATCTATAGGCCGGCGACTTGCTTTTAAATACGGTTACGGGATTAAATCCCGACATCACTAGCGCAGGATAAAACCCCGAAAGAACAGTAACGGTAAAGAATATTAAAACCGCAATTGATATTGTTCCCGGTTCCAGGAGAAGGCTTAAATTTATATGAACATTCAGGAATCTGCCGAACACAGGCAGAAAAATTTTCGCCGATACGAACGCTATGATAATCGATAAAAAAGTAATAACGGCGGTCTCGCTCAAAAACTGGAAAACGAGCTGGGATCGTCTGCTCCCCAAAGCCTTCCTTATGCCTACTTCACGGGAGCGGTTAACCGCCTGCGCCGTGGAAAGATTAATGAAATTTACGCACGCGATGATAAGCAGCGAGACCGCGATCAAGATTAAAGCCTCTATCGCCCCGTAGCTGAAAAAATTATTATTATAATTGCCGAACATGGTATCGAAGTGCATTTCCTTTAACGGCTGAAGCGCGAGCATGTCCTTGGCATATTCGGGGGGCTTATGCTCTTTGACGAATTCGACCAATTTTTTATTGAAACCGGCTTCGGACATATTCCCCGGCAGCTCGATAAAACAATGGTTGGCTCCGAAAACACTTACCCAATCTTTAAAATCGGCCCTATTGCTGCTTTCAAAAGTACTGTAAGATATAATTACTTTAAGAGGGAAGTCGTTGTTATCCGGTAAATCATCCAGGATACCGGTAACCTTTAAAATAGTCGAGTTGTTGAATTTAACCGACCGGCCTACGGCATATTTCCAATTCCCGAAATATTTTTCCGCATAATCCTTCGTCAAAACAACGGAGTTAGGTCCCGATAATGCAGATTGCGGGCTGCCGGAAAGCCATTTGAAATCGAATATTTTAAAAAACTGCGGCTCGATATAAAATATTCCTTCTTCCTCATTGAATTTTTTTACCGGTCCGTCATCCTCTTTATTTAAAATAGTGATTATGCCTTTAGTACCGAAAATAGCGGCGACATTGTTGAGCATTGGGAATTCTCTTCTTAACCCGTCCGCTACCGGGAACGGCACTCCGGCCGAATACCTAAGTCCGTTAGGCGTACGGTTTACCGAAATCACACGGTATATTCTATCAAAATGGGGGAAAGAAGTGTTAAAGTTCAATTCGAATTTGACAATTAAAAAAATTATAAGGAAAACGGTTATGCCTACGGACAGGCCGGAAACATTTATCGCCGTGTAAGCTTTATTCCTTTTTAAATTTCTAAATGCGATCTTTAAGTAATTTTCTAACAAATTATTTCCTAATGATATATCCGGGTAGTATTAACATTAGAGCAAAGCATATTCTAATCTAGTTCTAATACTGCCGGCAGATAATTTCTTATCATAATTATCTTTTTAATTATTGGATAATTCGCTTCCGGCTATTTAAAGAATTATACCCGCCTAATAAAAATTCCGGCGTCACTTAATTTTTAAAGTCTAATGGATGCTGTTACTTTGATCCGCAAACATTTTTAATATGTTTCGATTGGTAATTCTTGATCCCTATAAACAATAATAATGCCATCAACAATAGCAGAATAAATCCTGAATTTAAATTTAAATTAGTTCCGATTATCCGAA
>JBJKOY010000466.1:0-2348 GCA_046706945.1 Ignavibacteriaceae bacterium | reverse complement strand
TAATTTTTCGTAAATATGCAGTACAGGAAAATTCAATTTAGATCAGAATGGTGTGAGTAATGGAAAAAATAAAATTCGAATTAGCGGCCAGAGAAAAAAAGGTTGAACTTCCCGATAATTTGGGATTTGGTAAGATATTTACCGACCATGTTTTTGAGATGGTTTACAATAAAGAAAAAGGATGGCACAACCCCGTAATAAAGCCGTTGGAAAATTTATCTCTTCACCCCGGCACATCTTATCTGCATTATGCGCAGGGAATTTTTGAAGGATTGAAAGCCTTCAAAACAGTGTCCGACCAGGCAGTAATTTTCAGACCGGAGAACCATATTAAAAGATTAAATCATTCCGCAAAAAGAGTTTGTATCCCGGAAGTAGACGAAGAATTTTTATTGAATGCAATCTGCGAGCTCGTTGCCGTAGAAAGCGACTGGATTCCCAAGAAAAGCGGCGAATCGTTGTATATACGTCCGTTCGTATTCGGAACCGAACCTTATCTTGGGGTTAAACCTTCTTCAACATTTAAATTGATCGTGATGCTGTCGCCGGTAGGCGCATATTATCCCGAAGGGTTCAAACCCGTGAAGATCCTTGCCCAGGACGACTATGTAAGGGCAGTTAGGAAAGGAATAGGCGACTGCAAAACCCCGGCAAACTATGCCGCCAGTTTGCTTGCCGCCGAAGAAGCCAGGAAACAGGGATTCACGCAGGTGCTGTGGCTCGACGGCGTTGAACAGAAATACATTGAGGAAGTCGGCACCATGAACATCTTCGTCAATTTTAAAGACGAGGTTGCCACGCCGAAATTAAACGGCAGCATTCTTCCAGGCGTAACCAGGGATTCGGTTATACATATACTTAAAGACTGGGGCATGAACGTAAAAGAAAGACTTATAAGTATCGAAGAAGTAGTTTCCGAGTACAAAAAGGGAAACGTTGTAGGAGTATTCGGAACAGGAACCGCCGCCGTAATTTCTTCAGTAGGATGGCTTTCTTATAAAGGATTCCAAATGGAATTCAACAACGGGCAGCCCGGCGAACTGGATCTAAAGTTATTCAACGAATTGACTTCAATCCATTACGGAAAAAAGGAAGACAAATACAACTGGCTTACTCACGTCGTTAAAAAAGAGATTGAAGTTTAATTCCCGGTTTCTTTTTTACGCAGCAATTATATATGGCATCTCCGAATGCGGGATGCCTTTTTATTAAGTTCCGGGGAATATTTAATCTTCCGGCTCATCCGTACTCAATCGATATAAGTTTTGTCCTTCCAGTACCACCAATTTAATTTATCCCTTTCGTGTTTCTCCTCGGTGGCGTAATATACCGCGCAGCGGAACGTATAGAGTACGCAGATATCCTGTTTTACCCCGCTGAACTTATTCAGCTTTCGGTACAGCTTATTGGGACTTTTCCCCGCGAGGTCATCGATCCCGCGGATTCCTATGTTCCACAGGTCGAGCGATATAGATTTTCCGATTCCGGGTATTGTCCGGAGATTTTTTAATACCGCTTTTTTATCCGTCATTATTTAAATTTTTTCCCTGTTTTGAGCGCAATATAATTAAAATTTTGTCCGTAAAGTTGAAAATTTTTATATTTTATCCTTACAATCTATCTTAATCGTATCGCATAATGTTTAACTTAAAAAAGAAGCGTACCGCATATTTGAAAAACATCTGGGGGAAGAAAATCGAAAGGTTCAGGAATTATGATTTGATCTCTTCTTATCATAATCTGGTGAAATCCGGCAGCGGCGAATCGTACGTTGACGATAAAACATGGAAAGACCTTGACTTCGACCGGATATACGAAAATGCCGACAGAAATATTTCCGGCATAGGGCAGCAGTACCTGTATCATTTGCTGCATAAGTACGAGAGCGACGAAGAAGAACTTAAACGAAGATTTAACTTGATCTCACGCCTCAAGGAAGATGAAGGACTGAGGGAAAAAATTCAGATCAATTTATTCGGTCTTACGGGCACGTCTTCCTATTTCATTGCTTATCTGCTTCTGAACAGGGACATTCCCAATACGAAATATTATCCTATGTTTTATCTTCTTATCATTCTTTCGGTAGTTTCTCTCTTATTGATACCGCTCAACGGAAATTTCCTCCTTATATCGATCGGCATGTTGCTTACCAACCTTATAATCAATAAAATATTCTCAAAAAGGATATATGAATATTTCACAGGATTTTCCGGTCTGAACTCACTGCTGGTTTCCGCCGTGTCCATAGGTAAAATAAAAACGCAGCATCCGGTCGAGGAGATTGATTTTCTTAAACAGAAAAGGCACTTGTTGATATCGCTGAAAAAGAAGCTCGGGTACCTTGTAAT
>JBJKOY010000465.1:0-2306 GCA_046706945.1 Ignavibacteriaceae bacterium | reverse complement strand
TAATTGTCTCTTTATCCCTACTTTAACCGAGCCTTCTATTTATTATCATATCTTCGAAGGATCAAAAGCCGAGAAAGCCTCGCAGCTTACTCAGGATATTATAAACGATATTCAAGCTTCCAAAAACGTAACGATTGACAAAGAGAATCTCGGGTACATCGAGTTGGCGGACAAATCGCTCCTGTCGGTGTTTTTAAGCGGCGAGGTGAATTGTTTGAAGATGGTCAAATCCCTGGCTCAGAACGACGGGAAGCGTTATTATAAGATCCCTTCCGTGAAAAGTGCCGAGATTTCGCTTGCATATTACGTTGCCAAAAGGAAAAAATTCTTCCCTGACGACCAGTCGCTTATAGTATACATAGGCAAAGAGTACAGTAAATTAATATTTCTCCAGGGAAGAAAGCTGAAGCACGTCGGTTCAACGCTGGATATAGGCGTGCTGAACCTTCATACTTACGACGTGTACTTCTCGAAGATCCTGCTCGAAATGGAGAACGGCGGGGTTACTTCTCTCGACAATATAATAGTATGCGGCGAAGACGATTCCGAAAACCTTATACTTTCGTTTTACGGCACTTTCCCGGAAGCCAATGTATCCAAACTGGAATTCGAGGAACTCGACCTGTCCGGCCTTAAAGAAGACACGCGCGAAAAGTTCTCTTCCTATGCGGTTCCGATATCATCGGCGTTAGATTATTTGGACGAATTGGACAACATTCACACAGGCATAAATCTTTTGCCTAAATACGTAAAAGAAGACCAGAAAGTTTTCCAGTTCGCATGGCACGGTTTTGCGATCCTTCCTCTTCTTTTCCTCGCCACTTTTTATTTTACCGAGAAAGTCCTGGTAAATAATAAAGAAATCGCAAGGCTGCAAAATCAAATTACTCAAAAAACTTTACTTAAGGAGGAAAACCAGGTAATACTGGGAAAAATCTCGAGCCTGCAGAGTAAGATCAACGGTTTTTCACGTACTCAAGCCATACTGGATTCGGCTTCGATCGGAACGGGGGTTTGGTCCAAAACAATATCCGACATAACAAGTTTCGTGGGAAACAAGAAAGATATTTGGATCACCAAAGTGAACAAAGGCACCGAGTCGCTGCTGACCATAGAAGGATATTCGCTTAATAAAGACGCGCTGACTCAGTTTGCGTACTATTTAAAATATGCCGAACTGAAAAGCATATCTTATGAAGCCATACGCGAAAAAGATGCTTATAAATTCGTAATAATATTTAACATAGCTAACTTTCAAAAAGATTTATAATGAACAGAAAATTAAAAAACACGCTTGTCCTCGTCGGACTGCTGATCCTGATACTCGCCGTCGGCGGTTCTTATCTCTTTATTATTCAAAGAGGTAAAATAGAATCTTCAAAAAAGAAGATCGACGAGTTGAATAAAACTCATTACGATACCGGGCAGCTGAAAGCACAATTCCAGCAACTGCTGAATAAATCCAATACGCTCGATTCAGTGCTTTCCGCAAGGAAATTTAATATCCCGCAGAATCTGTCGTCTATAAATTTCTTCAATTTCGTAAATGAGGTCAGTGCAAAATTTTCGCCTAAAACTCAAGTGGACGTTGAATTCGACGGGCAAAAAAAGGACAAAGAATTCTTTTATTACACGTATAAAGTAAAGGGCTCCGGCGATTTTAACGATCTGTACGGCCTTGTTTATGCAATCGAACAGAGTAAAGAATTAAAGAAAATTCCCGATGTTGCCGTGTCGAATATGATTTCCACCGATAAGGACGGAACGCCTAATTTTCTTGTCAACTTCAATATGGACGTGAATGTTTATTTCTCTTCCAATAACAGATTCTCAACGACTAAATTTGTAGAAAATAATTTAAATACATCACCTATGTACGATATATTCTATCCGCTTATAAGAAGTCAAATTCCGCCCAATGTGGACAATCTTTTAGACGTCCAGGGCTCAAAACTGCTTGCTTTAATTCCCGAAGGGGCCTTTATCCAGGACAGTAAAGGTAACACCTACCTGCTCTGGGAAGGTCAAAAAGTTTATTTGGGTTATTTAACCAAAATAGACTACGATCATAATACGGTTAGTTTTATATTGAACAAAGGCGGAATAATCGATAACGAAGTACTATCCTTGCAAAAAGACGGTACTAGTAGTAAGAAAAACTAATAACGAGAGCTATTTATGAAAAAATTAAGCATACTAATAGTCTTTGTATTAATCTGTTCCGTTCGGGGATTTTCGCAAAATTATCTCCAGCAGACTTTGCGAAATTACCAGAATCCCGAAGAATTGATTACCTTATCCCCGAC
>JBJKOY010000464.1:0-4973 GCA_046706945.1 Ignavibacteriaceae bacterium | reverse complement strand
CGGAAATAGTCAGTTCATACAAATTTTGTTCCCCGTAATTGTTAGGCCACCACAATCTGGGATCGGTAATTTCAATTTCTTCCCGGAGGAGGCCTGTGCCCGAATCTGCAGCAGATTTTTCGAAAACCCGGAGGCCGGCAGATAATTTTATTTTAATATTAACCGGAACCCCGCTATTATTTTTAATCCCGGCCTTAATCCCGACAATAGCTTTTTTATCCTCTAAGGATATCGTATTAAAGGCTACATCGAATATTTCAACTCCTGATTTCTGTTCCAGATAAACGGGGCGCCATAAACCGCAGCTAGCGAATGACGGACCCCAATCCCATCCGAACGAGTACTGCGCTTTACGTACGTATACTCTTTCGGAATTTAATGCAACGGGAAGTATACCGAATTTTTCTTCTTCGGAGCGGCCGTACTTTGAAGCCGAAGTAAACCTGATCCGAAGCTCGTTTTTTCTTTTTTTAACCTTGCCTGAAATATTATATTCGTATTTTAGAAACATGTTTTCCGCATTTCCTATTTCCTCGTTATTCAAATAAATACCGGCTATTGTATCGATGCCTTCAAAAATCAGGTAAACGGGTTCATCTTCAACGAAATCTTTAGGTAGATCGAAATTGGTTTTATAAGTCCAGTCCGATCCGCCGATCCACTGCAGACCAGCTTCATTGTCCGCGAAAAAAGGGTCGGGAATTATTCCCGCTTCAAATAAATCCGTGTGAACCGTTCCCGGGACTTCGGCTTTTACCCATTGTCCCGGTTTTATTGTTTTTTTGCCGCTTAAATTCGAATCAGGAAATCCTTCGATTTTGAATTTCCAATTATCCCGTAAAAAAAATCTTCTCCTCATATTTTCCTTTGCTAATAGCCGTTACACGGCTACATTATTTGATTAAAATCATTTTATGGCTAAATACTTTGCTGCCGGTTTTCAAGACATAAAAATAAACTCCGCTTGAAAAATTAATTGCGTTCCAGTTTACGGAATGCATTCCGTCTTTCATATAACCGTTCAGAGGACTTGAGACTTCCTGCCCCAGCATGTTGTAAATAATCAAACTTACGAACGAACTATTCTTAAGGTAAAATGAAATCGTTGTACTTGGATTAAAAGGATTCGGATAGTTTTGATAAAGAACGTCTCTGTCCGGCATATCAACAGGTTTTTTACCGCCTACGGCAGTAGGCTGTGTAAATAGATCTTGTATTTGCTTTAACGATAACCCGTAATTATAGATTCTAATATCGTCCAGTACCCCGTTAAAATTATAGTTGTTATCCGAAGGCAGCATTTGTCCTATGGTCATTGGTACGGTGGTTGTTAACAGATCGCCAGACCATGTTGTAAATGCGTCAAGTCTACCGTTCAAATAAATCTCGCAGTCGGAACCGGTATAGTCTGCGGTTACGTTGTAAAGGCTGTCTGTCCGCAATTTGGTTTCCGAATCCAGGTCGATTACACCGCCGTTGTTGCCGCTGGTAGTTTTTATAGTCCATCTTAAATATTTCTCGGGAATAATCGAAATTTTCCACCTGTTTTCATAACTGCCCTGGGAGATTATGTATTGCTCGCGGTTCGGCAGCGAACTTATTTTCATCCAGAAATTTATCGTAATCGCTTTCCTGGAATTCAAGCTGCTGTCGCTCGGTACCTGGATGAAACTGTTTGTACCGTTGAAATAATATGCGCTGTTGGGGTCGCCGAAACGGTCGCTTGTCAGCGTTGCGTAATAAACGGTACCGTTGTTATTATATCCGCTTTCATCGTCTGCATTTCCGTTGAAAGGATAGTACGCTACCAGTTGACCGGACTGCTGAATCGAAAAGTCACGTACTTCAACTCCGATGCTGTCGGCAGCTATTCCTCCGCGTCCGTCGTTTACTGTGCAGTAGATATAATAATTCCCGGCTATATCGGGAGCCGTCCAGTCAATACTGCTGCCGGCCCCCGAAATTGAACCTTGGGAGGCATTCCAATTATAGCTAAGCGAGTCTTTGTCCGGATCCGATGCGGAACAAGTAATAGCGATAGTTGCACCGAGGTCTAATTTTCGCTGCGAAGCAATTAAATTTTGAATTACCGGCAAAATATTTATCGATTTAACTGCGGTAACGGTATCAGCGTCTTTAACTTGATTACCCTGTCCGTCGGATACGGTGCAATTTATTACGTAGGATCCTGCCGAGGCCGGAACTATCCACCTGACCGTCGGGCCGTTTCCCAGGATCTCTCCCTGTAAAGAACTCCAGTTGTAAGAAAGAGTATCGTTATCCCGGTCCGTTGCGGTAACATAAATTGACAAGGTATCCCCGGTTACCGCTGTATCCGTTTTCGATGACAGACTTTTTATCCTGGGAGGATAATTACCCGCAAATTTACCCGAATGATAATCACCCGCAACGCCGTTGATTAAGAATTTATCCAGATCATAAGACTGTGTTCCGCCGGTTGGAGTTATTACCGCCAGCACTGCGGAGTTTGCGGGGATTGTAATTGCCGTTGTTCCCGTAACAGCGGTCCGGAGGAAACTTTTTGATACTGCGTCGTATATATCATGCTCGCCGCCGCCGACATCCACTTCAACCGATTTATCTGCCGAATACGGGTTGTAATATAAATACGTAGGGTAAGCCTGATCATGATAATAATCGGTCTTAAGCACATCCAATCTAAGTATACCCTCTACGCCGGTAGTATCTATTATGCCCCCGAGAATTCCCACATGCGAAGAACCGTAAAGAGCCAGGTTGGTTTTCCCCCATCCTCCGTTGATGGGATCGCCGGAAGCATAAGGACTGACGCTTAGATTATTAGGATTGTACTGGTGCATGGCTTCATGGGCGATATACGAGTTCGTATCGTACTGGTCTGCCCACTGTTTGCTCGGCTGGTCCTGATTCTGAGCAGGCAGGAAATCGGGGTAAAAAAGCCTGGCCGCATTAGCCGCATTTAATACCCATTTGCCTATGGCCCTGGCGTATCTTTCGTCGTACCGTACCATGGGAACCAGCGCGCCGATCTGTTCAAAAGTGTTCATCACGAACGGGTAATCGTTGCTTCCGTTTACTTCTCCGATCAAACCGTCGACGTCGTACCCGCCCCAATTTCCTACCATTGCTCCCCAGCTGCGGATATTGTCCGTGTTAAAGCACCAGTTCAGCATTTTAGTTAAGTCATAATTTGTTCCGAGTTCCGCGTTCATTTTGGCCGCAATATAAACGCCGTAAGATAATTGAAGTTCGTACGCAGGATTCGAAGTAAGGCTATTTAAATATTCCATGGCCAATTCCGCGCCGATCCGGTATTTTGCATTTCCCGTTTGTTTGTAAGCATTGTATAAGATCCACGCAACAGCGCCCGCCGCTTCCGGCTCGTCGTGCACATGCTGGGAATACGGCGTCATAGTTGAAAAATCCCAGCCCTGGTATTTCATGTCCGGGATTTTCCAGGGCGTCGTGCTTCCTCCCATTTTATTTACTACATCAAGCCAACGGTCGGCGACAGCGGTGAACTGCGTTTTGAATACGCTGTTGTCCGGGTATAAATAATTTAATTCGTAAAAGAATACATTAGGCATTGTTTCGTACCAGAAATCGTCGATCACATTTGACGAAGGCCCGTTCTCATAGACGTCGAGTCCGTCTGCTTTGTTGAACCATTCCTTGCACATATCCGCCCAATTATATCCGTTCCGGTTGCTTTTGTCTATACCGGATAAGGTTGCGCCTATTACGGCAGGCAGGCAATTAATTGCTTCGGCCGAATTCGGAACGGTTGTTCCGACCACGGTGTGCAGACCGAACTGAACACTGCCCGGATAATTTACCGCATTGTTGTTAATCCATATTAAAGGCAGATAGGTACCTGTTAAGCCGGGATTAAATACCAGCGAATCATAACCGGCCGCTACTTTTTTCCAATCCCGCATTTGATACGGCGAAGGCATATCGGGCATACTTTCAATGCGGCCTATGTTAATTTGCTGGGCCAAGGAAGGTACGGGCATAAATAAAATTAAAATTACCGGAAGTAAAACCTTGAATCTTAACCTCGGCATGAGCCGGGGATTGTGCTTTTTTCCCATCATACATTTCCTTTTTAGATCCGTTTCCGTTCAATTTTAACTCCCGTTCTTTGAGTATCTTATTTAATCAATTTTTTCCGGGATGTTTGTAATAATCCCGGATTATTTTTCTTGCTATCGGATTTTGCTCGGCTTCAAGAATCGACAGCAAAGCTTCGATTGTCGACTCGGCACCGGAATTTTTATTAATTTCTTTCATATTTATAATTCCGTCAAAGCATATTCCCGTCCCGGGATCGTACATTCGAGCCCCGGCAATATTGTCGCCGAGAAGCCAGCATGCAATTTTTCCGGCCGTTACTGCCGCCTGACGATTATGTGTCGCGTTATAATATGCCAAAGCAGCAAACACCATCGGTCTTATACCGTACGCGATCTGAGGAAATTTTTCGACATCCCGTAATTTTTTCGCCGAATGACCATTAGAAACCGCAAAAGCGTTGAAATATTTTTCTTTTTCCAGATAAGGATAAAAATATTTTATTTCCTTACCCGCATATTCTAAATATTCTTTCTTGTTGAATTCTTTACCTGCACACATAAGCGCATCGGCCTGGCTGTTTCCCCACTCGTGCCATGTGTTCTGCCAGCTTAGGAATGCGCAGTATGGAAGTTCCCGGTCGCTGCCGAACTGCATTTTTATTATACCTCGGCAAAGACTCTCTACGGCTTTTTTTACGGACGGATTTTTTTTCAGTTCATAATATGCGGTAAGCCCTTTTACTAAAATCGCCGCCTGATCCGCGGCAAAATTATAAGGAAGCCACGCCGGGACTTTAATTCCTTCGAAAATTTTATATTCGCCGGCCTTATTTTTCGAAAGCCAGCTTAATGTAACGTTTACGGCTTTATCAAGATGCGGGACGATTTTATCGGCGA
>JBJKOY010000463.1:0-2377 GCA_046706945.1 Ignavibacteriaceae bacterium | reverse complement strand
GTCTTATGTAGCCTTCATTCTTCTGCCGGGGGGGAAGTTTAATAGTTTCCGGAGTTAAATCTTCGTATTCAATTAAACTCAACAAATGACTGATACAGTTTAACCTGGCCTTTTTTTTATCGTCCGCGTTAACAACATACCAGGGAGCCTGTTTAATATCCGTGTAGGCGAACATTTCATCCTTCGCTTTTGAATATTCCACCCATCTTGAGCGCGACTCCAGGTCCATCGGGCTTAATTTCCAGCGTTTGGTTCTGTCCTGTATCCTGTCCTGGAATCTCTTTTCCTGCACTTCGTCGCTGACGGAGAAATAATACTTTATTAATTTTATACCGGAACGGACAAGCATTCTTTCAAACTCCGGGCACGACCTCAGAAATTCTTCGTATTCTTCCCCGGTGCAGAAGCCCATAACTTTCTCGACACCGGCCCTGTTGTACCAGCTCCTGTCGAATAGGACCATCTCGCCCGCGGCAGGCAGATGCGCCGCGTATCTTTGAAAATACCACTGCGTTTTTTCCCGTTCGGTGGGCGTCGACAGCGCGACTACCCTGCATATCCTCGGATTTAGTCTTTGAGTTATCCTCTTTATAACCCCGCCTTTGCCGGCTGCATCGCGTCCTTCAAATATTACCACAACTTTTAATTTTCTCGCCTTGATCCATTCCTGCAGTTTAACAAGCTCCAGCTGGATCTGGTTTAATTCCTTTTCATAGAATTTTTTATCCAACTTTTCTTTTGATTTTTTAATTACTTCGGGTTTCTCTGAATTTACTTTGTCTTCTTTCTTTTTGTTTTTAGACTTCGACATCTTAATTCTCCGGATTAATTATAAAACTTGCTATGCGTAAATCAATATAGGCAAACTGCCGGCTACTAGCTACTGGCTACTTACTACTAACTACTAAGAAATTCCCCTTCTGCGGCGGGTACGGATCTCAACCTTCGGATTCAGGCAAAGTAAACGTAATTAAAGTTCCCTTCCCCGCCTAGCTTTCAATCCTGATTTTTCCGCCCTGCATGTCGATTAACTCCCGGCAAAGGCTCAGCCCCAATCCGGTACCGGTTTCGTTGTTGGTTCCTTTTTTGGTAATTTGGGAATCGTGCCCGCGCAGACTTTCCAGCGTATCTTCTCCCATGCCTATTCCGTTGTCGCGGATTCCTATTTCAACCGTGCGGCTGCCCGTCTTACCGTCGCCAGCTTCCTGCCTATCCTGCGGCGGCAATTGTGAAAATATATTTATCTCTCCGCCGTTCGGCGTAAACTTAATAGCGTTCGAGATTAAATTTCTAAAAATAATATCGAGCATATTTCTGTCCGCCCATACACTTATATTATCCCCGATATTTGTCTTTACCGAGATCGATTTTTGTTCCGCGTTTACTTTAAACAGCCGTACAACATCGTTCACGCATAGAAGCAGGTTTTCGTTCGACGGCGAATATTTTATTCTCCCCGCCTGTACCAGCGACCAATCGAGGAGATTATTTAAAAGTTTATATAAATTGTTCGCGGCATTGTTGA
Organism: Ignavibacteriaceae bacterium; assembly: GCA_046706945.1. GTDB lineage: Bacteria > Bacteroidota > Ignavibacteria > Ignavibacteriales > Ignavibacteriaceae > FEN-1297. The sequence goes on along the minus strand of JBJKOY010000463.1, from coordinate 852 downwards.
TATTGCGGGCGGACAGTTTTATTTCCTTCGCATCCAGCTGATCGATATCGTTGGCAAGCATGTCGGTATAGCCGAGGAGGCCGTTAAAGGGACTCCGCAAATCGTGGGCCAGCACCGAGATAATTTTATCTTTATGCTTGTTGAGCTCTTTTAGTTCCGTTTCGGATTCGGTAAGCTTGCCGAGCAGTCCGGCCTGCCTGGAGTTTACTTCCTCCAGTTCTTCTTTCTTTGAGGTCAGCTCTTTTGTTCTATCTGATACCAGGATTTCCAGTTTTTTATTTCTTAATCTGACGGCTTTAAGCCTGAATTCGAATATAAGAAGAATAAGTGCGGCCGCACCTGCTATTATAATTAACCGGAACCACCACGTCTGCCAGAAAGGGGGCAAAATAATAATATTTAATGACGCGATATGACTGCTCCAGATGCCGTCGTTGTTCGTGCCTTTCACCAGCAGGGAGTAATTGCCGGGCGGAAGGTTTGTAAAAGTAACTTCGTCGTTGGTGCCTTTGTCTATCCAGTTATTGTTTAATCCTTCGAGCTTATACGCAAATTTATTTTTCCCGGGGTCTTTATAACTTAACGACGCAAAGGTTAAAGACAATATGTTGTCTTTATAGCTAAGTCTTATTTGATCTGTCTTCCAGATAGAGTTTTTTAACTTTATTGGCCTGTTATAATCTTTAAATGAAGTAAACACTACCTGCGGATTGTACGAATTATATTTTATTGAATCCGGGAAGAAGGCATTAATACCGCTTTTCCCTCCGAAGTACATTTTGCCGTCGCTGCTTTGGAAAAAAGGTCCCTGATTGAATTCGTTGCTTTGAAGCCCGTCGCTTTGGTTATAGT
>JBJKOY010000462.1:0-4829 GCA_046706945.1 Ignavibacteriaceae bacterium | reverse complement strand
GAATACGTATTTACTTTCATTCTCCATGCGTCGGTTAAATACGGCATCGGCTTAAAAGATAAGACCATGGGAGTTGTAGGCATAGGCAACATAGGCAGCAGGGTGGTAAAATTGGCGGAGACTCTCGATTTAAAGGTAATTCAAAACGACCCTCCGCTTAAAAGAAAAACCGGGGAGGAACGCTTCCGCGGGCTGGACGAAATTTTCGGCGCCGATATCATCACGCTGCACGTCCCCCTTAATAAAGAAGGGATCGATAAGACGGTACATTTATTCGGCCCCGAAAACCTGGACAAATTAAAAGACGGCGCGGTTCTTATAAATGCTTCAAGGGGCCGGGTGGTCGATAATAAGGCGATAACCGAAATTTTGGGAAGGAAGAAATTGATAGTTGATCTCGATGTCTGGGAAAACGAGCCGGAGATAAATTTGGATCTGTTGAACAAAGTTGAAATTGCATCGCCGCATATTGCGGGTTATTCCCTCGAAGGCAAGGTAAACGGAACTGAAATTATATATAAAGCTTTATGCGGTTTTCTCGGTTTAATCCCCTCCTGGAAACCGGTCCTTCCCGAACCGGAGAGAAATACGCTGACTTACGAAGAGAAAGACACTGCGGAAGAATCTCTCAACAGGATTTTTTCTCAAATTTACGAGATAAGGAAAGACGATGAGTCTATGAGAGCTTTGAACGGTATTCCGCAAACCGAGAGAGGAAAATATTTCGACCGCTTAAGAAAGAATTACCCGTTGAGAAGAGAGTTCAAGAACTATAAAATAATAACCGCCGGCGCAGACGAAAAAGTCGAAAAGGTTTTAAAAGCTTTCCGGTTCGATATCATTCCCCCGGCATGATAAAGTATTTCTTCTTAGCGATGCTTCATAAAAGTCCCCAAATAAATCCTAAGCTTTTCCCATAGGAATGACCCCGCCAAGCCACAAAAAACTTTCTTAATGGGGCTAAAGCCCAAATTCATATTGTGTTTATTTCATCTGTCCGTCCGCTGAAGCGGACGGCAATTAAAATACTTTAGTTCTGCAGAAGATCCTAAAGCTGCCGGCTGGTGATCAATGCAAAAAAGATTTTATAATAAATTTAATATTTATTCATTAAAAAATAATTTTTACACAGTCTCCGTCACAAAGCGAGCGGTTAATAATTTCCTCGGTAATAATCAGACTACATAAGAATTTTTGTCATTGCAACCGCAAGCGTATTTGTATATTGTTAACATTTACAGTTTTAATTTTTAATTTTTACTTTTTAATTTAAACTCAACCGGTACTATCATCTGCACTTTTACGGGTTTGCCTTTAATTAATCCCGGAGTAAATTTAGAATAGTACACCGCTATTCTAGCGGCTATATCGCAGCCGTAGCCTATCCCCTTCACCACCTCCGCCGAAGTCACTTCACCGTACTGGTCTATAAACGCTTTAACCTCAACCGTTCCCTGAATACCTTTCTCCTTTGCAAGAGCGGGGTACACAAGTTTATCCATAATGGATTTCATCCCGCCGACGGGAGCGGGCATAACGTCGGCACTAAGAAAATATGCCGGGTCCACGCCGGAAAGGTTCTCTTCATCGGACGGAGGCACGGTTTTCTTTTCGGTCTTATGTTTCAGATCGGCGATCTTTTCTTGATTTAATTCATTACCTTTACCGCCTGAAGAAGCGGTCTGCACAGCCGAGCTTTCGGCAGTATTTTTATTCAGAACAAGCATCCCGTTATCGAACGTGATATCCTTAAGATAATTCCCCGTACTGTCAAACAGCGATGTCGGGCCCTGCCTTTTCCCGTTTTCCGCGATAAAAATTTCTTTCAGCTTGCCGGTATTGTAATACGATTTAACGGTGCCTTCCACTTTCCCGTCAACGTAGGTAAGTTCTTCTTTCAATTTGCCGTTGGGGTAATAAAATTTCGCGGTACCCTCGCGGATATTGTTCGAATAATTAATTTCGGATTTTACAGTGTCGCTCTTGCCGTAATAAGTTTTAACCGGACCGTTCTGGGCAAAGAGAAGCCCGCCGGTAAAGTATATCAACGTGAGAATAATGATCGGACGAAACATAAGATTAAATTTTTTCCGCAAAGATAATACTTAATCGCGAATAATAAGAGGCATTAATACCGCAATTAAAAATATAAGCGATGCCGCGGCAACGAAAAAATATCCTACTTCGGTATCGTAGTTGAGAATATTAAGACTCGAGAGGATATAATGCCAGTCGTGGTATACCTTATTTCCCCCGAGCAGGTGCAGCCTCCGGGCCGAAGCGTCCGCCGCGTACACCGATATATTGATAAGGTTCTGTCCTAGCCAGAGCAGGGATATTTGTACGCCGGTCCTGTAATTGTTCCTGAAAAAATAGTATGCTATCAGCGAAGGCAGGATTATCTGCATAAGGGTTCCGCCGCAGGTATAAATAAATTTTCCGAAGAACATAAATACCGCGTGCCCGGCTTCATGAATAACCAGATCCGCGTTGTCTATCCAGGTATAATGTCCGCGGGATGATATAAGGTACACGCATACCGGAATAAGCAGCAGCGAAACCGCCCATTTTTTTAACAGATAGGATTTCCTTTCAAATAAAGCCATCGGTTGTATTTCTCTCCCTTTTAATTCCTCAGCGGTAATTAAAATTATAAAATATCGTTACACATTATGCTACATGCAGTCTTGCATCCATGCTTAAATCCGTCCCGCCTATCCGTAATACCTGTCCCTTTTATTTTCGGACTTCCGGCATTCGTCGGAACAGCAGTATTCGTTTTCAATTTTACATTCGTGGCAGGTTACAATTATTTTATCGCAATCCGTGTTATGGCAGTTAATGTAATAGGAAGTCGGCTTGCCGCAGAAAAAGCACTTCGATCCGGATTTTAAATCCGGGCGTGAATTGGGCTCGACTACCCTGCGTTCGTCGAATACAAAAATTCCGCCTTCCCAATAGGTATCCGGGAATTTTTTTGCAAACGATACGATGCCGCCTTCAAGCTGATAAACGTCTTCGAAACCCTGCTCCACCAAATATGCGGAGGCCTTCTCGCACCTGATTCCCCCGGTGCAGTAGGTTACGACGGTCTTTTGTTTATGCTCTTTCAGTTCTTCCACCGCTTTGGGCCAGTCCCTGAAATTTTTCATCTGCGGGGTAATCGCGCTTTTAAACCTGCCGATCATACTTTCGTAGCCGTTCCTTGCGTCAACTATAATAAAATCTTTTCCGGTCTCGTAAAATTCGAGCAGCATTTCGGGCGTCAGTCTTTTGCCGCCATTGTTCGGAGAAACGTCTTCAAGAGAAGAATTAACTATTTCATTCCTGACCCTTACATGCATCTTCAGGAATGCATGCCCCTCGGTCCGGTCTTCTTTAAATACGATATCGCCGAACTGCGGGTAGCTTTTCAGTTTCAGTTTATATTGTTCTATATCCGCGACCTGCCCGGAGACTGTTCCGTTAATGCCTTCTCCGGCAACGTAAACTCTTCCTTTAATACCGTGCTCCGCGCACCATTGCAGGTGCTCGTCGGCGAATTGCCGGGGATCGCTTACAGATACATATTTATAAAATAACAATACAGAGAAGTCTTTCATCCGCCGAAAGTACTTAAAATTTGTTTGACAAACTGTTTTGAACTGCAAATTTATTAAACAAACATAATTAAAATCAATGAAGCGCTGCTTCCCGGGCCGATAAATAGTTTTTTTAATTTTTAATTGCAAATTTTTAATTGTTTACCGTTGCCTCAATCCCCATTTTTTTCATATCATCGATCATTCTTGCGGGCTCGGCATAATGAGCCATAAAATGCAGTCCCGGTTTAACTTTTTCCAGGTATTGCAGAATGCATGCCGCAACCGGAACGGCGGTAAAGACGTACCCGTCTTCGTGCGATAAAATGATCTCCGTCCTTTTATAAATATTATCCTTTAAACCGGTCGCTTCCAATTTTAGAATTGTTTTGTAAGGCGGTTTTGAAAACTTTGCCAGTCCCCATTCCAGCAGATTCGACCAGCCGTCAACCGACGAAGCAAAGAACCTGGCGGATACGGCCGCGGCGGGCAAAATCATATAATCCACAAACGGATTGAATCCGGAGACGTAAAACCCCGCTTCTTTTATCGAAGGAAAAATTGCGGGTACGGATTCCATTTCCGCCAGGAACATGGGATATGTCTTCATCATTCCGAACGGGTATCCGAAATCGGCCTGCCGCAGCATAAAATTATCCAGTAGACCGGGTTTATGCCAAATCCCGTTGTTATAAATTCTTGAATCAAAAGATTTAGCTTCCTCCAGCAGTTCGGCGGTAGTAGCGCGGGTAGGTTTATATTTATTCCAGTCTTCTTTAATTAAGCTTGAAACGCAAACCGTCGCAAGGCTGTCGAAAAACCCAGAAGCAAACCTAACCAAAAGAGCAGGCAGGCCGGGATGAAACCCTCCGTCCGTAATGAAGCACCTGCCCGAACTATTTATTTCGCCGGAATAACCGCGGAGGATTTTTAATTTATCCGACGAATAATTTATATCCATATAATCTATTCCGCAGGACAGCGCCGCTTTAACGATATTTTCCGTATATTTCGCAGTGCTCGACGCGGCCAGTACAAAATCGCATTTCTTAAAAACATCCGTCAATTCCTCGTAACGGGATGCGTCCGCTTTTATCCCGAGCACCCTGGCGCAGTCAAACTGCTTATTCAGCTTTGAGGCGGCTGCTTCGGCTTTCTGCAAATCCCGCCCCGCGATTATTAAAAAAATATCGGTATTCCGTAAAAGATACTCCGCTATTTTCGTTCCGGCTATCCCGTAGCCGCCGA
>JBJKOY010000461.1:0-2475 GCA_046706945.1 Ignavibacteriaceae bacterium | reverse complement strand
TAACCAGCCCTGCAACGAAACCGGGACAAAGAGGTGCTATATAACCTCGCAGAAACACGGTTATGCGGTGAACGGCGAAACACTGCCGGAGGACTGGCGGGAATGGTTCGTTAACGACAACGACGGTACGAACGAAGGGATTATACATATCTCCAAACCGTTCTTCGCGGCCCAGTTTCATCCCGAAGCATCTCCGGGCCCTGACGATACCTAATATATTTTTGAATTCTTTTTTAGGGCGTTAAAATGATAAAAAGAGGGAACCCGAATATAGTTTTAATCTTGGGCTCCGGAGCTTTACAGATCGGACAGGCAGGCGAATTCGATTATTCCGGCAGCCAGGCCATTAAAGCGTTGAAAGAGGACGGTATAAATTCCGTCCTTATAAATCCCAATATCGCTACGATCCAGACTTCGGAAAACTTTGCGGACAAAGTTTACTTTATGCCCATTAAACCGGAGTTCGTCGAACGCATTATCCAGAAGGAGGAACCGGACTGCATACTGCTTCAATTCGGCGGGCAGACCGCGCTGAACGTGGGCGTTCGTCTTTATGAAAGCGGAGTGCTCGAAAAATATAACGTCAAAGTTCTCGGTACGCCTGTGGAAGCAATCCAGGACACCGAGGACAGGCTGCTCTTCGCGAACAAAGTAACCGAGATAGGTTTGAAAGTGGCCGTCAGCCGGACTGCAAACAACGTGGAGCAGGCGGTAAAGGCCGCGGAAAAAATCGGGTTCCCGGTAATGGTCCGCATTGCCTACGCGCTCGGCGGGCTCGGTTCCGGGATCGTAAACAACAAGGACGAACTTGTAGAAAAATCAAGAAGAGCTTTTACTTTTACGAATCAGATATTGATCGAAGAATCCTTAAAGGGCTGGAAAGAAGTGGAATACGAGATCGTAAGGGATAAATTCAACAACTGCATTACTATTTGTTCGATGGAGAATATAGACCCGATGGGAATACATACCGGAGACAGCATTGTTATTGCGCCGGTGCAGACTTTATCCGCCAGCGAGAATTTTAAATTGAGATCGATAGGAATTAAGCTGATACGCCACCTGGGAGTGGTCGGCGAATGCAACATCCAGTACGCGCTCGATCCGAATTCGGACGATTACAGGATCATCGAGGTAAACGCAAGGCTGAGCCGGAGTTCCGCGCTGGCTTCAAAAGCTACGGGTTATCCGCTGGCGTTTATCGCAACAAAGCTTGCCCTGGGCTACGCACTGAACGAAGTCGTAAATATAATCACCCAGGAAACCTCTGCATGCTTTGAGCCGGCCCTTGATTACGCGGCTTTAAAATTCCCGCGCTGGGATCTGCAGAAGTTCAGGCAGGTAAGCACACAACTCGGCACAGAAATGAAGTCGGTAGGAGAAGTAATGTCTCTCGGCAAAAGCTTTGAGGAAGTTATTCAGAAAGCGATAAGGATGCTGGATATAGGCATGAAAGGATTTGTCGGGAACAGTATTTCCTTCGAAGATCTGGACAAAGAGCTTTCCGAGCCTACGGATAAAAGGATGTATGCAATTGCCGAGGCTTTAAAACAAGGGTACTCGGTAAAGCGCATACACGAGCTTACCCATATAACCGAGTGGTTTATCTATAAAATGAAAAACATTATCGAGACGGAAAGCAGACTGCTGGGCAGGAAATTAAACCAGATAGACTACGACCTGATGTACGAGGCAAAGAAGAACGGTTTCTCCGATATACAAATCGGCCAGATCGTAGACGCCAGCGAGTTCGAAGTGAGTAATTACAGGAAGAGCCTGAAAGTTACCCCGGTAGTCAAACAGATAGATACGCTTGCCGCGGAGTACCCCGCACAGACAAATTATCTTTATTTAACCTATCACGGCATGGAAGACGACATCCAGATGGGGCAGGAGAATCAGGTAGTCGTGCTCGGCAGCGGCGCTTACAGGATAGGCTCATCGGTCGAATTCGACTGGTGCTGCGTCAATGCCGTAATGACGCTGAACAAACTGGAATACGATACAATTATGATAAACTGCAATCCGGAAACAGTCAGCACCGATTACGACATTTGCGATAAATTATATTTCGAACAGCTTACCTTCGAGAGGGTTCTAGATATTTACGATAAGGAACATCCCGAGGGCGTTATAATTTCGATGGGCGGTCAGATTCCGAACAACCTGGCCGTTAAACTGCACAACGCGGGCGTAAAGATCGTAGGAACCTCTCCTTCGCAGATAGATAATGCAGAAGACAGGCATAAGTTTTCCCAGATACTGGACCGCCTGGAAGTGGATCAGCCGGAATGGAAAGAACTTACCAGTTTAAGCGAGGCCAAAGAATTCGCAGAGAAGGTCGGCTACCCGGTACTGATAAGGCCGAGTTATGTTTTAAGCGGCGCGGCAATGAGCATAGTTATTTCCGACGACGAGCTCGAACTGTATCTTAAAAAAGCTTCGGAGATCAGCAAGGACCACCCCGTTGTTATC
>JBJKOY010000460.1:0-1215 GCA_046706945.1 Ignavibacteriaceae bacterium | reverse complement strand
AAACAGAAACTATTAACTCCGCTTTATCTCCTGATGTGCCTTACGGAAGCACCACAAATGCAATTTGTTTTAACGGCGATGAATCTGTTTTATATGTTGCAAATGCCGATAACAATTACCTGGCGTTATTCGATATAAGCGAACCGAATAAAACAAAAAGTCTTGGATTCATCCCGGTCGGCTGGTATCCGACGGCGGTTCAATTTATTCCGGAAGCAAATCAAATACTTGTAGCTAACGGAAAAGGTTTAACATCCATGGCCAATCCTAATGGTCCCGATCCTTTAAAAAAATGGCCGAAGGATGTTCAGTATATCGGTCGTTTATTTAAAGGTACATTATCGATTATAAATAATCCAGATGAACAGACACTCGGAGAATACAGTAAGCGGGTTTATGATAATACACCGTACGTTTACAAGAAAAAAAACTGGGAAGGGATTCAGTCAATAATCCCGGATATGCATGACGAACGGGGAAGCAAATTAATTAAACATGTTTTTTATATCATAAAAGAAAATCGCACTTATGATGAAGTATTCGGAGATATTAAAGAAGGAAATGGGGATTCCGCTCTTTGTTTTTTCCCATACAAAATTACCCCTAATGAACATAACCTTGTAACCGGTTTTACCCTTTACGATAATTTTTACGCTGATGCCGAAGTAAGCGCCGACGGTCATAACTGGTCTACTGCGGCTTATGCAACTGATTACGTTGAAAAAGACTGGCCTGCAAATTACGGCCGCCGCGGTGAGCCGTATAGATTTGAAGGCGGCTACCCTCTTGCTGCGCCTTCTTCCGGTTACATCTGGAACGATGTAATTAATCATGATAAAACTCTTAGAGATTACGGTGAATTTGCAGAGGAAGTAAAAGGCAAAGAAGGTGTTTACGATGCAAGAGATAAAGATTTAAATGAATATACGTGTCATTCTTATCCTGGCTGGGATCTTAATTTAAGTGATGTAATTCGATATGATAAATGGAAAGAAGATTTTGAAAAACTCGAAAAAGATGATGCGGTTCCGGCAGTAAGTATAATGAGACTTCCTAACGATCATACATACGGGACATGGAAAGGAAAACTTACACCTCAAGCTTACGTAGCCCAAAATGATTATGCCCTGGGTTTAATTGTTCAGGAAATATCCCATAGTAAAATATGGAAGAGTTCCATAATTTTTGTTTTGGAAGATGATGCGCAGGACGGCT
>JBJKOY010000459.1:0-7041 GCA_046706945.1 Ignavibacteriaceae bacterium | reverse complement strand
TCGGGGCAAGCTTGTTCAGCGCCCTTGTAATTGCTCGCGTAGTGTTCGACTACATGGTGGTGAAAGGTATGAAAATAACTCTCGGTTAATTAAAAATCCTGTAAGGAGTAAGTTTATAAATGCGATTATTTGAAAATATAAATATCGATTGGATGGGAAAAAGAAAATTCTTTTACGTCCTTTCGACCTCATTGTTTTTGATCGGCTTAATAAGCGTAATAATCAGAGGTTTCCATTTCGGAATCGATTTTAAGGGAGGAACCGAAATTGTTCTCCAGTTCCAGAAACCAGTGCAGATTTCACAAGTAAGAAAATATGTTTCCAATATTGGCCTGGGCACCATCGAATTAAAAACTTTCGGCGGGGAAACCGGGGTCCTGGCCAGGACCGAACTGCAGAACATACCGAGACCGATCTTTTACAGGGTGGTGGCAAACGTAAATAATGCCCTGCATAAATTGGCACCCGGCAACCCGATCAATATCGTCGACTCGACGGCCAACTCCATAACATATGCGTTCGTAAATCCGGATACAACCAACGCGGTAATCGACAGGTTGTATGCGGCCGGCTTCCAGACGGGAAAAGTTTCGGAGGAACCGACGAATACAAAAATGATAGTAAGTATTTCGATTGCCGAATGGCTGAAAGATAACCTGAACAAAACAATGCCGGACAATCCGTTCAAAGTTATAAAAGAAGACCACGTGGGACCCAAAGTAGGGAAAGAATTAAAAACCGACGCAACACTCGCTGTTTTTCTCTCCCTCGTAGGAATCCTCATCTACCTTGCGTTCAGGTTTAAGTTTATCTTTGCTCTCGGAGCCGTTCTGGCTTTGTTCCACGATACTTTAATAACCCTGGGCTTATATGCCGCCCTTTACGGCGTCTTTCCGGGGCTTAACCTGGAAATTGATCTTACGATCGTCGCGGCTTTCCTTACTCTTATAGGATATTCGGTTAACGATACCGTAATCGTGTTCGACAGGGTCAGGGAAATGCTGAAAATACACAAGACAATGCCGCTGATCGACGTAATAAACCTTGCAGTCAACAGAACGATGAGCAGAACAATGCTCACCGGCGGTACTACTTTGATGTCGGTTACCGTTCTTCTTATCTTCGGCGGCGAAGTTTTGAGAGCCTTTGCCTTTACGCTTTTCTTCGGTATAATTATCGGTACATATTCCTCCATTTTCGTAGCAAGCGCATTGGTGCTTGAATATGCCGATAAGTTCGAGAAGAAAGTACAATTCTGATTTAAATTTTTAAAGGCCGGTTACACTTGCCGGCCTTTTTAAATTTCCGGCATTTCTCAGACTTAATATTAACATAATAGTTTTTTAATACTTGCTTAATATACCCGCAATATTTTTAAGCCGCGTATTCGACCATATTAATAAACTCTTTACGTATGTACCTCGGCAAGATCTTATGATAGGAAATATCGTAACTATAATTCAGGCGAGAATGAAGTCTACCCGTCTCCCCAATAAGGTATATTTGTCCCTGGCAGGCAAACCTCTGCTGACAAGGATGGTGGAAAGAGTCAAAGCGTCTAAGCTTACGGGAACCGTTGTAGTGGCCACAACAACCGATCCCGAGGACGATCGGATATATGAATTGTGCAGGAACGAGGGCATGAATGTTTTCAGAGGGCATCCCACCGATTTACTGGACAGACACTATAAAGCAGGACTGAAATACGATGCGGATGCGGTGGTGAAAATCCCCTCCGACTGCCCGCTGATAGACCCCAACGTTATAAACCGGGTCTTAAAATATTTTATAGAAAACCAGAATAAGTACGATTTCGTCAGCAACCTGCACCCGGCTACTTATCCAGACGGGAACGATGTTGAGGTAATTGAGAAGGAGGCGTTGAAATCTGCCTGGAAGAGCGCAAAACTTCCCTTTGAAAGAGAACATACAACGCCTTATATTTGGGAAAATCCGGAAGAATTCAGGATTGGAAACGTTTCGTGGGAAACCGGTCTGGATTATTCCATGACTCACCGGTTTACCATTGATTACGAGGAGGATTATATTTTTATTAAAAACGTTTACGACGAACTTTATAACGTTAATCCCCTTTTCGGAATAAACGATATACTTTACCTGATTCAGTCGAAGCCTCATTTGAAAGAAATAAATAACAAATACAACGGGGTTAACCGGTACAGGCATTACCTTCCGGAATTGAAAACAATTTTACCTCAGCAAACTAGGACGATTTAAAAAGGTTTCATATGAAAAAAATTTTAAAGACGGACAGGGAGCTGCAAAATACGGCTCTTAAAGTAAGGGAGCATATAATAAGAATGGCTACCGACGGAGGATGCTTTATCGGCGCCTCGCTTTCATGTACCGATTTGCTTGTTTACCTTTATTCGAATTTCCTGAACGTTACAAAAGAAAATTCGGGCGACCCGGGGAGAGATTACCTGTTCCTTTCGAAGGGACACGATGTTCCCGCATTGTACGGCACATTTGCGGAACTGGGATTTATGCCGGCCGAAAGATTGAAGAAACACCTTCACACCGACGATTTCATATACTGGCATCCGAACAGAAACGTGAAGGGGATCGAGTTTCATTCCGGATCGCTGGGACATTTATTGTCTGTTGCAATCGGGGTTGCTTACGATTGCAAACTGAAGAATCAAAGCAACAAAATAGTTGTAGTACTTGGGGACGGGGAATTAAACGAAGGCTCTGTCTGGGAAGCGGCTTTAACCGCATCCGCTTTTAAGCTGGATAATCTGACGGCGGTAATCGACAGGAACCAGTTCCAGGCAAACGTTAGGACGGAACTTCTAATACCGCTGGAGCCTCTTGAAAAGAAATTCGAGGCGTTCGGCTGGGCGCCGGTCACTTGCAACGGGCATAATTTCGAAGATCTTCACGAAACTTTTTCGAAGATACCTTTCAAAGAAGGCTCGCCTTCATTGGTAATTGCGGATACCATTAGAGGTAAGGGCTTACCCAGCATAGAAGCCAAGGCAGACAGGTGGTTCTGTAATTTTTCACACGAAGAGATCGACATGCTGCTGTCCGAACTGCACGGCAAAGGCATTACGGAAATCAAATCAGAAACTCTTACGGTGAGGTAAATTTGAATTACGAAAGTTTATTATACGAGCTGCTGGACACCGACGAAAGATTCATAGTTATGACCGCAGAGAACAGGGCGGCGATGAGAAAGTTGTCCGCCGAAGTGAAAGACCGCTTTGTCGATGTGGGCATTGCGGAGCAGACCATGATCGGGATGGCGGCCGGGCTGGCGCTACGAGGAAGGATACCGCTGGTGCATGCTCTTTCCAGCTTCCTCACGATGCGCGCTTTTGAATTTATAAGAACCGATGTCGGTCTTGGAAACCTTCCCGTAAAACTTGTGGGCGCCGCCGCCGGCTTTCTTTCGGAAGCGAACGGACCTACGCACCAGGCTGTCGAAGATATTTCTCTGATGAGAGGTATTCCTAATATGAACATTTTCTGCCCGGCGGACGAAGAGGATATGCTTGCAGGAATAAAGGAAGTTTTTCTCAGTCCTAATCCTTTTTACGTAAGGTACAACAACACGAAGCCGGAAGTGAGCCATAAGAAAGGATTTAAAATCGGTAAAGCCGAAGTTATATCGGAAGGAAATGACGCGACTATATTAACCTACGGCATCCTACTAGGCCAAGCCGCGGAAGCGGCATCGATTCTCAGGGGACAGGGATTGTCCGTAGGGGTAGTAAACCTGAGAACGCTGAAGCCTATAGACAGGGACTTAGTTATAAAAGTATGCAACCAGTCTTCCATTGTCGTTGCACTTGAGGATCATTTCAAAACAGGCGGATTGTTTTCCGTCATCGGCGAAATTGTCCTGGAAGAAGAACTGAACTGCAAAGTACGTTCGATATCTCTGGAAAACAGGTGGTTTAAGCCGGCCCTTCTTAAAAACGTCCTGGAATATGAAAGATTTACCGGAGAGTCAATAGCAGAAGAGATATATCGGCTACTTGAAAATTCAGCGAAAGCCGGGAGGAACCAATTCAAAACTTAAAATCAGCAAAAACAATACGATATCCAAAGCAAAAATAATCACTTAAACTTTCCTGAATTAACCTTTCTTAATGATTTATTCATATTGTCTTCATCATTTGGTAATACGGTTAACATATTTTTACGCTGAATTATATTATTTTAATAAAAAACATTGATATTATGAAAATAGCACACATTTCGGATTTACACTTTACGTCTTTCTTTAAAGAAAACAACCTCGAGAGCATAAGATATTTATTAAAATATGCTCTTAAACAAGAAGCAGATCATATTGTAATTACCGGCGATCTTACGGATAATGCGGATTGGGACGATTTTTTGTCGCTGCGGAAATTATTCGACGAACTCGGACTGCTGCGGCACGACAGGCTTTCGCTTGTGATAGGGAATCACGATATATACGGCGGAGTACAGACTGCAGAGGATATTTTTTCTTTCCCGGAACGCTGCAAAAACGTCGATTACTTTAAAAAGGTAAAAGAGTTTTACTTCCACTTTAAAGAAACATTTGAAGGCGCCGAGGTACTGGACGAAGATGCCGTTTTCCCGTACGCAAAAATCATCGACGGAGTTCTTCTGGTTGGATTAAATACAAACGACGAATATTCTTCGGCAAAGAATATTTTTGCTTCGAACGGAGAGGTTCGTCTGGATCAATTCAATAAAACCATAAAAATATTAAATTCGCTTTCGGACATGGTTCATACAAAAATAATTATGCTGCACCATCATTTTAATAAGATTGAGACAGTGCAAAACGGCACATTCGCAAATTTTTGGCAGAACATCGAAAAACAAACCATGAAATTAAGGAAGAAAAAAAGACTGTTTAATTTGTTCAGAGAATATGATATCGACTTAGTTCTGCACGGGCACTACCATATAACGGAAGCATATGAAAGAAAAGGCATAAAATTCTTAAACGCCGGCGGAAGCACTAAAAACGATAAAGACGGCCGGCTAAGTCTGAATTTTATCGATATCAAGAAATCATCCTTAAGAATAAGGACAGAAATCATTAAGCCTTCCAGGGCGGACCTGTTCTTCGACTTCGCCGAAAGACAAAATGAGCTGAGAAAAGATGAGGAAGCTTTTGTAGATCAGATTTTAAAGAATTGAACTTAATATCATCGTAAACATCTAAATTAGTATACCGGCGAAATATCAACGGAAAACGGAGGAAATATGAACCCGCAAATTATTCATAATGAAACCGATTCGATCTCAAAAATGAAAGTGGCTTACTTTGCCGGTACGATGAAACCGGGTCACGACGGAGTTACCAGGGTCTTATACAGGATGATTGAAGAACTGCAAAAGAGAAAGATCAGGAATATTTTTTTCTCTCCGATAGTTCCGAGCGAACCCGATAGAAAAACACCGATGGTCGAAGTGCCGTCGGTAACATTTCCCTTGTATAAGGATTATAAACTGCCTTTGCCGATGCAAAGCCGCATCGAAAAAAGCCTGAGCGTATTCGGACCGGACATCATTCACATAAACAGCCCCTGCCCGCTGGGTTATGCCGCGGTAAAATACGGGCAAAAGCATAATATCCCGGTTGTTGCAACTTACCATACGCATTTTGCCAGCTACGCAAAATATTATAACATAAAGGCCCTGGAATATTTCGGATGGAGCTATTTTAAAAATCTTTACAACAAATGCGAAAAGGTTTTTGTACCTTCCGTACCCATAATGCACGAACTTGCGCTGCACGGATTTAAAACAATCGAATATTTACCGCACGGCGTCGATACCGAAATATTTAATCCTGCCTATAAAAATGAAAATTGGAAGAAAGATTTGGGAATACAGGACAGAACCGCATTGCTGTTTGCGGGCAGGCTGGTTTGGGAGAAAGATCTGGCAACATTGGCGGAAACATATAAATTATTATCTTCCAAAAGAAACGATCTTGTATTTGTTATAGCAGGGGAAGGTCCGATAAAAGATGAACTCAAACGGCAGATGCCCGGGGCCATATTTTTAGGACAATTATCGGGCGCAGAGTTATCGACTGCCTACGCTTCCAGCGATATTTTTGTTTTTCCTTCCACTACCGAAACTTTCGGCAACGTAACCGTTGAAGCCATGGCCTCCGGAATTCCTCCCATATGCGCCAGGGAGGGCGGCGCGTACGGAATAATAGACGAGGAGGTCAACGGCTTAATTGCCGCACCCAGGGACCCGCTGGATCTTGCCCAGAAGATAGAATTGCTTGCCGATAACCCGGTACTTAGAAAACAGCTTGCAGGAAATGCCCTGCATTTTGCCGGTTCGCAGTCATGGGATAATATCTTTGACAAACTTTTTACAAGTTACCGCGGGATAATAAGCAAAGCCTCCCCTTCCCTATTAAATAAAAGAAGCATCAATAAATCCGAGCCTATCTTTTATTCATAAAAACTGCCGCAGTAAATTAAAAACGTTCACGGCGCTGAGCGGATTATTTTTATAGGTTGAATGAAGACCTCAAATATTTTATCTTAACGGTAATTATATTTTCTATTTTCAGGAGCTTTTATGGGAAAAGGAGATAAAAAAAGCAAAAGAGGTAAAATATTTCGAAATTCTTACGGTAAAAACCGACCCCGTCCTAATAAAAAGAAAAAGAACAATTCTGTAGGTAAGAAATAAAAATTAGGTTAATCTTTTTATTGCCATAACAGTCAAATCATCGTGTCTTTTCGAATTCCCGGTAAACGAATTTAAATTTTTTATCAATAAATCGATTAACTCGGACGTTGACAGCCTAAAAGATAATTCGGCCAGGTTCATAATACGGTCGACCCCGAATTCTTCTTCTTCCCTTCTGGCTTCCGATAAGCCGTCGCTGTATATCAGCAGAAAATCCCCCTGTTTGAGATCTATTGTTTTGGTCTTGTATTCGGCCGAATGAAATAGTCCCAAAGGCAGCCCCGTCGAATCGATATTCATTACACCGTCTTTGGTAACAAGGATCGGCAGACAATGACCGGCATTGCA
>JBJKOY010000458.1:0-2161 GCA_046706945.1 Ignavibacteriaceae bacterium | reverse complement strand
TATTACTCTGATGATATTGTTGCCTACCAGCACGCTGACTATATATACAACATCGCTGCTCTCAATCTTTAACACCTCTCCGGTAAACCTGAATTTTCCGCTGATATAATTTCTCCGGAACACTTCGTGCGCAATACCTTCGCTTAAGATTTTCCCTTTGTTTAACCTTATTACACGGTCAGACATTTTAAATATCTCGGAAATATCGTGACTGACCATTACGGTAGTAAGATTCAACAGCCTGTGAACTTTTAAAATATAATCCTGCAGCTTGAGCCTCATTTCCGAATCCAGAGCCGAAAGCGGCTCGTCAAGAAGAAGTATATCGGGATTCCTTACGATCGCGCGGGCCAGCGCCGCACGCTGCTTCTGACCGCCGGATAAGGTCATCGGGTTTCGGTCCCGGAGCATTTCGAGTTCCATGATCTCCATGATCTCTTGGATATGTTTTCCGTTCTTTTTTTTGTTAAGAGCATATTTGATGTTTTCATAAACAGTCATGTTGGGAAAAAGCGAATAATCCTGGAATACGAATCCTACGTTCCTCTTTTGTGGGGCGAGCGAAAAGTTTTTATTTGTATCCAGCCATTCATTCCCGGTTACCGTAATTTTACCTTCATCCGGACGGAGCAGACCGGCGATTAATCTCAATAAAGTTGTTTTTCCCGCGCCGGAAGGTCCTTCGATCGTTATAAATTCTCCTTCTTTAATTTGAAGCTTTATATCGAGCGGCAGATCGCCTTCCGATGTTTTTAATATTTTAAGCAGTTCGATACTTATCAAAGCCTACCCGATTTAAGATACCTTCCGTTAACAATATAAACCGATAAAAGGATAATGAAAGTTATTGCGAATAAAGTCAGAGCGTATACGTTGGCATTATGGTAATTAAGCGATTCGACTTCGTCGTAAATAGCCAGGGACGCTACTCTTGTTTTGCCGGGTATATTTCCGCCGATCATCAGTACTACGCCGAATTCGCCTATCGTGTGCGCGAAACTTAAGACCAACCCTGTCAGCAGCGAGGGTTTAATGTTCGGCAGCACGACTTTTATCAGGGTTTGGAAATCTGATTTTCCCAAGGTAAACGAAGCTTCTTTTAGCGAAGCGGGAAGGTTCTCAAATCCGGCCTGAACCGGGTTTATCATAAACGGCAGACTGTAAATTATAGAAGCGACTACCAGGCCTTCGAACGAAAAAACTAGCCGGATATTGAAGACCTTTTCTATAAAACTACCGAAAAAGTTACCGGGCGAAAAAGCAATTAAAAGGTAAAAGCCCAGAACTGTAGGAGGCAGTACAAGAGGCATGCTTATAAGCGCCGATACGGCAGGCTTTAGTTTAAAATCGCCGTAAGCAAGCTTGTAAGCAAGTGGCACTCCCAATATAAATAAGATTATAGTAGTGACCGCGGCTAGCTCAAAACTTAATAATATGGGATGAAGTTCGGTCATAAGGGCGCCACAATTATTTCGTTTGTTTTTATTAAAGCCAAAACCTCGTCGTTTACTTTCAACTCAAGCTGAACCGCTGCGGCTGCGGTTATTATGGAATTAATCGTGCTGCCTTTGCATTCGAGCGTTATTTTACTTAAGAGTTTCCCGCTTTTTATTTCTTTTATCATGCAGAGTATTCTGTTCTGCAAGCTGATTCCGCCGGACAGGTTTTTTCCTATACTCACTTCGGATTCTTTGAACATTAAATTTACCGGGTGTCCTTCCTTAAGAAAAGTTACCGTTTCCGGAGTTTCTATGATTATAGTCTTAAAAACATTGCCGTTTACGTCCATTTCAATTACGGACATGCGTTCATCGCTTTTTACGGAAGTAATTTTCCCTATAAGACTGTTCATATTTTATCTTATGATATAACCGTATTTCGACAATATATTTTTTGCTTTTTTCGAAAATAGGAAATTAAAAAATTTCATTGCATCGTGCTTATGATTTTCAAACCCGTATCTTAAAACAACACAGCCCTGTTGAATGGGACTATAAGCATCCGGTGATATTTCTTCCCATTTGCCTTTCCCTTTCATTCGGGGAGAAAGTACTACCGATTTAGCCGTAAATCCAGCTTCGACAGCTTTTGAAACTATAAATTGATTAGTCGGGGAAATACTTTCGCCGTATACCAACTTATCTTTAACTTTATTGTATAT
>JBJKOY010000457.1:0-1398 GCA_046706945.1 Ignavibacteriaceae bacterium | reverse complement strand
TCCGATTGGAAAAAGGAATTTACTCTTGATTAAAAACCTGAAGAAATTTTATGCTGCTTGACGAAATAAAAGATATTAAGGAATCAAATAAAGATTTAAAGAAATTCGGGTTGACGGTCGGTATTGCTCTGATAATTCTGGCCGTCCTGCTTTATTTCGCGGGGAAAAAATCCGCTGTTTATTTCGGAGCAGCGGGCATCCTTTTGATTATACCCGCGCTGACCGCTCCCGTTCTTTTAAAACCCTTAAACAAAGCATGGATGACGTTCTCGATTATCCTGGGCTGGGTAATGACGAGGGTGATCCTGATTATTTTCTTTTATCTGGTTATTACTCCTACGGGATTGCTGACGAGGTTGTTTAAAAAAGATTTTCTCGATATGAAAATCGATAAAACAAGTAAGACTTACTGGAAGAAACGCGAGAAGGTTAAATCGAACCCGGTCGATTTTGAAAGGCAATTTTAAGAAAGAAAAAATATATGAGTAAACTATCAATTATTTCCGAACTTTGGCAATTTTTAAAAGTCAGGAAGAAGTGGTGGCTTGCACCGATTCTGATTTTACTATTACTGCTGGGTGCGCTTATAGTATTGACGCAGGGTTCGGCGCTGGCCCCGTTTATTTACTCTATCTTCTGATAAAAAAATCCGGCATTTATTTATTAAGATTAAATATCCTATAACTTATTCCGTTGATCTTAATATCGGCTCTGTTGTTCGCGACTTTTATTATTTTGCCGGTTAAAAGGTCCGTTAGATTTTTTGTCCCGTAAATTTCGGGAATATTTAATACTGCGTTTCGGGATTCGTCGTTTTTATTAAGGACAACCAAAACTCTTTCGTTCATATCCGATCTGACGTATGCAAAAATATTTGTATCCGCTTTAAGCGGAAAGTAATCGCCGTAGCGTAAAGCCGAATGATTGTCCCTGAGATGGATAAGTTTGCTTACCTTGTATAAATTTTCCTTTTCGTTTTCGTCTAACAGGTTTCCGAACCGCATCATCCTTCTGTTATCCGGGTCTGCGGCGCCGGTCATGCCTATCTCGTCTCCGTAATAAATTGTTGGAATTCCCGGGATCGTTAAAAGGTAAGCAAGATATAATCTTTCTTTAGCGTAGCTGCTTTTATGATCGACTTCGGGAGGATTGTTCCAGCCTATCTCAATGGAATTGCCGTCGTTTATTTTCAGGTCGCCGTCGGCATAAGCCATATACCGGTCTTTGTCCTGGCTGTCCATAATATTCCCCATAAGATTATTATCGCCGAATATGTAAAGGCCCTTCCGGATTTCTTTATCCAACTGTTTGAAAGAAGTGCTCTTTTCCAGGAAAGCGGGTATCGCGACATCGTACAAGTTAAAATTAAACTGGGCGGGCAGCTGCCCGTTGTTAACG
>JBJKOY010000456.1:0-3635 GCA_046706945.1 Ignavibacteriaceae bacterium | reverse complement strand
TGAATTTTGCGGATTTTAAAGCATTCAAATTTTAAGGAGTTTTATATTATGGCGGTAATCAGACCGTTTAGAGCATTGCGCCCTTCCGAAAAGAGTGCCAGCCTGGTTGCAAGCGTTCCTTACGATGTAGTAAACCGCGAAGAAGCAAAGGAATTAGCCGGAGACAATCCTTTCAGCTTTTTAAGAGTGACCAGGGCGGAAATCGAATTGGACGATTCGGTTAATCCATACGACCCGGAAGTTTATAAAAAAGCAAAAGAAAATCTTGCCGAACTGGAAAAAAAAGTTCCCCTTATAACTGAGGATAAACCGTCGTTCTATTTATACAGGCTGGAAATGAAAGGCCGTGCCCAGACAGGGATTGCCGCCGCATTCTCGGTTGACGACTACGACGGCAACGTTATTCTTAAGCACGAAAAAACCAGAAAAGTAAAAGAAGACGATCGTACAAACCACATAGTAACTACGGGAGCCCAAACAGGTCCGGTTTTTTTGACGTACAGAGGTATTAAAAAGATAAACGAACTTGTCGGCGAAACAACAAAAAACAGCCTGCCGTTGTACGATTTCATTTCCCAGGACGGAATCAAGCATACGGTATGGATCATCCCCGAGAAATATTACGGTACAATAACGGAAGAAATTGCAGGCGTTAAGCATCTTTACATAGCCGACGGCCATCACCGCGCGGCCAGCGCCGGCAGGGCAAGGAAAGTAAAACAGGACTCAAACCCGGATCACAAAGGAAACGAAGAATATAATTTCTTTATCGCTGTGCTTTTCCCTGCCGAACAGCTGCAAATACTTCCTTATAACCGTGTGGTTCTGGACCTAAACGGTCTTACCAAGGAAGATTTTCTAAACGAGATAAGCGATAAATTTTACGTCGAAAAATCCGGCAAGAAAGTGCCGGCGGAAAGAAAAACTTTCTGCTTGTACATCGACGGAGAGTGGTACGGTTTAACCGGAAGGAATTCGGTTGCGGCAAGCACAAGCCTTTCGGAATCGGTTGCCGAAACTCTCGACGTCAGTATACTTCAGGATTTTCTTTTAAGCCCGGTACTCGGTATAGGCGACCCGCGGACAGACAAGCGGATCGATTTTGTCGGCGGAATAAGGGGAACCAAAGAACTGGAAAAACTGGTCGACTCCGGAAGCGCGGCCGCAGCGTTTTCATTGTATCCCGTCTCGGTCGACGATCTGATGAAAATTTCGGACGCGGGCGAAATAATGCCGCCTAAATCGACATGGTTCGAACCGAAGCTTAGAGACGGATTGCTCGTACATTTGATATGATTAGGTTTTAAACGCTTGTTTTCGGTATAATAAATAAATCACGATTCATTATTTTTCATTTATATTAAGAAGGAAAGGTAAACATGCAGAAAAGAGTATATAATTTTAGTGCGGGACCGGCGGTACTTCCGGAAGACGTACTGAAAGAAGCCCAGGAAAATTTATTCGCGCTTCCCGGAGTGGGAATGTCGATACTTGAGATAAGCCATCGTTCCAAAACTTTTGATAAAATAATTGCCGATGCCAAAGCCGATCTCCGATCATTGCTTGATATAAACGACGATTACGACGTATTATTTTTACAGGGCGGCGCAAGCCTGCAGTTTTCCATGGTGCCGTTGAATTTAATGCCCCCGAAAAACAAAGCAGATTATATAATTACGGGAAGCTGGTCGAAAAAAGCGTTAAAGGAAGCTAAACGCGTAGGTACAGTAAATATCGCCGCTTCAACGGAGAGCGAGACTTTCAACAGGATACCGAAACAGGAAGAATTAAAACTGGACAAGGAGGCAGCGTACGTTCATTTCACGTCGAATAATACCATATTCGGAACCCAGTGGGCCAAAGAACCCGAAACAGGCGGCGTGCCGCTCGTATGCGATGCTTCGTCCGATATTCTGCATAAAAAAATCGACGTGGCAAAATACGGTCTGATCTATGCGGGGGCACAGAAGAACATGGGACCTTCCGGCGTTACAACAGTAATAATCAGGAAGGACCTGCTCGAAAGAAGTTCCGATTCTCTTCATACGATGCTGAATTATAAAATCCACGCCGAAGGAAACTCGCTGTACAACACGCCTTCAACTTTCGGGATTTACATTATCGGACTTGTGGCCAAATGGCTGATAAAAAACGGCGGGCTCGATGCAATGTACAAAGTAAACAAGGAAAAAGCGGATATGCTTTATAAATGCATCGATGAAAGCAACGGGTTCTATAAAGGTCACGCCCTGCCCGGGAGCAGGTCGCTGATGAACATAACTTTCAGGTTATCCAGCGAAGAACTGGAGAAGAAATTAATCGAAGAAACTACCGCCGCCGGCTTCAGCGGTTTAAAGGGACACAGGTCCGTCGGCGGCCTGAGAGCTTCGATATACAACGCCTTCCCTAAAAAAGGCGTTGAGGATCTGGTTCAATTTATGAAAGAATTCCGGTCAAAGAACGGATGATTAAACCGGTGCGCCCGTATATCCGGCGGGCGCACTTCCTTTAATAAATTTTCGGAGAGGTTGATATGAAAAAGGCCGCGGTAATTATGCTGCTGACTTCATTGTTATTTTCGGCATGCTCAAAGAAAAATGAACCGAAACTGCAAGTATTCAGCCAGGAAGCCTTCGCTTACCAGATGGGAGACAGTTCGGAAGTGGATGCAACGGCTAGGGTGAGCGGTTTCCGTCAAAACGAAAAGAACGGGATGTACTCGGCTACGCTCGGTTATAGTATCGACCTGGTTACGCCCAAGGGAGACACGGTAAAATCCATGATCAGCAAAATTATGGACAAAACGAACAAAGAGAAAATATCCGAGATACCTATTGAGATTCAGTTCGATCTCGATTCAACATTTGCTAAAGGAAATTATAAGCTGATATTTAATGTAAAAGACGTGCTCTCCGATAGGACCGCGGCTACTTCGGCGGGTTTTACTGTAGGCGAATAATGTGCCGATTAATTTTCAAAATATTTTTCGGGGATAAGCTTTCTGCCCGTATATCCCTCTTCAAGCGCATGATAGTACCTGATGCCGTCCTCGTCGCTGCGCCAGCATAAAAAGACTTCCTCTCCTTCAATATAAGCCGGGAAATCCACAAGCCCGACCGTGAAATTCCAGTCTTTGTAATAGCAGCCGACTTCTTCGAGTTCGCTCATGAATCCGTTTACGTCAGATATCATTTTTTTGATATTCTCGTTATCCTCAACCTTCCCGTCGAGATCGTCCGCCAGCAGTCTTATTTCCTTGGTAGTATCCAGAATATCCTTAACGATTTTTTTTACTAGCGGCAGAGTCATTTGTGCTTCGGCGGGAGTAAAATATCTTGTTTCGATCATAAAAAGCTACATAATTTATATAATTAATCGATGCAATATTAAAAGAAAAACTTACAAAAGGAAGTACAATTTTTTAACTACAAACAAATCTGTCCAAAATATATTTTTCTAAGTTAAGAGATAAATAATCGTGGTTTATAAATTGAAATAAGCTAATAAGGTCAATACTCCAGGTTGTATATTTTGCTACTAAGGTTAAAACCAAAAAGAATATTAGTATTACATATTTCTGCTTCCGGAGATTTTCCTTAATTATTCCATTGAGATCTTTCATAACCATTAGGTTT
>JBJKOY010000455.1:0-1323 GCA_046706945.1 Ignavibacteriaceae bacterium | reverse complement strand
TTTTGCCTTTATTGTTTCTGCCCGGCGGTTCGGGTGATTTTATCAGAAGCTTGCCGATGGCCGTAATTACTACTATCATCGCTTCCATGGTAATAGCCCTGACAATTATACCCTTTCTTTCAAGCAGGATATTGAAAGAACATCAGGCGCCAACCGAAGGAAATATTTTCTTAAAATTATTGAAGAAGGCGATCTCCGGCAGTTATTCCGTTATTTTGGATAAGGCCCTGAAAAGGCCTATTGCTGCGGTTATAATTGCGTTAATAATTTTTATCGGATCGCTTTCTCTCATTCCGGTAGTCGGATTCAGTCTTTTCCCTGCATCGGAAAAACCGCAGTTTTTAATTGAAATTACCACGCCTTCCCAATCGAACCTTGATTACACAAATCACATAACCGAGCAAATTGAATCGCAGCTTAAAAATTTTCCTGAAATAAAATATTATTCCGCCAACGTGGGTAAAGGAAATCCGCAAATCTACTATAATGTACTACAGCAGCATGAACAGGCAGACTTTGCGCAGATATTTGTTCAGCTTTATCACGGTACAGGCCGTCCGGAGAAAATGAAATTAATTAATGAATTAAGAAGTAAATGGACGCCTTACCCGGGAGCCAAAATAGAAGTAAAAAATTTTGAACAGGGACCTCCTGTTGTTGCTCCGGTGGTTGTAAGACTATACGGCGAAAACCTTGATTCGTTAAGAGAGCTGTCGTTGAAAGTAGAGAACTTAATTAATAACACGGACGGAACCATTTATATTAACAACCCGCTGAAAAATTTAAAATCCGATTTGGAAGTAGATATTAATAAAGAAAAAGCAGGGCTGCTCGGAATCGCAACCGCGGATATCGATAAAGACGTTCGCCTTGCGGTATCGGGCCTTGATGTAGGAAAGATGACCGACGATAAAGGGGACAGTTATGAAATTTTGGTTACGAAAGAAAAAAGCGATCTGCAGTCCCTGGATGCTTTTAAGAATCTTTATGTAAATAATTATAAGGGAACGGCAATTCCGTTAAACCAGGTTTCAACTTTAAAATTTATTACAACGCCGGCGGTAATAAATCATAGAGATAAGATTAGAACCGTATCGGTGAGTTCGTTTGTGAAGGAGGGTTTTCTTAATGATAATGTTATTAAGGTTGTAAAAAAGAAGATGGATGCCTTGAAGCTTCCTAAGGGCTATACATACGAAATGGGCGGAGAGATAGAACAGCGCGAGGAATCTTTCGGCGGGATGTCCGATGTTATATTCGCTACAATATTTTTATTCGTGGCTGTTTTACTCCTGGAATTTAAAACATATAAAAGCATTATTA
>JBJKOY010000454.1:0-3609 GCA_046706945.1 Ignavibacteriaceae bacterium | reverse complement strand
TTTATTTAACAGTCAAACTTCAATAACTTAATCGGAGATCACAATCCATGAAACAATCGATTTTTATAACAATACTAACCGTAGTAGCTTTCGGAATAGCTTTGGCAATTTATATGCTCGTATTCGGGAATCCCGCGAACTTTGCGGACGGAGTAGGCCGCATGCAGCCTTTAGCTGGCAACATACTAGGTACAATTTATACCGGCGGTCCTTTAGTTGTTCTCCTTCTTATGCTTTCGATTATGGACGTTGCCATAATTTTTGAAAGAATTTTCTCTCTTAAAAAAGCCGGCGGTAAAAAAGCCACGGGAGCTTTCTTTAAGGATATTATTCTGCATCTCGAAAACAGCGATTACGATGCCGCCATCGAAGCCTGCGACAACCAGAGAGGATCCGTAGCGAGCGTTATTAAATCCTGTTTGACAAGATTTTTGGAATTGAATTCACGGGATAAGAAGATCGAAGCGGAGAAACAGCTCCAGGAAGTTCAAAGAGCCGTTGAAGAAGCATCTATGCTCGAGACCCCCCTTCTTGAAAAGAACCTTATAGCGCTTTCCACTATCGCATCGATTGCCACCATGGTGGGACTGCTCGGCACCGTTATCGGAATGATCAGGGCTTTCGCAGCAATGGCAAGAGCGGGCGCTCCGGACGCAATCCAGCTCGCCATCGGTATTTCGGAAGCTCTTGTTAATACCGCCGGCGGACTTATAACCGCTATTATGGGAATCGTCGCTTACAACTTCTTTGTAAACAAAGTGGATAATTTTAACTATTCGGTGGACGAAGCCAGCTACAACGTAATCCAAATTCTTAAATCGAAATAACGAGGCTTGAGATGCCAAAAATTAAAAAGAAAAGACTGAACGTAAGAATAGATATGACGCCGCTGGTAGACGTGGCTTTCCTTCTGCTTACGTTTTTCATGATGACGACGCAGTTTCAACCGCCCGAACAGGTTAAGATTGAAGTCCCGTCCTCCCATTCGGCATTTAAGGTCCCGGAATCGGACGTTATGACTATCTATATAGATAAGGCCGGCCAGATTTTCCTGGGCGTTGACGGACAGGCCGTAATGGCCAGGCTTTTCGGTCAGGGCCAAAGACTGCAAAGGATGGTGCAGGTAAACCTAAACAACCTGGGCGATCTTTTAATAGAGGCGCGTATCGCCAATCCCAGGCTGAGAACAGTTGTCAAAGGAGATAGAGACGCCGATTACGGCGTTGTTGAGGACGTAATGAACCTTCTTCAGAAAACTGAGATAACCAGATTTGCTATGATAACAAATCAAATAATAGATAAAAAGACAAATTAAATTTAAAGGAATTTATATATGGCTGGAGCTGATTTAGGCGGTGAAGGCGGCGGAAAATCGAGACATAAAAAGAAACACGGCAAAAAAAGAATCGGCGTAAGAGTCGATATGACGCCGATGGTAGACGTCGCGTTTCTTTTGCTGACTTTTTTCATGCTGACCACCGTTATGAGAAAACAGGAGACTTTGGAAATTAACCTTCCTCCGAACAACCAGACGAAAATCGATATCGCCGAATCCAACCTATTGACGATGTTTGTTGATCAGAACGATTCGGTTTTTTACAGCAACGGAACGGAAAAACCGCAGCCTATCGTTTTTAGCACTCTGCAGAAATTTTTTAAGGACAGAGCTCAGCAAAACCCGAAACTGGTAATACTCTTAAAATTCGATAGGAAGGCGAAGTACCACATGATGGTGGATATAATAGACAAACTGAACCTCGCGGACCTTGAGCGTTTTTCCATAGCTCCGATGACAGATAACGACATTAAGTTATTATCCAAGGCATCTTCTTAAATACAAGGAAATTGAAAATGGACAACAATGCATTTGCAATTGAAAATACTACTAAGTACGGTGCCTTCGAACTAAAAAAACTGTATACCAAAAACTTCGGCATGGGTTTGATGGTAGCCGTACTAATTCATTTATTCCTGATCGGCGCTTATATTTTTATTCAATCGATAACGAAAGACGACGAAAACAATATAGCAACCGTCAGGATATTAAAATACAGCGAACTGGGCCCCCCTCCCTCTCTCGACAAAAGCGTGCAGCAGCAGCTTGCGGTAACGGCTCCTGCGATAAAACCGTCGATAGGCATACCTAAACCCGTGCCCGATGCCCAGGCTCCCAAGGAGCAGACTATAGCTACGCAGAAGGAGATGAGTCAGGTTGCAGCACCCGTCGGAGAAGGATCGGGAGGCGGCAGCGTAAAGATTACGCAGGATTTGAAAGTAGAGGCGCCGAACGACGAACCCGATATTAACGCATTTGTTCCGGTTGAAAAAATGCCCCAGGTAGTTACGGCGGTAACGCCCGATTACCCGGAAATAGCAAAAAGAGCGGGCGTTGAAGGAACCGTGTACGTTAAAATTCTGGTAAGCAAGGAAGGCAAACCGCTGAAAGCAGTAGTAATAAAAAGCGATTCGAAAGTGTTCGATCAGTCTGCTGTAAATGCCGCGATGAAGTTCGTCTTCACCCCGGCCATTCAGCATGAAAATCCGGTAATGGTTTGGGTTGTGGTTCCGTTTAGGTTTAAACTTACCGGTAACAACGACTAGTGAAGAGCCGATGAAAATAATGAAATATCTGGCATATGTTGTTGCTGTTATTTTTGTAATATCCGGAATAGCATTTCTCGCCGGATATTTCATATCGGCTCAAGTTCCGTCCCAGTTCAGGATCATGATAGGAATTGTCCTGATACTTTACGGAGGGTTCAGGATAGTAACTACTTATTTTAAGAGAAACGAATCCGGTGAATAAAATGAAATACCCGGTTTATTTTCTCGCAATTTTGATCGTCTTGTTCGTCGGCTGTCAGCAGGACCGGATCTCTCCTACAAAAGGTACTATAGAAGTGGAGGTCGACTCATCAGTAGCACCGATTATAAAGAACGAGGCAAAAGTGTTCGATTCTTTGTACGTAAACGCAAAGCTGGATCTGGATTTTGTATCTCCGGTTAAAGGTATGGTTGATCTTTTAAATAATAAAGTCAGGATGTACGTGTGCCCCAGGTATTTCAACAGCAGGGAACTCGACTTCATAAAAAAAGAGAAATTGGATGTAAAAACGTTTAAGTTCTGCTACAATGCGCTGGCAGTTATTGCGTCCTCTAAAAACCCGCTGAGTGAAATGAGAACCGACGTATTAAGAGACGTACTGCTGGGAAAACGGTCCGGGACTAAGATAATTATACCTCCGCCTTCCACTTCGACATTTCAGTTTGTTATGAAAGATATCCTTGAAGGCAAGGAGCCATCGGGCGCCGCGATAGCAAAAAACGAGGAGGAGATATTAAATAAAGTCCGGAACAGCGGCGACGAACTCGGCGTTATAAGTTTTAATCTGGTTCAGGATTCCTCCGGGATAAAATTTATTAAGCTCGGAGACGTAAATCATAATAGCGATGAAAACGGCGGGAAAAAACTTGAGGTTAGCTATTTTACCCCGCACCCCGGTTTTGTTTTGAAAAATTATTACCCTTACAAACAGACCGTATATATTTATTTAAATGAAGTGGAAATGAGTCCGGCGTCCGGGTTTACTACTTTTTTAACCAGTTACG
>JBJKOY010000453.1:0-1810 GCA_046706945.1 Ignavibacteriaceae bacterium | reverse complement strand
CCCAGAATTCCGCCGGAATACTCCCGGCAGGTTTATCGCCGGTTTTCCAATCAATAGTCAGTCCGTCGCCTCCTCCCGCCTGGAAGAATTGCACCTCGACGGGATGCAGTCCTTTTTCAAGCGCTATATTCAATGTCTTTGTCACCATCGCATGCAGGCCGTCGTTCTGCAAAGTCTTTCCGCCGATGCGGAGCAAAGAACCGTCGTCGCTTGTAAGCCGGAACTGATAGACATCTGTTTCCGGGATATTGATGTACCCGGTAAATACCAGACCGTAATTGGTATCCTGCTTTTTTACCGTGATATCGGGCTGTTTGCAATTTCCTTCTTCTATAACCTTCAGCGTATCGAAATCAGGCAGCTTAGCCCATTGCCCTTCATAATATTTATATGTCAGGCCCTGTACGACGTTTTTATTTACAATGCCGGGTACCGGCGTTTCCTTTGAAAAATATTTTTCCGACACGCCGCTCATGATTTTTCCGTTAAGGAAACAGGCGGCTTTTAAAGTAAAAGAAACCGGTAAGCTGACTTTATTAATATCCTGCGAAACAGGGGATGACTCAACGGGAACCGATCCGTCGGTTGTATAATGCACAACGGCTCCGGTAATATCAGTAGATATTTTAAATTGTACCGTGTCCATGAATATATCGTAATCGGCCAGTATATCGGGTGCATTGTATACCTTGAAATCTTTCGATACTTCAACCGCGATCACCGTGGCAAAATTGTTTTTTGCAACCGATGATAAATCGATTTTGGGATTGTTGCCGTCGGGAGTCACCTTAAGCAAATCTTTTTTATTTGAAAGCGGGTAGGCTTTATAAATTTTCCCTGACTGACCGGGGATTGTCAGTATTCCGTTTTCGGGGAAATCAAAAATATGAAAGTACAGCATTTCCTTTCCGCCTTCCGCTTTGCGCGTGCACCGTCCCCAATCGAGTTTCTTAAAAGGGCTCGGCGATGTCCCGTAAATGGCTTCGCCGTTAACCTTCATCCAGGCGCCGATTTCTTTTAATCTCTTTACCGACGGTTCGGGTATAAGGCCCATCGATGTCGGTCCGACGTTCAGCAGGTAGTTTCCTCCTTTTGAGGCAATATCGATCAGGTTGCGGACCAAAGTTTCGGCGCTTTTCCAATCATGGTCGTCGGCTTTAAATCCCCACGTGTCGTTCATAGTCATGCACGCTTCCCAATTCGTACCGGGTATTCCCGTTGCGGGGATGTATTGTTCCGGCGTATCGAAGTCGCCTTTAACGCTGCCGCCGAGACGGTTATTATATATCAGGTCGGGATGCTTTTTCAATTCGGGCAAAAACTTGGCGGCTCTTTCGGGGGTCATATTTTCCGGGGAATCGAACCACAGTATTTTAATATCGCCGTAATTGTTCAGTATCTCGTGCACCTGCGGCACCGCAATGCTGTCGAGATATTTATCCATATCGCCGTCCTGGGCTTTGTCCCAGTGCCCGCCGATTGCCGCCCCGCCGGGCGCGTGCCAGTCCTGCGCCTGCGAATAATAAAGGCCGAGCGCCATCCCGTATTTTTTACAGGCCTTTGCCATTTCCGCGATTACATCACGCTTAAACGGCGTGGCGTCTACAACGTTGTAGCGGCTAACCTTGCTATGAAACATTGCAAAGCCGTCATGGTGTTTGGAGGTAATCACGATATATCTCATACCGGCATCTTTAGCGAGCTTGACCCATGCGTCGGCATTAAAGTCTACCGGGTTGAACTCGGCGGCATATTTTTCATATTCCGCGACGGGGATTTTCGCGTTGTTCATAATCCATTCGCCGATGCC
>JBJKOY010000452.1:0-2650 GCA_046706945.1 Ignavibacteriaceae bacterium | reverse complement strand
TGGATAATCCGTCAAGACTTAGCAAGGCATAATCGGAATCGATTTTTAAACCGCCGCCGATAAAACCTAGTCCCGATAGACCGTTAATATCAGCCAGTCTAACATTGTTTTCGATTACAAAATTACCGGCAACCGAATCAAGGTGAGATAGCCCGTTAAGATTAGTCAATAAAGGATTGTTGCGAATTTCAAAAAATCCTTTGATTGAAGTCAGCCTGTAAAGGCTGTCAAGATGGGTAATATTCGGACCACTAATAATTAGATTACCGTCTAATACCGCTGTGGTTAAGGAATCTAACTGCGATTGGCGCGAAACGGTAATAGTCGGGATATTATTAATAGCTAGAACAACTATTGTTGTGAGTATTCCGAATATGATGGTTGAAATTAGTTTAATGTGCCTCATGTACCCTCCATAGGTTATTTGTAAATGAATTAATTAACTATGATCTGAATCCTTCAAATTTTAAACGGACTTCGTCTTCGTGACTCACGGTCTTCCCCGGCTGAATTTCATTTTATTCGTTTCTGAAAAAACTATTTTATGAAAAAAGATTCCGAAAGCTGATAGCACTTTTGCCCGGAAGAATTTTTCGACTCCATTAATATTCCTTTCGAAACCAGATCGCATATGGCAGTCAAAATTTCGCCGGATAAGTTCTTTAGTTCTCTCTCGTATACAATCAATAGAATGCCTTCAAGAACATCTTGATGATCTTTTTTCCTCAGCAGGTGTTTGATAATAATATCAATCAAGTTTTTTTCTCTTTCGTAAAATCTTTTTGATGTTATGTCATGATCTTGCAATTTCCATTCCCGCTATTTTCGAATAACTTAATTGCTGATTCCGGCATAACTTAGAAGTGCATTATTTACTAACCGCGGCATTATGCGTGACTTAAAGATCGCAGTTCTTATAAAAAGTTTTTTAAATGAAATCCCGCCGTAATTTTACGACAAGGTTTTATGAATAATTATAAGTAAACGGGTATTTTTAGGTGGGTAAAAAAGGTCACATGCTGCATTTGCGTTTCCTGAAATCGAACGGATTAATATGGTTTTTCTTAAGCAGTCTGCCCAAAGCTCTCCTGTCCTTTTTTGAAAATCTTGCGGCTTTGGATAAATTGCCTTCGAATATTATTAATAAATTTTTTAGATAAGTTTTTTCGAATTTTGATATGACGCCCTGCTTTGCTTCGTTAAATGAAGATATCAAACCCGTACGCTCCGAATTATCTTTGCATATATATATATCTTCTTCTTCAATCCAGCCTGTTGTATTCAAAATGACGGCTTCCTGCATTACATTTTGCAATTCCCGGATATTACCTTCCCAGTTATGATGAAGCATCTTCATCATTACCAGCGGCCTGATACCCTTTATTTCCTTTTTATACAGTTCAGAGTAGCGGTTTAAAAAATATTCGGCAAGCAGCGGGATATCTTCATTCCTTTCACGGAGCGGAGGAAGAAGAATTGATAAAATATTGAGACGGTAGAACAGATCTTCCCTGAATTGCTTTTGTTTGGCTTTTTCACGCAGATTTTCTTTTGATGCGGCTATTATTCTCACGTCGGAGGAAAGGTAGCTGGACTGTCCCAGCGGTTTGTACCTTTTTTCTTCAAGAAACCTTAACAGTTTTACCTGCATATTCAAGGGAAGGGATTCAATTTCATCCAGGAACAGGGTCCCGTTATTAGCCTCTCCGATTAGGCCGCTTTCGCTTGAATCGGCATTTGTGTAAGCTCCTCTTTTATGTCCGAAAAATTCATTCTCGAAAAGCTCGGCCGGAATAGCCCCGCAATTGACCGGGACAAAATTATTTGACGACCTATTGCTTAAGAAATGGATCATCTTCGCACATAATTCTTTTCCCGTTCCCGTCTCTCCGTTAATTAAGACGGAAACGTCGTACTGGGATATATTTAATATTTTTTCTTTTATTTTAACCGAATTTTGAGACTCGCCCTTAAACATATCGAACATAGCGTGCTTCTTGAGCGGAAAGACTATTTCGGATTTATTATTTTTTCCGGAGCAGTAAAGGTCGATTGTCCGCGAGACGTCATGTTCGTTTAACGGATAGGATAAAAAGCTCCATATGTATTTATAAAGGTATTTCCGGTCAAACGGGAACTTATTGTTCTTCTGAATGCCGACGACGGGGACCAAAGAATAATTAGCATAGAAATTATCAAGATCAGGGGAATCATAAATTTCCGGAGAATTATCCATAATAAAGAATATTAGATCAGGCTTTATTTGATTTGCCGCGTCTTTATTTAACTCATTTATACAGAAATAATTTACTTCGGTTTTATTCTTGAGAATGTTTACAATATCTTTTTCAAGACTTGACTTAGAAGGATTAAGAATAATTACCAAGGATTCCATAATTAAGTAAATTATAATAATATTACTGGATGAAAATTTTTAACTCAAGTTATCGGCTTGAGACGAATATGTTAAAATATTTAATCCGTTAAAGAAAAAACGGATTCATAGACCAAATGATTTACATTTCCCGAATTGTATTTTTTCAAATTGACCTTCTTTTAATGAGCCGGGACAATTAACAAATTCATTATTCGAATTTACTATCGGCAATTTTAGAAAAGCCGCATTTTGCTTCCAGCATCGGTATAATTA
>JBJKOY010000451.1:0-4676 GCA_046706945.1 Ignavibacteriaceae bacterium | reverse complement strand
CGTTAAGAATTTATTGAACGGATGGCAGTATTTGTTTACCGTTACGGCGTTTGATAAAGGCGACCCGGAAAATAACCTGGCAAGTTTGGAATCGAGTCCGCTTACATCCCTAAATAGAGTTCTTCCGGGTACGCTTCCCAACAATAACGACAAAGCGCAAGTGGGAGTTTATCCTAACCCCTATTACGGCTCTGCTTATTGGGACGGCAGCACCGAGCGTCTGAGGAAAATTTATTTCTATAACCTGCCTTCCGAATGCCAAATTACAATTTATACCTTATCAGGCGACATAGTAAAAACAATCGATCATCATCAGAACAGCAACGGCTCCGATATAAAGTGGTTCCAGACATACGCCAGCGATAATAAACAAATAATGACCGGCGGGGAAGATGCATGGGATTTAATTACAAATGACGATCAGGCTATTGCGACCGGTTTGTACTTATTTACCGTTAAAGATACGAAAACGGGCGATATAATGAGAGGAAAGTTTTTAATTATAAAATAAAAGGAGAACTCATATGAAGTTCAGGTTACTGTGCATTACAATTTTATTGGGAATGGGTGTATTATCTGCTCAATCTCAATATCCCTTAGTTTCCATTCATGATATTCAATATATAGATTCGGTAGGAACCAAAGGATGGTCGGCATCTCAATATACCAACGATACCGTCAGAGTTGTCGGAGTTATGATGATTAGTCCGGTTGTTGACGCGGCAAATAATAATTTTAATACCGTAATGTATTACGGAAATCGTTACGGGGTTTATATCCAGGATACTTCCGCCGCGGAATGGGGAGGATTAAATGTTCTATTAAATGATACTACCGCTGCGACAACCAAAGCTACTTTTTTTGATTTGACGGATACTGCCATGGTTGTGGAATTAACCGGCGTGGTTTCTGGGTACGGTCAGACAAATGAAATGTTCCTGCTTCCTTCGGTTCCGGTTAATATACTCGGTAATATGTCTAGACGGCCTGTACCGCAGAAATTTTCCCTTTCCGATTTTATAAATAACGGTATTGTAAATAAGGATAATTTCAAATATACCGGGATGTACGTTGAGTTTGATAATGTAATATCCAGCGATAGAAATACTTCTTCCGGCGGATTTACGATAAACGACGGAAACGGGAATAGTATGATTGTTTACGGCCAGTCGCGCTATTTCAGGTTAGGTACCGAAGCTATGCCCGGATCAAAATACCAGCCGCCGCAGGACGGTACAAGAATTAATTCCATTAGGGGTATTATTACGGTTTACAATAACGGATACGAATTGCTCCCCGTTTATCCGAATGACCTCAGCATAACATTAACACCGCCCATAATTTCAGGGATAACAAGGGACCCGGTCCATGTAAATACTAACCAGCCGGTTACAATATCCGCCAAGGTAGTAGGCGGAAGCGGATCGGTTACCGGTGTCTCTTTGCATTACCGGATCGGTAATCAGAATAGGATTACTGTCCCGATGACAAAATCGACTTCCGATACGACAATTTATACCGCAGTAATAAATAGTATAGCAACTGATTCTACCTTGGTAAATTATTTTATTACCTCAAAAGATAATATCGGCCTGACAGGATATAATCCCAGCGATACCGTAAAAGGTAATTATTTTTATCAAGTATTAAATGAACCGCTGACAATACGCGATGTTCAATATAGTCCCTACGGAAGCGGTTACAGTTCATACAACGGTTATTATGTAACTCTTACGGGAATTGTTACTGCTGATTCATCCGATATTCCGGGATTCGGAACAGGTACGCCGATGCGTATTTATATGCAGGATAAAAGCGGACCATGGAGCGGAATTATGATCGGGACATTAGGACAGAACGGCGCCGATGTATTAAAATTCAAGAGAGGAGATAGTGTTACATTAACCGGCAGAATTCAAGAAAATTACAGTGTTACATCAATCGATTCGTTAACCGGCATTAAGATAAATTCAAGCGGAAATCCGGAACCTGCTCCTGTAGATCTTAAAACCGGCGATATTGATAAGATCACGGCTTCAACCGATTCTACTGCAGCCGCAGAAAAATGGGAAAGTGTTTTAGTCGATTATAAAAATATTACCGTAACCGCTGAAAATGCAGACGGCAGTCCCGGAGTCACCGGTAATTTCGGTGAAATGTTTGTAAACGACGGATCCGGCGACACAAGAGTAGAATTACAGGACGGCAATCATAATTACTTTAACGGGTGGGATTCAACGCTCTTTAACAATCCGGCAAATTTTTATGTAATGACAGGTTCAAAGTTTGCCGAACTCAAAGGAATTTTGTTCTATTCTTACAGTTATTATAAACTCGTTCCGAGGAAGAACAACGACTTCTCCGGTTTCGTTACGGAAGTGAAGAAAGAAATACCGGTACGGCCGGCGGTATATTCTCTGGAACAGAATTATCCGAATCCTTTTAATCCCTCTACCGTAATTTCATATTCTATTCCGTCCGGAAATAACGTTACTTTGAAAATATTCAATATCCTGGGACAGGAAGTAAGTACCCTTGTCAACAGTTTCAAAGCCCCGGGGAAATATTCGGTTAATTTTAATGCAAGTAATTTAAGTTCAGGTATTTACTTTTACGTGCTGCGTTCCGGAAGCTATTTCCAGGTCAAAAAGATGATGCTTTTGAAATAGTAAGTAGTAGTTGGTAGCTAGTAGCTAGTAGCTTGTGTGATATGGTAATTAAACCCATTACTTTTAATCCCCTCCCGGGAGGGGATTAAGGGGTGGGTTGGTAATTGAATATTATTAATTCTGCATTCAATTATTGGGAATTATTGTCGGCAAATGCAGAGTACAGAACATTAGAATAGTGAAGTAAGAATAATGTGAGGTCGTTGGTGATTGAGGTGTAGGCTGTATTACTTATACCCCATACCGTATACCTTATAACTCAACTAAAGGAAAAATAATTCAGCTTATTGAATGGTAAAAATTTTACGAATACTTTTTGCTGCGGCTTTGGCTGTTTTGCTTTCGTCATGCTTTAAAAATATGCCGGACAATCCCGTAGGTAATCAGGCGCCGCATACGGGTTTGTTTCTGTATCCCGACTCGACAATAAGCAAGCAGCCGAGTAAAATTGAACTTCACTGGTGGGGCGATGATCCCGACGGCTTTGTTATCGGGTATTATTTCTCGTGGGACGGTAAACACTGGGAGTTTACAAAATCAAACGATAGTTTATTTGCCCTGCAGATCGGAATTACGGATACCGATTATACTTTTCAAGTTGCGGCGGTTGATAACGGCGGCAACGGTGTTTATGATAAAGATATTCGGCAGAACGGGATTGATTTCGGGCCTGAGCCGTTTACCGATAAAAACGGCAACGGAGTCCGGGATGAGGGCGAAGATTTTGTCGACATCGGATTAATCGATCCCCATCCGGCTTCCATTCAAATCCCGATTAAAAATTCCGCTCCGATTGTGGAGCCGGATCCGTTAACTCTTTTGCCGGATACTTCTTTTCCTGCCATGACTTTCGGCTGGATTGCAAGCGACATTGACGGCGACGAAACAATAAAGAATATAAATATTGCTCTTAATGATACCTCAACTCCGGCTGATATTGTTTCTCTGGACGGAAGCGTTCGTAATATTTCGTTAAGGACTACAGACTTTACATCTTCGTCTCCTAAAATGGATATTTTAATCGGAGGACTGGAATCCAATATTGCTTCGCAGAAAATGCCGGGCTTGATATTAAACGGCGATAATGTGTTATATGTCCAGGCTGAGGATATTTCCGGTGCTAAATCGCCTTTCATGCCGATACCGGGCGCAAACAAGAAGTGGTACGTTAAAAAGCCGAGCGGTAAATTACTTATTGTAGATGATTATGTTACCGTCGATAATGCATCATCATTTTACCGCAGTATGTTTGGCGACAGTCTCGGGCTAAAAGGGAAGTTCGACGTATTTGATTTAAATACCTTGCCCGTAAATTCATATGCTAAATCCAATGTGACTATTCTGCTTACATTGAAACTATTTAAATACGCTTACTGGTACACGGATAATAATCCGTCATTAGATATTATAGCATCCGTTACACAGGACTTTTTAACCGCAGGAGGAAAAATTGCTTTCTCCATGGAGTTCCCGCAAACTGTTGACCTTTCGGTACTGCAGGGATTCCTTCCTATTAGTGCGGATTCAAGTGATTCGAGGCTTTCCCTCTTAGGCGGTACTAAAATATCCGCGCGCAACACGCATCCGGAATATCCCGACCTTCAATTAACGACTACTATTTTCAGGGTCAAATCGTTTTATGTAAATCCCTTGGGAGCAATACCCGTTTATTATTTTCCCAACAATGAAATGAAGGGTTACACCGGGTTTACGGATAATGAAAAGAAAATGTTTTTTATAGGAGTGCCGCTGCATAACGCAAACGGCGGAAGCGCAAATGTGAAAAACCTGCTGCATCAGGTATTCTTTAATGATTTCGGATTAACGCCATGATGAAAAGAATTTTACCGATTTTATTATTGTTAAGCGTTATTACGGCGTACGGGCAGACTACCGGTAAATTAACCGGAAAAATTATTGACGCTAAAACCAATGAAGCTTTAATAGGCGTCAACATATTATTAAAAGGCACTTACTACGGCGCAGCGACAGACGTAAACGGGTTCT
>JBJKOY010000450.1:0-1192 GCA_046706945.1 Ignavibacteriaceae bacterium | reverse complement strand
TTTTTAATACAAGCATGTCGATGTATTCGATCGGATCGAAAACATGCTTGCTTATTTTTTCGAACCGGGCAAGATTATTAATCATTCTTTTATAATCATACCTGAACATAGACAGAACGCTCGGCTCAACTACGATTATCTCTTTCCCCTTGTCTATTAATTGTTCCAGGTATTCCGCGGTTCCGACCGCTCTCTTTGTTGCGGTCTCAATCAAACCCTGGGATTGTGAAGCCCTACCGTCGTCAAGTACCCTGCTTAACGTTACGTTTATTCTCAGTTTATCAAAAACCCTGACGGCCGCCATACCGACTTCCGGGTTATTATAATTGGTGAAAATGTCGGCAAACAGCACCGCTTCCGGGATTCCCCGGTTTTTATTTTCCGCCGGGTAATTTTGCTTCCTGTATTTTTTATACCGGTTAACCAGGGTATGCCCGGCAAATTCCGGTATCTTGCGTCTTCTGTCCACCCCGAGGATTTTTTCCATTAAATTCCGGTTTAGATTTAATTTCGTGATCGCATTCGAAAATCCGGGTACGGTTGAAGCATATTTTGCCAAAACCGAAAAGTTGCCGAAAAATAATTTCTGCAGCGAAGGCCCGCCCCCGGTTTTAATCAGCCTGTTTTTGATAACGGTATTTAGTCTCGGGATATCGATCCTTACCGGACAGTTTACCACGCACCTCGTGCAGCCCGAACAAAGTTCCGCAAATATTCCGTCTTTAATATTCCCGGTGGTACCTACCGTCCATGCCCCGCCTATTCCGCCGGTATAGCACTCGCCCCCGAATGCGTGACCTCCTACAGCCTGGAAGTTCGCACAGCTGTTCATGCATGCGCTGCACCTTATGCAGTAAAGCGCTTCCTTGAAATCTTCGTCTTCGCGCATCTTCATCCTGCCGTTGTCAAGCAGGACAAGATGGAATTCTCTTTTCGTATCGCTTCTGCCGTTTAAATTAAGTACCGGTAAATCAAGAGGGGGCTCTAAAATATTTGTGTAGGAAGTCAGAGACTGCCCGGTCCCGCTCGCCGCCAGCAGTTCTATAAAAGTGCCGAAGTCCCTTTTGCTCGGAATTATTTTTTCGATCCCGGCAAGGGCGATATGAACCGCCGGGAGCTGCGTCGTTAGACGGATATTGCCTTCGCTCTCCACCAGCAGTATTGTGCCTTCTTCGGCCGCGACCAGGTTTGC
>JBJKOY010000449.1:0-7746 GCA_046706945.1 Ignavibacteriaceae bacterium | reverse complement strand
CCCACACCGAGCTGGGTTTCCTATGCACCCCAGGCCCAGATAATAGGCAGGCACGTACGCTGGATTCAAACAAGCGCAGATAATAAATGGAAATTAATGCCGGAAGAACTGGAGGAAATCTGCAAAGAAGATCCCAACAGACCCAGAATAGTGATCTTGAATTATCCCGCAAATCCGACGGGCTGCACTTACGACACGGACGAACTGAAGAAAATAGCGCAGGTGGCGAAAAAATATAAAATCATTCTTTTATCTGACGAGATATACGGGGAACTCCATCACAAGGGGAAGCATGTTTCGATTGCAAAGTATTACCCGGAAGGCACAATAGTAAGCAGCGGCCTGAGCAAATGGTGCGGCGCCGGAGGCTGGCGGCTGGGAACTTTTACATTCCCGCCCACTTTAAGATGGCTTTTGGATGCAATGGCTTCCGTGGCCAGCGAAACCTTTACTTCCACCAGCTCTCCGATTCAATATGCTGCGGTAAGGGCTTTCAGGGGAGGAACCGAAATAGAAAATTATCTTTGGAACTCCAGAAAAATTTTATCGGCTATCGCCCAAAGGATTGAAAAAAGCCTCACGGATGCGGGCATTGCGGTCGCAAAACCGGAAGGCGCTTTTTATATCTTC
This sequence comes from Ignavibacteriaceae bacterium, assembly GCA_046706945.1. Taxonomy (GTDB): domain Bacteria; phylum Bacteroidota; class Ignavibacteria; order Ignavibacteriales; family Ignavibacteriaceae; genus FEN-1297. The sequence goes on along the minus strand of JBJKOY010000449.1, from coordinate 7,116 downwards.
CCGGATTTTAAATTTTTCCGAGATCTGCTCTTAACGCGCAATATTAAAAATAATGTGCAGCTGTGCGAATCGCTGCTGGAAGACACCGGCGTCGCAATATTGCCCGGCAGCGTATTCGGAAGACCTATGGAAGAATTAACCGGAAGGCTGGCATACGTGGAATTCGACGGGGCGAGAGCTTTGGCGGCTTCCGAACGATTGAAAAAAAATCAAAATATCGACGACGATTTTCTTGAAATTTACTGCGGAAATCTGCTCGAGGCAGTCGATCTTATTTGTGCCTGGTTGAGGTATTGAAAAAAATATTTCTTTTTTAATTCGACCGATTTTTGCATCTTTCCATGAGCACAAATCCTGTTTTTTACTGAGGGAATCAATTCAAATAAATTTTTTAAATGGATTTTATTACTATAATAATATTCCTCGGAATTGCGCAGGGAATTTTTATCGGTATCCTGCTTCTAACTCTTAAAAGGGGAAATATAAAAGCCAACCGTCTTCTAGGCCTTTTAATGATTATTTTTTCGGTCAGCATTTCGGGCTTTCTGGCCGGAAGAATTATAACGGATTCACATTTCTTTTTTTTAGTGGAGCTTCCTTCATCCGTTATATTATTAATCGGACCGATGTTTTATTTTTACGTCCTTGCGCTGGTAAAAAAAGATTATAATCTTGATAAAAAATCCGCTCTTCACTTCATTCCTTTTACTTTGCTGATGATATTTAATCTTATTTTTTATTCAAGCAATTCTGCGCAAACGGTAACTGCGGAATACAGCCGGATGTTCTCGCCTCTCGACAGAATTATGATCGGACTTCAGATAATACATGTATTCATTTATACGATTGTCATTAAGAAAATTTTAACCGGACACGAATTGAAAGTTAAATCAACTTTGTCATTTACGGATAATATAAACCTTAAGTGGCTTAAACTTACTGTTATTGTATTGCAGGTTATATTTGGAATAATTGCCGTATCCGTAATTTTGCTTTCCGCCGGAATAAACCTCGAAGCGTTTATAACAACGTTTATCCCTGTCCTGGCTGCACTCGTGATTCTAGGCTTAGGCTACTGGGGATTTAAGCAGCCGATTATTATCCCGTTCGAATCCGGGAATTCCAAAGCCAGGAAATACGAGTGGTCAACGTTATCGGAAGAGAAGGCCGACAACTGCATGGATAAATTAATGTTTATAATGCACGACGAGAAACCTTACCTCGACAGCGGACTGACCCTGCAAAAACTTGCCGAGGTTGTGGACATATCGCCCCAGCATCTTTCCCAGGTCATCAACGAAAGGATGAACCAGAACTTTTTTGATTTTATTAATGGCTTCCGGATCAAAGAAGCAAAAAGACTGCTGGTTGATCCGAAAGGAGAACTGCTGACGATTCTGGCAGTTGCGGAGGAAGTCGGATTTAACTCCAAATCATCCTTCAATACAGCATTTAAAAAAATTACCGGGATGACTCCGACCGAATATAAAAAATCCGTTTCTCTCAATAATTTTTAATTGCTTATACCGCCTTTCTTTCGGTTCCGGTGCACGGGATCCTTATTACAAATTTAATTTGCTTTAATCCCTAAATAGAATGAATTTTAAGTTCAAGTTTTAATTCATCAAAATAAGCGGGGAGGAATTAATTCTGAAAAAATCCTTTTTATATATCGCTATATTTTTTTTTATGCTTCGTCCTTTACAGGGCTGCGGCACTAAACTTCCGGCAAAGCATAAAGTCACTTTTCTTGTTCTAGTAAAAAATCCTGCTGTAAACCAGAAAGTATACTTGACCGGCAACAGGCAGGAACTGGCGGACTGGCAGCCCGATAAAATCCTTATGGAAAAAGTTACGGACAGCACCTTCGTTAAAACATTTGTTTTTAATGAAGGAACCGGCCTTGAATTTAAAATTACGCAGGGACTCTGGTGGCTTGAAGCGCTTGATGAGAACGAGCAGGTTTTCAAGAATCAAAAAATCGAGGTGCAAAAAGACACGGTGATCAAAATTACGGTTTACGAATGGAAAAATACATTTGCAAACGGGAAGGTGGTATTAAACGAAAAAAGGTTCCGTCCCCAGAGAGCGGTAATGATTGTGGATAATTTTTGGAGATATCACCCCGGCGACAACCCGGCCTGGGCGGTTGAAGATTGCAATGACGGCGGCTGGCCGCAGGCTGATTCATACGTAAATTGGGATGAAGGTTCCGCCGTAAAATGGAATAACGTTGGCTGGTTTAGGTTCCATTTCATCGCCGATACAACCGTCTGGAACAAGTCCCTGGCACTGCACATCGGTCAATTAGGCGCTTCGCAGATCTTCTACAACGGCAGACTCCTTTATTCGTTCGGCGAAATAGGGCAATCCAAAGCTTCATTCAGAGCCTCCCAGGTAAGGATATGGAAAGAACTAAAGATCGATCCGAAATTAGAACAGGTGATTGCGGTAAGGTATGCAAATTATAATTGGAGGGAACAAAAGGCACTGGGTTTTCTCCCCGGGTTTGTTATATATTTAAAAGACATCAATACTACATTTCAGCAAATTCAGCAAAATATAAGGGATGCATCGTACCATCAGGCCGCCTTTACTATTATCCCGCTGATATTGTTTTTTCTGCATATTTTTATTTATAGTTTCAACCCGAAACGAAGAGAAAATTTGTTTTATGCCTTCTGCCTGCTCGGTTTCGCGGGCCTTACTTACTTTAATTTTGAGAAATATTTGGCAACCGATCCGGATACGATTATTCTTCTATACAAATTAAACGGCATATCCATTCCGGTGGCGATTTTTTTCGGTTTGATGACTTACTTTTCTCTGGAATATATAAAAATACCGAAAAGATGGAAGCTGTATTTTGCGTTTTTTATATTTATATCAGTCTGGAACTTCTATTCATTGAACAAAGCTTTGGTTATGAACTACATCTTTTTCGGCATAGCCGGTATAGATCTTATATCTTCCTCCTTCGGAAAATCCGGGAAGAAAAAAATAAAAGGTTCCTGGATTGTAGGCATAGGTTCGCTGGTATTGATTATCTTCGTAGTCTTTCAATTGCTTACAGATTTTTCGATAATTCCTCCGCTAACGCAGTACAACCAGGTATTTGTATACGGCATGATAGGATCTGCCCTGTCGATGTCGGTGTTTCTTTCATATAATTTTTCCACCTTAAATAAGGACCTGGCCGTTCAGCTTGAAAAAGTACAGGAACTTTCCGAAAAAACAATACAGCAGGAAAGAGCCGCAGGCAGGCTGGAGCTTGAAAGGTGCATGATCGAAACGGAGAATAAAAGAAAAACGAAGGAACTTGAAGACGCGAGACTTCTCCAGCTTTCGCTTCTGCCCAAGGAAATTCCGGTTTCCGAAAATATAGATATAGCATTTTTCATGAACACCGCTACCGAAGTGGGAGGCGACTACTATGATGTTATCTCGGAAGGCAACGGGAACTTAACGGTGGCTTTGGGAGACGCCACCGGCCACGGAGTAAAAGCCGGAATTATGGTTGCCGTTATAAAAGGCCTGCTTCACGAATTGGAACCGGAATTTACTTCGGCAGAAGCTTTGGAAAAAATGAACACCGTAATAAGATCCATGCAGGTAGGCAGTCTGTATATGGGGCTTACGATGCTTAAAATTCGGGGTTTAACTGCGGATATTTCTATTGCCGGCATGCCGCCTGTTCTTTTATACAGGGAAAAAATCGATCGAGTTGAAGAAATCATTATTAAAAGAATGCCGCTGGGGGCTACGGATAAACTGCGTTTTGAAGACCGTAAAGTCAGTCTCGGCCCCGGAGATATTCTTTTGTTATTCAGCGACGGGCTGTCGGAATTATTTAATAAGGACATGGAAATGTTTGATTTTTCCCGTATTAAAGATGTTTTGATAAGTAACGCCGACAAGACGTGTTCGCAGATAATTTCCGAATTAAAATCGGCCGCTGAAATTTGGCGGAACGGTTTCGATCAGGCAGATGATTTAACGATTGTTGCCCTTAAATGCATAAGAGGAGATAAATAGACAAAAGGATCGATAAAAGCGGAATGACGCTTTTATCGTGGATACCTTTCTGCAAGGACGTAAAACCTCCGAATTGGATAAAAGAAAAAAAGAAGCCCGTAATACAAAACGAATCCGGAAAGAAATTTTTAATAATCTTCGGAGCCGTTTATCATCAATATCAACCGGACCTCGTTCAACTTTATCATTTAAGACAACAAGATAGGTTCGACTTTACCCATTGAGACGACAAAGACTGCCTTACCTGTTACATTTGCATCGATCTTTTCAATAAAGAGGGAAAAACATGAAAACTATTTTAGTCTTATTGATTTCAACAATAATTATTAGTTGTCAAATTTATGCCCAGGAGGAGACCTTATTCGGCAGAGGTGAAATCTCTCACGGAGGATTCGGCGGTCCGGTGGTAAAATATACGCAAATAAAAAATGAGCCCGCATTGCTGGTAGGCGGAAGGGGAGGATGGATAATAAATCATTCTTTTATGATCGGAGGCGGGGGCTATGGGCTGGTTAACAATATAAATAAGAACAATCTATTCGTCTCAGGATACTTCTTAAACAGACCCTATATTAATTTCGGTTACGGCGGAATAGAAGTGGAATATATTGCCCTCTCGGATAATTTAGCTCATTTTTCGGTATGTACTCTCATCGGCGGCGGCGGAGTTTCGTACAGAAACAACTTATGGGAGGATAATTATGATAACAACGATTGGAATTCACCGAGCGACGCATTTTTTGTTTTTGAGCCTTCGCTAAATGCAGAATTAAACGTGATTAGTTTTTTAAGATTAAACGCGGGAATAAGCTACAGGTTCGTATCGGGGATAAATCTCGATGATTTGAAGGACAGCGATTTCGCAGGACCTTCGGCCGTACTGACCTTGAAGTTCGGCAAATTTTGATCGCCATCGGAAAAAAGAAAGAAAGATCCGAAATGAAATTCGCGGAAGAAAAGATCTGCCTTATCACCGGTGCGGACTCCGGCATTGGTAAGGCGACGGCCAAAGGATTGGCGCAATCGGGAGCGACGCTTATTTTAACCGCCCGAAACCACGTCCGCGGCGAAAGGACTGTACGTGAATTAAAAGAAGCCACGGGAAACGAAAACATATATTTGTTTATTGTTCACTTGTCTTCCCAGGAATCCATCATGGATCTTTCGAAAAAAATAAAAGAAAAATTCAAGAGAATAGATATCCTCATAAACAACGCCGGTGCTCACTTTACAAATAGGCATATAACGGTGGACGGCATTGAAGCTACATTTGCAGTTAACTATTTGTCCAGGTTCCTATTGACGAATCTTCTTCTGGATTTGATCAAGAGGAGCAAACAGGGAAGGATAATTAATGTTTCCGGGGAATACCACCGAAATGGTAAAATCAATTTTGAAGACTTGAGCCTCGGTAAGGAATATTCGGCAGAAGCTGCAGTTGCCCAGTCAAAACTTGCCGATATTATGTTTACCTATACTCTTGCGGATAAATTGAAAGATTCCTGCATAACCGTTAATTGTCTGCACCCGGGTATTGTATCAACGAACATTATTTATTCGGATCCCGATGCAAGTGCCTTTATAAAATTGATGTACGGTTTGTTCTCTTTTTTCTTTAAGCCTGCTAAAAAAGGAGCCGAGACCGTTATATATATGGCTGTTTCCGAAGAGGTGTCGAATATAAGCGGTAAATATTTTATTAATAAAAAGGCAGCTGAATCCTCGCCGGCGTCTTACGATAAAATTATTGCGGACAGGCTTTGGCGGGAAAGCGAAAGATTAATTTCGAAGACCAGGACACCGGTAATGCTGAGTGAAACGGGCAATTATAAAGGGATTTAAATTAAAAATTAACAAAGGGGCAGAAATGAAAAAGAATCTTATCGGAATACTTATATTTTTATCAATTCCTGTATTTTTTATCGGATGCGAAGATTCGGATAATTTCAACGGTCCGGACCACCACCAAATTATCGGGTCGGGGAGAATCGTAACCCAGACAAGAAATTTAAGCGATTGCAGCGGGTTGGTCTTAAAAAACCTCGGGAACGTTTATTTGACTCAGGCCGACAGTCAATCGGTTCTAATTGAAGCCGACGACAACATTATCAATAAGGTAATTACGGTTAAAGAAAACGGTTCGCTTTTGGCAGGGCTGCCGGACGGCAGTTATTCAAGAGTTACGCTGAATATTCATGTCTCTCTCAAAGCGTTTGAAGAATTGGTAATCCAGGGTGCTGGGAATATCTATTGCAGCGGGCAGATAAATTCCGACAACTTGTATTGTTCGGTTAACGGCGCGGGTAATATAAAACTTAAAGGGATCGGTGAATATTTGAATTGTATTATAAACGGTGCTGGAAACATAAATGCAAAAGAATTTACCGCGGCGAAATGCACAGCGGTAGTGAACGGCGCAGGGAACTGTATAGTTTATGTAACCGACCGGCTTGATGCCGCAGTAAACGGCGTCGGCAGTATTGTTTATTACGGGAATCCCGCAATTGTAAATACTTCGGTTGTCGGAGTAGGCCAGATAAATATCGGGAGGTAACGTTTGGATTGCCCCAGGCAGCTTCCTGGTTAAGGCTAGAGTTCAGCGAAAATAAAATACATATGTACAGTGAACTGACTATATATGTGACTGACCCGGCGAAGCTGTGCTAATTTAATTGCAAAATTAAAAGATTACAGGATTGCATGATTAAAGATTGATCCGTTTAATAAGAAATGGGGGATTTTATAATTGTATAAGACTTTAGTCTGAGGAAAAAGAAATATGAAGGAAGATAAAAACCGGGTTTGCCCGGTTGAGCTCGCAGGTTCGCTTGACACTAAATTCCGCAGACGGATTCAAAATCCGGATAAAATTCTAAGACCCTATATTAAAGAAGGTATGAAGGTTCTTGATATCGGCTGCGGACCGGGTTTCTTTTCCGTGGCGCTTGCCGGGCTGGTAGGAAACAGTGGTAAAGTCATAGCTGCCGATCTTCAGGAAGGAATGCTGCAAAAATTAAAAAATAAAATTGCGGGAACCGTTCTTGAAAATATAATTAAATTGGTTAAATGCGAAAAAGATTC
>JBJKOY010000448.1:0-4673 GCA_046706945.1 Ignavibacteriaceae bacterium | reverse complement strand
TTTTACATCTTTGAATAACTTCCTTAACTGACTGACTTTGGATAGACATTGCGCTCAAGTAGACATAATCAGCCCAAATAATATCTTTATCAATCAGCTTATCTGCGTTCATATCAATTAATTTTTTATTCCATTCTTCAGGCAGCATGGAAGCAACTGTTAAAAGTCCCAACGGCGGAAAGCTTGCTTTCTTCGAAATAAACTTTAACGCATGTTTGAAGCTCCAGAATGTGTCGGGGTACTCGGGGTAAATAAAAAGAATGTTCAAGTTGTATTATCTCTTCGGTTAAAAATAATTTAATTATACCGCAATCCGTTCGGCCGCGGATTTTAAATAAGAATTCTGATCGTGGAAAACCGCACCCTCGGGCAGCCAATGCCAGAGATAACCGAGTTCATTCTTTATAATATCCGTGTAAAATTGCGGGAGTTCGGCGGTTTCCTGTTCAAAGTAGGCGCGGAATTTAATATCGGAATTTATATTCGATAATATTTTTTTATTGTAAGCTATTCTTCCGAAACCTTCTTCCGAAATTGCGCGAACGACGTTCATCCATCTCGGTATAAAAGTTTTCGTAGCGGCTAGCCGCTTCATAATTGCATTCCATGAAAATGTATATTCTCCGAGGCTGATGACATGAGAATAAAAATCCTGCCAGGTGTAATTTTTAGGCATAACATTCATAGCATGGTTATTATCAAGAAAATGAAAGGGGAAGGGGAGAACCCTGTTGAGCCGTTGATATTCCAAGTTAAGCGGTGCCGCCCTTCCGAACGCCGATAACAAAGAATAACCGGGGAATGCGCCCGGCGTCATCTCTACGAATTTCTTGGTCAGTTCGAACGGTTCTTCGCCTTCGTCCGCATCAATACCTAAAACAAAATTTGTCTGGACATAAGGTATATACTTCAGGATCATATTTATCTGTTCGGCAACATGCTTAACTTTTTCCATCCCGACCATGCTCCCGGTTTTGGACTTATTTCCGAGGTCGAACCACGACTCTATACCCGGCAGCAAAGCGCCGAACCCGTTGCGTTTAAGCCTTTTCACATGAGGCTCGGATAACAGCGAAAGGCTGCTTTCGGCAATAAAGTCGATACTGTTTTCCGGTACAACCTCCTCGATCGCATCCATGTATTCGTTGAACCTAATTCCGAAATTAGGATCGTGCCATGCTACAAGCGGACGTTTAAACTTGGTCAGCAGAAACGATAAATCTTTTTTCATAGTATCAAAATCGAGCGGCTGATAGGGTACGGTCGAATCTATGCAGAAACTGCATGTGTAAGGGCAGCCCAGGCTGCCGGCCATAGGGATAATTTTAATCAGAGGAGCTTTCTTAATTGCCGGCTCAATAAATTTCCACCTTTCTATTACACCCGGAAGCGATAAAGGCTGGGTCCGGGCCGTAAGATGTCTGCCTTCCGGGCGGTGAGGCGAACAGTCATACAAGATTTCATTTATAATATTTTTATCGGTAAATCCGACGACATAATCGAAATACTTAACCGCGTCCTCCGGATAACACCGTGCATGCGGGCCGCCCAAAACGGTAACAGCGCCTTTGGACCGCAAGAAATTGCTCAATGCATAGGCGGTAAGCGCGGATTCGGTAAATGCGCCGATAAAGACTATATCCGTATTTTGCGGCAGTTCCCGCATCAGGTCTTCTTTTCCGGTATAGCAAACATAGGTTACATCATGACCCTCCTCTTCGCACCACACACCGACGACCTGGGGCATAATACTGGCAAAGTTTGCGTTCATTATACGCGCAAATAATTTTTTGTTGGGCTTTTTAGATACGAGATCTATTATTCCCACACGGAGTCTTCGGCTCATTTTATTCTCTTTTTATTTTTAGTTGAATTATGCCGATAAATAGGATCCGCAGTTTGACTTTCCTTTTGTCCGCAATAATTTTAATTAACGTTAAAGTATATAAAATACCCTCAATTAAAAATGACTCTTACGGATGAAAAACGTATTAATCCTTCTGAATGATAGAAAGCCGCACAGGGGATTTTATAGGAAGAGTTATTTAAGCCTTTTTAGTTACGGCTACAGTCGCATTATCTATCCATATTACCGGATTCGATAGCGAATTTAAATATTACATTTTGAATTTCCTCTGCTTCCTTATTCTCATTTTTTACGAGGCCGTCTTTCAAGGGTTCAACGCTGAAATCATCGACCTTTTTGTTTTGATTCTTTTTATTTAATCTTTTAATATTTATTACTAAAAAGTAAAACGGGTGCCCAGGCAATAGAGTAGAGGGACAGGAAGGAACCGGTCCTTTAATTATCAATCCAAGAAAAATGAGGCACGGCTAATAGAAAACTATGGGTTGTTGCTCTTATCATTGTCCAAGGCTTTATATTTAAATAAAAAAGATTATTTATCAAGGGCCTTATCATCAATCTTAGATTTTTCAAAAGAAATTGCAATGCAAACATTCTTTACCGATTCATCAGTCGAATTATTAGCCATTTCATAAATAGTCTGATCACCAATATTGGAATGTAACTCATCCAATGCTATAGCTGCAGTTATGCGTAATTGAACACCTAATTCTTCATTTTTGACAATTTTACTCAAAGGAGAAATAAACGAGCTAAATGAATTTGAAGGGAATATCTGTTCAATTTCCCTAAATGTTTGAACCGCAGATAATAATTTTTTATTGGTAGAATCATTTTCCAAATGTTGCAGCAGCATTTTTTCAATTTTTCCCAAATTATCCGCTATGTTTTTTGAATTATGCTGTTTCAAAAATCTCGTCGGTCTATTCTGCGCAAAGGATAATGCATTTATACAGAAAAAAAATAACGCAATCGAAAGAACCAATGAGAACTTGTGATTTTTCATTTTAGTGCTCCTAAGTATAAATTATTAATACATTTAATTTTATAAACTAGGCCCAATTTGTAAAAAGTAATATGTCCCCCGGTTACATGCTTCCAGTTATTCCAGATTAAATGATCAGAAATATGTTTATAACAGAAGGATGAATGTATAAATAAATTGATGAGAACCCTTAAGTAATGTATACGGAAGTGAGTTTAGAGAACAAAATTTAATTTAATACATATAAACATGAGGTAGATTATAATAAATGAAACGGATATGTACTTCAATAGTGCAAAGGGATGAAAAAATGATTAATCATCATTATTATAATCATTTGAAATTGATTTTATTGATTCATTATAATCGTTTGAGGTGTGCGCGTATTTTGCAATCTGCACCCTCGTATGTAAAGCAAGCTTTTCCAAAATATTATGTATATGACTCTTTACGGTATATGTCGAGAGATGAAGTTTTTGAGCAATTTCTTTATTAGCGAGACCGTCTGCAACTAAATCAATTACCTGCCGTTCCCGTCTCGTCATTTTTACGGCCCCGATTATTTTCGAATCGTCTAACTCGGTTATTGCTTTATCTACAATCTGGGAAAAGAGTGATCCGGTTAAATGCGGGGGTAAGATTTTAGCGCCTCCGGAAACCGACCTTATAGTATGAAGAAAATCGCTGATCGTCGCATCTTTACGGATAAATCCGGAAACGCCGGCCTGAACAAAAACCAATATGTCTTCCTCAAGCGGAACCAGGTCCATTACAATTATTTTAATTTTTTGAAAATCCCTTTTTAATATTTTAACGAGCTGAAGGCTGTTTTGATTTCGGAGACCGAGTTCCAGAAGTACTATCTCCGGCTGGGATTTTCGTATGAATTGCAGCGCTTTTACGCAATCCCCGAAAGCCGCCAAAATCCTTAAATCTTTTTGTTCACCTATCATTGCTGATAAACCCTCCCGCAGCAGGCGGTTATCTTCTATAATTAAAATTGAGATTTTTTTCATCTGTTTCTTCAGTTCCGCTGAACCGGCTATATTAATTTAGGCGGTTATTAAAAGGGATTGAGAATTATATTGTAAATTAATTGAACTATTTTTCTTTTGCAATAAAAATTAAGCGGGTATATAATGCAGAGTCGAATAATATTATTAAAAGAATATTCAGATGAATCGAAAATCCGGAAGCAATTAGTCGGGTAGGGCAGCTAATTCGATGAACTATTCAAAGCTTTACCAAGCAATAAATAATGTATTTTAAAATTAAGCGGCATGCTAATTTATAAAATTATAGTAATACGGGTTGGAAGAAGTATTAAATCCTCGGCAGAAGAATTCTTTTAGCAAATAAGAAATTAGATAAGTTCAAGATTTGCTTTGACTTTATCTATAGATTCGCGCATGCCTGCTTGATCAACAGGTTTTTTTATTACCGCAACAGGATTTAAGTAATAAGAATTAATAAGACTGCTTCAATCGTCACAGGCAGTAATAAAAATATACGGAATATTACAGGTGCTCTCCAGCCTGGCAATTGCCTCAACGCCATCCAGTTCACCATTTAAGTTGAAATCGGTAATTATTAACGAGGGATTTAAAAGTTTCGCTTGTTCCATTAAATTTTGTCCGCTGGCTACTGCCGGATAAACTTTATGCCCTAAGGGAATAAGATAGTTTTCAAGCTGGCTTATAATTTTTGTATCAACTTCGGCAATTAAAATTCTCATCAATTCGTTCACAATGCACTTCCTTTACTTTAAATAAAGGTAGGTATATATAAATGAAGATACAAGTGCATTACAATTGCAAACAT
>JBJKOY010000447.1:0-13753 GCA_046706945.1 Ignavibacteriaceae bacterium | reverse complement strand
AGCGGGAAAGTGGACCTGCACAGCCATACTTCTTACTCCGACGGGTTCCACTCCCCGGAAGAATTGTTACATAAAGCTAAGTTAGTGGGAATTGATATACTCGGCATCACGGATCACGATAATTTAGCGGCCATAAAAGAAGCAACGGAAATAGGAAAGCAACTCGGGATCGAGATTATCCCGGGAGTTGAAATAAGTACCGACCTAAAAGACAAAGAAATACACATACTTGCTTATTTTATTGAACCCGATAACGCAGAACTGGAAAGATACCTCACCTTCTTCAGAGAGGAAAGATTAAAAAGGGCGGAAAGGATAGTTCGTAAATTAAACATACTCGGGTTAAACATTACCATATCGGACGTTCTGGAAAAAGCCCAGAATTCAGCAGTCGGCAGACCGCATATTGCACAGGCTTTACTGGAAAAAGGACAGGTTTCCTCCTATTATGAAGCGTTCAATAAATACATCGGGAACGGATGTCCGGCTTACGAAAAGAAAGTCCATCTTTCTCCGCAAAGCGCCTTTAAGATTATCAGCGATGCGGGCGGCTTGTCTTTTATTGCACATCCGGGCTATATGCCGGAAACTATTCTAAAGGAACTGATTACCGCAGGGGTCGACGGGATTGAGGTAATACATCCTTCGCATTCACCCCAGCAGATAAGATTTTACAGGGGAATTGTCAACGAATATTTTCTCCTTGAATCCGGCGGTTCGGACTTTCACGGAGGGAAAAGGGACGACGAAGAAAATTTGGGTAAGGTTTATACGAATATAAATGTTGTCGAAGCAATGCGGCAGCGCTTATTAAGAAACTCTGCTTAATTTATTCCGAGAGAATATACAGGATGAAAACTATCGAAGGTAATTTAAACTGCAGTACGTCAAAATTCGTAATCGTGCAAAGTCGTTTCAACGAATTTATTGTTCAAAGACTGGCGGAAGGCGCATTGGAATGTCTTAAGAAACACGGGGCAATGGAAAGCAACATAGATATAGTTAAAGTTCCCGGAGCGTTCGAGATCCCGCTGGCTGCGGCTAAACTGGCCGAACAGAGAAAATACGACGCTATTATTTGCCTGGGCGCGGTTATTAGAGGAGCAACGCCGCATTTCGATTACGTTGCCGGTTCGGCGAGCAACGGAATAGCGCAGGTTTCATTAAAATACAATATCCCGGTTTCGTACGGGGTCTTGACAACCGATACGATTGAACAAGCTATTGAAAGGGCCGGGACGAAGGCAGGAAATAAAGGGTGGGATGCGGCACTGACAGCAATCGAAATGACAGACCTGATGAAAAGACTTTAATTCTTTGCCATCATAACAAACTTATTGCCGTTATAATAAAGCTGCCCCAGGTGCGAAAGACTACTCTTTAGTTTAACTACCGCAATCGACTGTGCTTCACCTCCTTTTATAAAGGTACTGATTTTAAAAGAGGTATTGCCGTTCTTAAAGTCTATCGTTTCGTTCTCTATTATCGATTCGGATTTACCGCCGACCGGAAGAAACCTTCCTCCGTAAAGATGAAATACAAAAACCGAATCCGATTTTTGCGTAAAGTTTATTGTGCTTGATCTGCCGGTCAGTTCGGCTCTTAAGGGCGACATTACTTCCAGTGTTTTGTTTTTTAAAACCCATTGCACAGATTGCTGGACCCCGAGTTTCATCATTGAAATTCTTTCATATTTATCGGGAACGCACCAGACAAATACCGAATCGGTTTTAATGTCGTTTTTTATCTCCTTTAATCCCTCAAGCGTGCTTTCGAATTTCTTTCCGGTAACAACCCACCTTTCCATTACTGAAAAATTATAAACTGCCAAACCTGCAAACAGGAAAACTATAACTAAAGCAATAACCTGTTTCCGGTTAATTTTTTCCCAGTAATATTCAAATATTCCGGCAAGCATCCATATTAAACCTATGGAAGCGGTAAAAACGTACCATCGCATCAAAGCCGGCAGCGCGGGTATCGCGAAAACTACATACCACATCAAACCGGCCAGGACGGAATTTTTTTTCTCTTTGTTAAGCCGTATGTAGGCATTGACGACCAGATAGACAAACACCGCGGCTACGATGCATAATGACAGGACAACGGCCCAGTTATGTAAATTATATAAAATGAACTCCAGTGTTTCCGGAGGGAAGAAGGCAAGCGGTATATAGATGAAAAAATTTTTGATCCAGACGACCGGCCCGCTTCCGGAAAAATTAGGGGAACTGAACGGCGTACCTCCAACGACAATATACCTGTACAGCAAAACAATAAGCAGTACCCCGAAAGCCGCGGCAACGTGTTTGACAACCCCGGGAAATTTAATATCCGAATTGTCTTTTCTTAATACGTAGACGATAAAAGGTATAAATACCCCGACAAACGCCAATTCCTTAACAAGCATGGATGCGGCAAGGAAGAATAAAAACAGTACCGTATATTTTACCGATTTCTTTTTACCTTCCGCCGAGGCAAGGTAGCTTAGAAAGCTCAGAATTAAAAGAACGGCCAGCAGGGTTTCTCCCTGTTCAGCAATCCAGGCAACCTGAAGCTCGTGGGACGGAAGCAGAAAGAAAATAATTGCGGCGGCGGCCGCTATTTTTGAACCGATGTTCAGTTTTAATCCGGCATAATAAACGAACCAGCAGCATATCGCATACATCAGAAGACTGGTAAGCCTGAACGGGAACGCATGAAAGCCCGCCAGCATCATAATTACGGGATGGATAATATTGCCCAACGGTCTCCAATAATAAATCGATACATCGGGGGTCCAAAAAGGTTTTAGTATCGAAATAAGGGAATGACCGTAATTATACCCCAATATCTGGTAGTCGTCGTTAATAAACGGAATGAACAAAACAGGAAACCATGCGAAAATAACTATGCCCGCAACAAGTAAGAATTTGAGAATTTTCTTGGGTTCTACCGAAGTAAACAGATTTTTTTTCACCGGCCGATAAAAATTATAAGTGAAATAAATTCATTTTCTAAAATAGTAATTAATCCTTGAAAATTATAGAAAATTTAATTTTTACACTTTTTGGTTAGGAAAAAAATATTAAATTTGAAAAACATAATTTGGGAATTAAGAAAATCGGCATCATTTAATAACCTTCCAGGAGGTAAAGAATAAGGTACTTTATACCGTTTCGATCAGATTATTTACTACCAAAAGGCTTCCAATGAAATATTTATTTTGTATCTTATTCGCTGCAATCCTAGCTTCCGCCGTGCCGGCACAGGAAGTAACCGGTTGGAAAAATTACACCGATATGAAGCAAATCGAGGCCGTTGTTGCCGATTCATCGGGAGTCTGGGCCGCTACAACCGGGGGCGGTTTTAATTATAAAATTTCCGAGGATACTTTTAAAACTCTGCATAAAGCCGACGGGCTTTCCGGGGAATCGTTAACCGCGGTAGCCGCGGATAATAACGGTAAAATATGGTTCGGAAGTTCCGACGGGAAAATTGACGTATTCAATCCTAAGGACGGTTCGATAAACTCGATACTTGATATTTACAATTCCGACAAATTGCAGAAAGGAATTAACAATCTTATCGTATCCGGGGATACTATTATCGTTTCGACCGACTTCGGCATTTCATTAATAGATTCAAAAAACTACACCTTCTACGATACCTTTTTCCGTTTCGGGAATCTTTCCTCAAATATTAGAGTAAACAACGTTATCAAATCCGGGCTGATTTATGCTTCCACGGTATCCGGGGTTGCCATTCAAAAACCGGGAGCACAAAACCTTTCCGCCCCGGAATCCTGGAACATTTATACAACAAGCCAGGATCTGCCTTCCGATTCGGTTAATAAAATTATTTTTTTTAGAGGGAAATTAACGGCGGCCACTTCGAGGGGTCTTGCTTCCTTCGACGGAACATCATGGCAGGCTTTTCTGCCGCAATTCACCGGCAATATAAACGATTTAATTACCTCCGGCGATTCATTGTTCATTCTCTCGAATAACCGGATAAGCCTATATTATAACGGCACCCTGTCTTCTTACTATAATTCTCCCTACCCCATTACGGTCTTAGGATTGGGACAAAAAACAGGGCTGATTGCCGGAGGAACGCACGGCATTATATTAAATAAAGATTTTAATTCCAATAATTTTATTTATCCCAATTGCCCGCAAGCTGATTTGTTTTACACGATGAGCGTAGATAACGACGGGGTTTTATGGTGCGCCAGCGGATCCGACCCGGCCGGAGTAGGTTTTTATAAATACGACGGCAAAGAATGGACGAATTATAACATAGCAAAAGATACTTCGATAGGATCGAACGCTTATTTCATATCCTACAGCGCACCTGACAATACAAAATATCTGGGAAACTGGGGGACGGGTTTCCTGAGAGTTAAAAACGGAGTAATGACGCTGTTCAATTCCCAAAACACCGGTATGCTGGGCGGCAGCAAAAATTCCGATTATTTGGTAATATCCGGATTCGGGACGGATTCGCAAAACAATTTATGGGTGCTGGATGAAGGATCGATCGATGAAAAAACATTATCGGTATTAACGACCGACAGCACTTGGTATCATTTCCACGTGCCTGCCATGGGAAACCAGTTTCTGGATTATAATTTATACCTTGCTATAGATCAGTATAATACGAAATGGTTTGCCTGTACCAACCAGTCAAGACAAGGATTGTTTTATTTCAATGAAAACGGAACATTAGATAATACAAACGACGATATTTCCGGCTTTTTAACGCAGTCCGACGGTTTAAACAGTAATGACATTTCATGCGTGGTTGTAGATTTAAGGGGAGATGTCTGGGTAGGAACGAGTGCCGGGGTCAATATCGTTTCCAATACCGGCAGTATCGTCCAATCGAACCCTCCCGAACTTCAGATCTCCAGCGTCTTTACCCTAAGGGAACAGTCGATAAATTGTATCGCCGTGGACCCGATAAATCAGAAATGGGTAGGCACCAACCAAGGGTTAATCCTTGTAAATTCCGACGGGACCAGTATTGAAAGCTGGTACAATTCCGAAAACAGTCCTTTATTGAGCGACGAGATTAGAAGTATCGCCATAGATAAATATACCGGGACAGTGTATGTCGGCACGGACCTTGGACTGACTTCCTTTAAAACATCTTCCGTCCAGCCGCAGGACAGTTTTACAAAATTATTTCTTTATCCGAGTCCTTTTGTTTTAACAGGCGGAACAAACCGGCTGACAATAGACGGCTTAATTAAAGACTGCAACATTAAGATTATTACGGTCAGCGGAAAACTTATTAAAGATTTTCAGACCCCCGGAGGACGCATTGCTTACTGGGACGGAACCGACACCAACGGCAATACAGTTAACAGCGGCGTTTATCTTATAGTAGCTTATACTCCCGACGGGAACAATGTTTTTACCGGGAAGATAGCCGTATTAAATAAAAAGTAGGAATTTTTCAGCAATAATTTGATACCCGATGATAGACCTTGCCAATATTTCGCTGCAGTTCAACGGAAAATATTTATACAAAGATATTAATTACAAAATCAATTCCGGCGACAGAATTTCTCTTGTAGGCGCAAACGGTACCGGCAAATCTTCTCTGTTAAAAATCATCTGCGGCACGGTTGCTCCCGAATCCGGGAAAGTGCTGAAACAAAAAGGCGCGAGCATCGGATATCTCCCGCAGGAAAACATAACTCACAAGGGACGGACGCTGCTTGAAGAAGCGCGGTCGGCTCTGACCGATATAATTTCACTTCAGAAGAAAGAATCGGAATTAACCGACGAACTGTGCAAAGATGACCTGCCCGAAGAATTAAAAACTGATCTTGTAAACCGGCTCGGCGAAGTCCATCACCGACTTGAAGAACTCGATTCGTACAGCGCATCTTCCAAAGTAGAGAAAATCCTGCAGGGGCTGGGTTTCGAAGAATCCGATTTCGAAAGATTGACGGAAGAATTTTCCGGCGGCTGGCAGATGAGGATAGCGCTCTCGAAAATTCTTATATCGCAGAACGATCTTTTAATGCTGGACGAACCGACCAACCATCTCGACATAGATTCGCTCGAATGGCTTACATCGTTCCTAAAAAGCTACGCAGGCGCCCTTTTGATAGTCTCGCACGACAAAAGGTTCGTCAACTCCGTAACCGATAAGACACTTGAAATCTACTTGGGGAAATTCAATACTTTCAACGGCGATTACGACGCATATCTGAGATTTAAGGAGGAAAGGGACAAGCAGACTTTAAACCGGTACATGCAGCAGCAAAAGAAGCTGAAAGAAACAGAAAAATTTATTGAACGGTTCAGGTACAAAGCTACCAAAGCAAAACAGGTCCAAAGCAGGATAAAACAGCTGGAAAAGATTAATCAACTGGAACTGCCGGATTTTAACGAAGATATCAATATAAGATTTCCCTCTCCCCCTGCCGGCGGCAGAATAAGTATTGACCTTATCGACCTGTATAAATCATACGGCGATAAAAAGCTGTTTGAAAAGATTAATTTTCGACTGGAAAGAGGAGAAAAAATTGCCTTCGTAGGTCCCAACGGCGCCGGGAAATCTACCCTTGCAAAAATAATAGCGGGCGTAATCGAATTCGAAAAAGGAGAGCGGGTAACAGGACACAATACATTAATATCGTATTACGCCCAGGATACGGCGGACGATATGGATCCCGACCCCGATATAATTGAGACGGTTGCCGCGGCCGCAGAGGATCAAAGTATAGGCCAGCTGAGGTCCCTGCTGGGCTCATTTTTATTTTCCGGCGACGATGTGTTTAAGAAAGTGGGAGTTCTTTCGGGCGGTGAAAAAAGCCGTGTCGCCCTGGCAAAAATACTGCTGACCAAATCAAATTTAATCGTACTTGACGAACCGACAAATCACCTGGACGTATCGTCAAAACAGGTGCTTGCAAAGGCCCTCGCTGAATTTAAGGGTTCATTAATAGTAGTATCGCACGACATAGATTTCCTTGAGCCTATCGTCAATAAGGTAGCTGAGATCAGAAAAGGCGAAATTAAAATCTTCCCGGGAGGCATACAATATTATCTCGGCAAACGGGAAGCCGGTATTATTCCCGATGAAGGTACGGATAAAATTAAGGACGGGGAAGGCGCCGCATTAAGCAAAAAAGACCGCAAAAGGTTGGAAGCCGAAAAAAGGCAGCAGAAATTCGAGGCGACGAAAGATATTGCCGGGAAGATTGAAAAATTGGAAAACGAGATAGAACTCCTGGAAAAAAAGCAAAAGGAACTCGAGGAGCTTTTGGCCGATCCCCGCACTTACGGCGACCTTGGGAAAGCACGTGAAAAAAATCTCGAACTCACAGACATCAAAGAGAGGCTGGAGACTTGCATTTCCGAATGGTCGAAATGCTCCGATGAACTGGCTGAAATAGAAAAAAGGTTCTCTTAAATTTTAATATTTAAAAACTCTTCTGCAAGGGCCAGGCCGCCGTACAGAGCCGCATCGTCGGCAAGTTTGGTAGATTTGATTTTAATATTTTTTGCCGATCCTTTCATCGCGTTTTTCTTAAACGATGCCTTGATCCGCGGCAGCATATAATGATCCAGGGCTTCCATTAATCCTCCCCCCAGGATAATCATATCCAGATCCAGCAGGTTATTTATATTCGCCAGAACGAATCCTATCGTATCGCAGGCTTTGTTCACATGCTTGAGAGTTAATTTGTCATTCTCCTTAACTGCCGAAGACAGCGCTTTGCTTTTTATCTGCTTGCCCTGCTTAATGATTTTTCTCAGGACGGTCCTTTTATTCGCTTTAATATCTGCTTCAATATTTTTAACTATTGCGCTGCGGCTCGCTATAGTTTCAAAACAGCCTTTGTTCCCGCAGTTGCATTTGAGTCCCATGGGATCGATTATTATATGTCCTATTTCCCCGGCAACAAAGCCCGAACCGCGGTATATCCTGCCGTTAAAGGTTAAAGCTCCTCCTATTCCCGTTCCTATAAAAACAGTCAGCGCGTTTGTCCCGTTCTTGGCTACGCCGAATTTCTTAATTCCAAGAGCTCCCAAATTGACGTCATTTTCTATTAATACCGGGTAGCTGATAACTTCTTCCAGCATTTTCTTTATCGGCATGTTTTTCACTTTAAGATTCGGAGCGAAATTTACGACACCCGTATAAGGATCCAGCGCTCCCGGGAAACCTATACATACGGCTTTGATACTTTCATCCGGGATTTTTGCTTCTTGAACCGTCTTTTTAATAATTAACGAAAGCTGATCTATATAATGTTTTTGAGATTCGCCGGGAACGGTCGATTCTTTTACCGTAG
The DNA here is from genome assembly GCA_046706945.1 of Ignavibacteriaceae bacterium. Taxonomy (GTDB): domain Bacteria; phylum Bacteroidota; class Ignavibacteria; order Ignavibacteriales; family Ignavibacteriaceae; genus FEN-1297. Next base: position 5,454 of record JBJKOY010000447.1, on the reverse strand, counting down.
CTATTATCCCGTCTTCGGAATTTATTGCGGACGACAGGATTTTCGTTCCTCCCATGTCTATACTGATTATATACTGCTTAGCCAGAACATCCTCCGGATTTATAAAGGAAATAAATTATAATTAAATTGAACCGAATTTAGGAATAATTAAGATACTTTTCAAAAATATGTTCGAGGCTTGGTCAAATCGCATAAATAGTTTTAAATTGTTAAGTTTGTTTTAAAAATTTACGATCATGTTAAAATTAAAACCGCTTAAAAGATTCGGACAAAATTATCTTAACGACGAAAATATATTAAACAAAATCGTAAAGGAAATATCCCCCCTCGGGACCGACAATATAATAGAGATAGGACCGGGCCAGGGGGCTTTGACAAAGAAAATTCTGAATGTCAATCAAGGACTCACTTCCGTAGAAATTGATTTCAGGGTGATCGACGCTTTAAGAGAGGAATTTCCTTCATTGAATTTAATCAATGCCGATTTTCTGGAATTGAATCTTGAACCCTACTATCTTAAAGAAAAGAAGAAAATAAGAATCGCAGGCAACATTCCGTATAATTTAACATCACCGATAATATTCAAACTGATTGAAAATAACCGCTTGGTGCAGGATGCCGTTTTAACTGTCCAGCATGAAGTTGCTCAAAGAATGGCCGCTGAAAGAGGGACTAAGGATTACGGGATCTTATCGGTTTTATTGCAGTATTTCGGCGAGGTGAAAATCTGCTTTAAAATATCACCCAACGTATTTTACCCGCGTCCCAAGGTGAATTCTGCGCTTGTTCACATATATTTTAAAGAAATGCGGCTTTCCGATAGAGAGAAAGAGTTTTTTATTAAAATAGTTAAAGCATCTTTCGGAAATAGAAGAAAAACTTTAAAAAATTCGTTAAGTAATAGTATATTTAAGGACATTAATTATTCTGGCTCGGGTATAGATTTAAATTTACGTGCGGAACAATTACGGTTGGACGATTTTGCCGCACTGGCGAAATTTACCCTCGAAAATTACGGACGCAGCGGTCTGCCGGAAAAAAATTCTCAATAAATTCTACAAATCTGTAAATGGAAATATTTCGAACGTTTTTAGTAAAACTGAAGGCCTACGACCTGATCGTTGTAATTTTTTACCTTTTCTTAACACTTTTAAATTTAATTTTTCACGGAAAAGTTGAACACTGGCTGATATGGATTTTTGTTAATCTCGGCATAATAGGCCTGACCTTTTTAATTGCCTTCTTTGAGAATAAATACAACAATAAATTCTGGCGCATAATCCATTACTGGTACATCGCACCGCTAATACTTTTAACCTTTAAGGAATTATACTTCCAAATACACCCGATAAGGGTGCACGACTACGATTGGCTCTTCATAAAGATAGACCGCTGGATGTTCGGGACGGACCCTACCCGGTTCCTTTACAAGATATCTTTCCCTTTGCTAACGGAATTCCTGCAGATTGTCTACAGTATCTTTTATTTGCTGCCCGTCTTTTTGGGTTTGGTTCTATTAAAAAACAAAAGATATGTAGCTCTGGATTTCGCGGTCTTCTCCATAATATACGGTTTTTATCTTTCCTATCTGGGTTATTTTGCGCTGCCCGGCATAGGTCCGAGGTTTACGCTGCATAATTATGCTTTAATAAACCAGCAATTGCCGGGCATTTTCCTGACTCCTTACCTCCGGAGCTTTATCGATTTCGGCGAGTCTCTCCACAAAGGCATGCTTCACCCCGCGGCCGCGGTCCAGAGGGATGTTTTTCCCAGCGGTCATACGATGATTACCTTGATAGTAATGTATCTTTCCGTGCGGTTAAAAAGCCGTTCGAGATACTTTTTCGTCCCTATCGGCGCACTATTAATTTTTTCCACGGTTTATCTCTGGTACCATTACGTCATAGATCTTATAGGAGGTCTCCTGTTTATGATCTTTTCAATGTGGTCCGGCAAGTATATTTTCAACTGGTGGAGAAAGATCCAGGGCGAGGAAGAATTCGATTATCACAAATATTAAAAATCAATTTCGCATTTATATCGAAAATTATGACGGACAAAAAAAGACAGGTAAGAAGGATCTTCGATTCGATAGCATCCAGGTACGATTTCCTTAACCACTTGCTCAGCTTCGGAATGGATAACTACTGGCGTTATAAAGCGCTGAAACTTACCGACATAAAGCCCGGATCGATACTGCTCGACGTTGCGTGCGGTACGGGCGACTTTGCAATCGCCGCAAAAAAGATGGGAGCAACTACCGTATTCGGAGCCGATTTTTCCCGCAACATGCTGATATTATTTAACCGCAAGAGCAGCTGGATAAGGGGCAGAAACCTTCAGATGGTAGCCGAAAATATCCCAATAAAGAAAGAATCTGTAACCAATATAACCGTCGCATTCGGGGTAAGGAATTTTTACGATATTCAGAAAGGTTTCGATTCGTTTTACGAAATCTTAAAATCCGGCGGAAAAGCTACGATCCTCGAATTCAGGATGCCCTCCAACTTTATTTTCAAATCGATGTATAAATTCTATTTTAAAAAAATATTGCCGGTAATAGGCGGGATTATTTCAGGAGATAAAGCGGCTTATAATTATTTGCCTCGTTCTGTGGAAGAGTTCGACGAAAAGGTAAATCTGCCCGAACTCCTCAGGAATTCGGGCTTTGGAATTATTGAAGGCTGCAACCTGACTTTCGGAATTGTTCAGGTTATAATAGCAACCAAGTAAATGAATCCTCTCACTTAACGCTGTAAGAGACAATGTTCTGCGTTACCGAAGCGGTTGTATCGGCAAGATTTATACTCGTGCCTGTGAACGCGCCGATTATTGCCCCGTTCCCCTGCCATTTAACTATGCCGATATTGTTGACCAGCCAGGCGTCGGCGGTATAAGTGTAAGTCTTCGGAGTGGCAAGAGGATTGTTAAGGTCGGGGATAGTTATTACAAGAGTATAATGTACTTTGGCCGCATCCTGAGTAACGGATCCGCTTGTAAGGTTCAAAGTTATGCTTTCCGTACCCATATAGCCGGCGGTTATTTTAATTATATTTATCGCGGGCAGGCTGCCCAGTTTAAAATTCAAATTAAAAACAGGCCAGGTCAGGCCGTCTTTGAAAGGGAACTCAAGCAATTTAAATGCGGCGTCAATTTGTATGTACTGCATCAGAGAATCGGGGATAAAATTGGAAATGCCGGTGGTATCGAGCGCATAATCGACTTCCGCATCCGTTTTCTGGAACAAAGACACGAACGAAGTATTAACTCCGAGTATATTCAAGGAATCGATTTGTCTCTGAAACACCGCGCCGCCGTAATTGGCGGTTCCGCTGTACGTTGAGGTGCGCGTACCCTGGGCGGTATTCCCGGCCGAATCGGTTGTCTGAACATTATATTTATAATGTGTGCCGTCGCCGTTGGGGAAAAAATTTCCCGATAGGACGCCGGTACTCGGTTCCGTCGTATTTTTTTTACAGGCATTAAACATCACTGCAATCAAAACAAGCGATATAACTAGTACCGTCTTACTTTTCATATTGTCTCCATAGATTGTTAATTAATTTTCCTAATTCGTAAAACGCGGCGGCCCTGTGGCTGATTTTATTTTTTAAATCGCTGCCCATTTCCGCCGTGGTCATGCTGTATCCTGAAGGCAGAAACAGCGGATCGTAACCGAACCCGTTTTGTCCTTTCGCGGTCTTTATAACGCGTCCTGTTATTTCTCCCCTGGTGCCTAACCAATTTCTGCCGTCGTAATATACGGCCGAACAAACAAACTTCGCATTATGGGGTTCCGGGAAACCGCTTAATTCCCCCAGCAGCTTAATGTTGTTTTCCTCGTCCGTAGCATTTTCGCCCGCATATCTTGCGGAATAAACCCCGGGTCTGCCGTCCAGCTGTTCGACCTCTAACCCGGAATCATCGCTTATTACCGGGACCCGAAAAGCATCATAGATGACCGCGGCTTTAATTCTTGCGTTCTCCTCAAAAGTGGTTCCGCTCTCAATTATAGGGGGAGCGGCTTCAATACCCAACAGCGAAATTATTTTAATATTCCCCGTTTTTAAAATATGTCTTACTTCCTCTATTTTTCCGGCATTCCTCGATGCAAAAACAACTTCTTTCATGCCGCTTTCCAATTAGTTTTAAGTTTATAAAAGATGTTGATCACGGCACCTATTGAAGTCATTGAATTAAGGACCGAGAATATTACATCGCCCAAATAAACCGCATAGACCGTCAAAGAAACGCTGCCGATAAAATTAAGTATTAAGAAATTAGTGTTAACTCTACATTCTTTTTCTCTTATGGTCTGAAGAGTTTGAGGGACCCAGCCCAGTGCAAGGGCCGTTAAGCCGATTATTCCGGAAATTCCCATTTTTTTCTTCCGTAAGTTTCTGATTATACGTTTATGATTTAACTTTAATAAAGATCCTAATTAATTTATGCATCATCTTTTTTTTCACGAAAGATCTCTTCCATTACTTCAAAAGCATACCTTAAGTGCGGGATGACGATCGAACCGCCGACTATTAAGGCAATATTGAACGACTCCATTAATTCGTCTTTATCAGCGCCTTCCTGGATCGATCTGTCTATGTGATAAAAAATACAATCGTTGCATCTTAGTACCATCGAAGCTACAAGTCCCATTAATTCTTTTACCTTAGCAGGCAATTTACCGTCGATGTATGCTTTGTTATCCAGCGCGAAAAATTTATTAAAATCTCTGAAACCGGAATTTAAGATCTTATCATTCATATCCAAACGGTACTTGCGGGTTTCCGAGGACGTTTTCTTCATTTGATTACCCGGGGAAATTTTTTATTAATAAGGTTAATTAATAATTCCGCGAATTTTATGCCGGCGCGAAGTCAGGTTATTATGCTCCGATATTACTGAAACTGTTTATTACTATTCTTATTGCCCCGGCCAATTCAGGATGGGTCAGATCGAATTTCCGAGCGGATTCTCTCAATCCTTCCAGCATAGTTCTTTGCTCCTCCGAACCGTTTTTTATAGCCGCAGATCTTTTAAGAACTTTCTGAATATCGTCAATCAGCTTCTTTAATTCTTCGGCGGATTCGGAGTCGACTTCTTCAGCGTTGAGGAGTTCATTATGAAGCTTCTCCAAAGAGTCTTTTAAGTTTTTCATAATTACCTCTTTTAATTCAACATTCAAACAATGCTTTTATTGACTTTGACTATTGATAAACCGCTTTTAAAAATAACAAAAAACTGATATATGTAATAACAAATATATTGCGTAAAATTTTTCTTTTTCAAATCTGTCCAAAATATATTTTTCTAAGTCAAGAGATAAATAATTGTGGTTTATAAATTGAAATAAGCTAATAAGGTCAATACTCCAGGTTGTATATTTTGCTACTAAGGTTAAAACCCAAAAGAATATTAGTATTACATATTTCTGCTTCCGGAGATTTTCCTTAA
>JBJKOY010000446.1:0-22107 GCA_046706945.1 Ignavibacteriaceae bacterium | reverse complement strand
AGAACCCGTTTACGTCTGTCGCTGCGCCGTAGTAAGTGCCTTTTAATAATATGTTGACGCCTATTAAAGCTTCATTGGTTTTAGCGTCAATAATTTTTCCGGTTAATTTACCGGTAGTCTGCCCGTATACCGAAACAGCACATAAAATAAAAATTAACGGTATTAATTTTTTCATCATGGCGTTAACCCGAAATCTTTAAAGAATACTTGTTCCAGAAGTTTCTTAACATCGGCATTACCGCCTTCGGCTTTATGCAGGGGTATTCCTATAAAAAATAATTTTTTCTCCGAATCCGTAAATCCTATATATCCTTTCATTTCTTTGTTGGGGAAGTAGTAAATAGGTATTGCGCCCAATTGACTAAGATAAAATGATTTCACTCTGAAAATTGTCGAGGATAATTCCAGGTCCGGGTATTGCGGCTGTGTATTAGCTGCCGAAATGCCCGTCCCTCCGTACAAGGTAAGCTTCGCATCTCCCGAATCGGCAACTATCGGCAGAAAGCCCTGCAGCACCGAAAGGTCGACGGTTTGAGGGAACTGCATCGAAAGGGCAATCTTTCCTCCGCTGCCTGTATAGTTTTGAGTAGCGGCGCTTAATAAGTCCAGGGAGGGGTTATTGTCGGTATACCAGAACACGTACTTGTAAAGCTTTAACGTAAGCAAAAAAGTAACGTTCAGGTAGGGCGGAGTTTCCGAATGGAAATCATAAATGTCGTATTTACCTTTTAATCCTAGACTGTCGCCGAACATCGAGGAATAAAAGGATGCGGCATTATCTGATGTTACGTAATCGTCTACTATAAGCACCGTGCCGCGGGGTTTTTTTACGTACCAGTGACGGCTGCTGTCGGGTATGACAATATACGGAGATTTAGCACCTGATATATCCTCCGCCTGGATGTACAGTTTGTTGTTGCCGTTTAATTTCAAGCCCCGCAGTTTTTGGGGAGCTACATTAGACTCAAGTCCGCCGATCAGGATGTCCGTTAAAGGATTTGACGAAGAAAAATCGGTAGTGCGGATCGAAATATTCCTAACGCTGCCGTCGAGAGAAATTATATCGGCCGGATTCGATGTATCGTTAAGCGCGATGTTGATCTTCTGGATTGTTCCATCCCCGTCGATATCGCTTGCGATCCATCCGAACGACATGGCCGGGAAAGAAGTATCGGGCAGGACAGTAAGCTGGTCCCATTTTACGGTTGGTGCCGAGTTTTTAATCGGGAACTGCAATGAAGCCGGTTTGGGATCGATCAAACCGATGTCGGTAAACTCTTCTCCTTTATCCCAGACGCCGTTCCCGTTCTTATCTACGAACGGTTCGGGTCCGAAATCGATTCCGTTCTGCACGATATCTTTATCGTAAATGCCGTTCCCGCCGTTATCTACCGCGGCGACCCGGAAGGTGTACGTGGTATCGGTTATTCCTATCTGCAGAGCAAAAAGGCTGTCGTTGGATTTTGTGAATGACCAGTGCCTGCCGTCCCAAGAGAAATAATATCCGATGACGAATCCGTCGGGATCATCGCCCCACCAATGCATTTCCACTCTGCTCGGCTGTCTGCTGATAGAAGAATCAGGATAAAGGAATAATCCTGTATGCGGCGGCTGATTGCCGACAGGATTATTCGGCATATTCTTAAAACATGACGAAAGCAAAACCGCGAAGACTGCGACAAAAAATATTCGTAAAATTTTTACCATTCAATAAGCTGAATTATTTGTCTTTTTATTGTGTTATAAGGTATAAGGTATAGGGTATAAGTAATACAGCTACACCTCAATCACCAACGACCTTACATTATTCTTACTTCACTATTCCATTATTCTGTATTCTGCATTTGTCGGCAATAATTCCCAATAATTGAATGCAGAGTTAATAATATTCCATTACCAACCCACCCCTTAATCCCCTCCCGGGAGGGGATTAAAAGTAATGGGTTTAATTACCATATCACACAAGCTACTAGCTACCAACTACTATTTACTATTTCAAAAGCATCATCTTCTTAACCTGGAAATATCCTCCCGCACGCAGTACGTAAAAGTAAATGCCCGAGCTTAAATTAGCGGCATTGAAATTTACGGTATACTTCCCGGGAGCCTTATAATCGTTGACCAGGGTACTGACTTCCTGGCCCAGTATATTAAATATTTTGAGCGTTACGTTATTTCCCGAAGGGATTGAAAATGAAATTACCGTGGAAGGATTAAACGGGTTCGGATAATTCTGTTCCAAGGAATATGAAACAGGCTTTAAAGATGTTTCTTTTTTTATACCGGTAACAAAACCCAAGAAATCGTCGTTCTTCCGCGGGACAAGCTTATAATAGCTGTAGGAATAAAATAATATCCCTTTTATCTCCGAGAATTTGGATCCTGCGGAGACATATTTGTTGTTCGGGTTATTAAACAGCGTGGAATCCCAGTCGTTATGATAATCATGGTTGCCGTCCTGCAGTTCCACCCTAGCGTCTCCCGAACCGTCGTTGACGAAAATTTCCCCGTGATTCGTAGAAATCGGTCCCGGGTCTCCGTCGGCATTTTCGTCGGTCACCGTCACGTTTTTATAATCTACGAGCACGCTTTCCCATTGTTCAGCAGCGACATCTCCTCCGCCTTTTTTGTCTATTTCCCCGGTTGTCAAATCAACAACGTCCGGCAATGCATTGTTCCGGGAATTAACGGTAATCTGGGTTAACGAATCGATCTGAGTTACGCCGTAATTTTCGTCTATTACACCGGTCAGAGTAACGTTATCGCCTCTTTTTAAGTTCAGTACGTCTACGCCTTTCATTCCGCCCGTGCCGATCATAATACCCGTCCAAGGTCCGCTTCCGTCCTGCATATACACGCGCAGCGGAGTACCGCTGCCGAACCCCGGTATGTCGGAAGTATCGGCCGTAACAACTCCCGATAAGGTAACGTAATAACCGTTATATGAACTGTAGCCGCTGCCGAATGGACTGTATTGGACATCCCGGATTGTCAGAGCTTCGTTCAATACCTGGTAGAAATAATTTCCTTTGACAGTGTCGCTGGGTGTATAACCGACAAGGCCCGAATCGTCCTTTGCGGTGAAGTAAAAATTCACAAGCGTGGAATCCTTGATTACTCCCGGAATGACCGCGTAGTAAATCGACGGATTCGAATTCAAATTTGTCATATCGACTACCGTCCTGTTCTGGTCGCCGACCTTATAGTGCAGCTTAACATTTACCACCGTTGCCGTAAGATCCGTTACTTTTGCGAATATTGTATCGGCAACATTTGTAGCAACTTTAACAGGGTTCCTCTTAATGCTCGATATAGTGGGCGGAGTTGCTTTGATGACAATATCACCCGGATAAATAGGCAGAATTTCGAAGACATCGTTGTAAACCGATACCAGCCCGCGTATTGAACTTATCGGAGTACCGTCAGCAGGAGGCTGGTAAGTTGAGTAAGGCAGCTTATGATCCAGCCTGTAATACCTGGATTGCGGATAGACTATGATATAATTCCCGTTTTCGTCGTATGCGTTAAAAGAACCGTTGGTCGTATTCCTGTTGGCTGATTGGAGGTTATGCAGTTCCACGTACATACCGGAATACTTAAAGGCTTCCTTTACTTCCTGCTGGTTATTCATAAAATCCGTAACGGAAAGCTGTATGGGAGCGGGTCTTCTGGGCAGCTTCTTTATATAGTTTACTTCTACGGGAGTCGGATCTATTAGCAGCATTAGTTCGTTTGTCTGACCGTACGGCGTTACCACTCCGGTCATCTCCACATAATCTCCCGTATCGGCGACATCGAAAAAAGTGCCCTGGTATTTTTCGGAGGTATCGTTCTGCAAAATGTTTAGCCCTCCCCAGAACTGCCCGGTAGTAGTATCCTGTATGTAGGTTCCCCATCTGGCACTATACCACAAAATACTTTGCCTTGCAGTATCCGGATCGACCAAGGGCCTGACCATAATTACGCCCTGAACCCTGACGGTATCTCCAGCCAGCGGGGAACTGGTAAATCCTTTGGTCGATACGGAATCTATATATTGAATGTCATGAATGGAAACCAGGGGGTACTTGGACTGGCCGAATACCATTCCGATACCCGCCAACAACGAGATCAATAGTAATTTATATTTCATAGGACTCGCTCCTCTTATTTTATTATTAAAAACTTTCCCCTCATTATATTTCCGGTCTTGTTGTCCTTAACCGTATAAAGATACAGGCCGGTAGCAATCGCCTGATCGCTGTTTGTTATTAAATCCCACGCATCTTCTCCCCCGGTCATAATTTGTTTCCCGTCGCTTGCGTAAGTTTGAAACCATTTAAGATTCGAACCGTTGCTGTTTTGATGATGGTCTATCGTTTTCACTATATCGCCGGATAAAGTATAAATTACGATCTCGCAGTCGGCAGGCAGATTATAAAAATAAATTTTCCGCAGACGCTCGGTGCTTCCGTCCCAATATGCGTTCCCGTAATACGGGTTCGGATAAACGCCTACTTGAGCTTTATCGTTGTTATTGGGAAGAGTGCCGGGGAGTATTCTCTGCAGAGAAGAAATGGAACTGGATTCGAGGCTCGAGAGGTTGTTTTCAGGATCTCCTTTATCGAAAGCCGTTACCGAAAACAAATACTGCCATCCGTTAAGGAGATTGTTAACGTCGAACCTGTAATAATATTTGGTCGTATCGCCCGGGAAAGTAGCCGGATCTTTTAATTCAACCTTTGAAAACCCGGTGTTGAAACCGATCGAGTTTCCGGCGCTGTCGAATTGCGCAAGCATGACCAGCGAAGACCTGGCATCCTTCGAAAGATCGAGATCGAAGCCTGCTTCCGTCCTGTAAATCCTGTATCCTTCAAAATCTTTTTTCCCCGAAATAGGATCGACTGAAGACTCGGCACGCTTATCCCAATAAATACTTGCGTTCTGGTTGCCGGGCACTACTTTAACAACCGGCGTCCTGGGCGGTGCCGGCAGAATATACCTGGTGATTTTACCGTTGCCGTCAAGATCTTCGCCGGGGTCGAGCCTCCCGTTCCTGTTCCTGTCTTCGCCGAAATAAGCTCTCAGGGCCCATTCGGCATTATTATATAAATTAAACTTCTGCGCCTTGGTATCAAGCGCAGCCGGGTCGTTGCCGAATTTCTTCGCGCAGACAATTGCAAAGACTACATTTACGGAATCGCCGGGAGCTATATCCTTGAACGGGCCGTGCGTTATTAGTTCGGAACGGTTCGAAGGAGCTTTCAATGCCTCCGGGTTTACCCCCCGGTTGTACCTGTTCGTCCCCCCGAAGTACCCCATCATTTTTCTGTACCTGTCGACGTCCGTAGTAGGAGAAAAGAAATTCGGGTCGGCGGTGTTCTTGTACTGCCAGCTAACAAAATTAACCGACGGCAGAGTATCCTGGCCGGCGACGAAAATGCTGTCGATGCCAGGGGTCGATCCGAGGAATTGGATTCCCACGTAGCTGTTCGTATATCCTATATCTCCCGTCGCGTCGTAAGTATACGCTATTTTCATCGAATCGCTGTATCCTTCTCCTCCTTTATCGAAAAAAGAAGCGCCTGTTCTCGGAGAGGTAATTTTGGTATTCCTTACAACCGCGTCGGTCCACAAACCTACGTAGACGCTGTCGATATATTTTTTGGAAACATTACGTATCGTATAATTCATTATAACGAAGAAATCCGCGAAAGGATAATTCCAAGCATAAGTTTCCTGGTGAACGGCTATACCCAGGGGAGTATGGTCTTGTATTGATTCGCCGTTTTGGAGCACTAAATTCGTGTCCACGTAATCCATTATAAAATCCTGGTGTGAAACGGCATCGGGATCGTAGTACCTTGAATCTAGTAAAGAAGATCTTTCTATGATTCTGCTTCCGGGTGCATTCGTAAATTCAAATCCTCCGCCCCTTGTCGAAACGGATGAGGCATCAACCGATCCCGTGGTTACGAACGGCCCCACCTTATTATGCCCCAGCGAGTCGGAAGCGATGAATCCTCCGACCCAAAGGCTTCCGTCGAAGATGTGTTCGATCCCGCTGCCTAAAGGGTATTCACAGCTCGGCTGCTGAGGCCACAACGCAAATCCGTTCCCGTACATTCCGTAGTTCGTAACGGTGAGACCGATGTTCCCGACATCGGTATATTTCGAATCATCGTCGTCAAGTTGTCTGTTTAACTTTTGGATCCCCGCGTCCTGGGCGTAGGCAAATGAAAGTCCGGCAACAACAAACAGTAATGTGAGTAGTTTAAATTTCATTGAGTTCTATCGGTATATCCTGATGACTATCCTCTTTAATCAATATCACCCGGTCCTTTGAATTTTCCGATGCCGGCAAAAGGGAAATTATGAATCTTTTCCGCTTCGTTCCGAAAGGAAAATTTAAGAAGCTTTTTAATGTAATATTTTTTTGATAATCAGAAAAATAATTTTTAATTAATTTTTTAGTCGTAATAATTATTTTACCTAAAATAAAGACTTACGGAAATAATTTTTTTCATGTTTTAATACGTCCGGAAGGCAGACCCTGTTAACGGGACTGCCAGCCCGGACAAATTCGTTTTTATTCTCTACTTCAAAAGCATCAGTTTTTTGGAAATCACGGATGATGACGTTCTAATCGTATAAATATAAACTCCGCTCGCAAGGCTCGATGCATCGAAGTTTACCGAGGTTATTCCCTGCGGAGCAACTCCGTTAAAAAGCGTTCTTACTTTCCTTCCGAGGATATCGTAAACCGTCAGAACAACCTTTTGCGTCGCAGGCAAAGAGAATTTGATTATAGTCGACGGATTAAAAGGATTCGGGTAATTCTGATAAAGGTTAAATGTATAAACCTTGTTCGGTTCGTTTTCCGTTCCGTCGAGAATAGAAATGCTCGAGGAATCAATCGGGAAGATTTCGTATCCGGAATTGTAAGGGGATGCAGAAAAGTACTGCTGGATAATGCCCTGAATGCTGAGACTCAGGTTAGCCCCGGGGATCGGCTTCCCGACAAGCGAAGTATTGTTCTTTACGATTCGAAGATCCAAAGTATCCGTACCGTTGACTATCTGGAAATTTGCGCCGGTCGACGTCCCGATGTCGAAAGTTCCAGACTGTACGAAGTGCACATCGTTAAGCCGGACAAACATCCCTTCGTACTTCTCAAACCCGTTCCATTTCTGATTTTTAATTTGCGGTATCGTCACAACAACAGGCTGCACCTTATGCCCGGATGAAAGGATTTGAACCGAAGAGGCCGAAGTATACTTTAATTCGGTAAGCCCGTTATAATTAGTTACCACCCAATTTGAGATAAGGACCGAATCGCCGATTTGAAGACCGGGGGTCTGAGTAAATTCGCTGCCGTAAATTACAATTCCCGTATTCCCGTTCTGGATGCTTCCCGGTCCGGATGATCCGGTTCCCATTTGATTAATAGAAGTTACTATACCGGTTGTGTTTACAGTATCGTTAAGCATCTTCGAAACGCCGTTCTCATCGTTCATCTTAAGAGAATCTATTTCGGTAATTATTTTAGTTACGATGCTCGAAGAATCCAGCGGGAATAACTGGTATCCCGAATCGTAAGGACCGGCTGTTTTATACTGTCCCAAAATTCCTATAATGCTTACGTCCGTTGTCGGGATCGGTTTCCCGATAATAGATGTATTGGTTTTGACGAGCCTGAAATCCAGCGTATCCGTCCCGTTGACTATTTGATAATTTGTTCCCGAACCCGTTATCGTGAAATCGCCGGTCTGAACGAAATGAACATCGTTCAGTTTCAGCAGCATCGATTCGTACTTCTCGAGCCCGTTCCATTTCTGATTTTTAATTTCGGGTATCGTAACCGTCAACGGGCTGATTTTATGTCCGTGCGAGACAACGGTAACTTTGCTGTCGGCGGTTGAGGCGAGTTCGTTAAGACCGTTGTAATTTGTTACCTTCCATCTGCTTACGATAACCGAATCGCCTATCTGCAGGCCCGGAGTTTGTGTAAAGGCGCTCCCGTATATCGAAATACCGGTGTGGGCGTTCTGAAATGTTCCCGGACCGGAAGTGCCCGTACCGAGCTGAAGAATGGAAGTAACAATCCCGGCGGTACTTATAGTGTCGTTCAGCATTAACGGCAAGCCGGTAGCATCGTTCGTTTTTAAGGAATCCAGCGATACAAGAGTATCTTTCGGAGCTGCGGAAATTGCGATAATTCCCGTTGAATCCAGCGGGAAAATTTGGTAACCTGAATTATACGGAGAGGCAGATTTATATTGCTGTATAATCCCCACTACGTCGACCGAGTCGGAAGGAATATTTTTCCCGATTAAAGACGTATTGTTTTTCACAATTCTTAGATCCAGAGTATCGGCGCCTTTGTATATTTGGAAATTGGCCCCGGTAGAAGTCCCTATGTCGAACGTGCCTGTCTGTACGAATCGTATATTGTTTATTCTTACCAGCATTCCTTCGTATTTTTCAAAACCGTTCCATGCCTGGTTTTTAATGTCGGGTATTGTTACGACGGCAGGATTTACTTTATGCCCGGCGGAGATTATTTTAACCTTACTGCTGTCGGTAGTTGCAAGTTCGTTTAATCCTCTGTAATTGGTCACCTTCCAATTTGAAATTATTACCGAGTCCCCTATCTGCAGACCCGGCGTCTGTGTAAAGGCGCTTCCGTAAAGGGAGATGCCTGTATTTGAATTTTGAATTGTGCCCGGACCGGAAGTACCTGTGCCCAGCTGTGTAATTGATGTTACTATACCCGACGTATTTATTGTATCGTTGACTTTTAGCGGTACCCCGTTCTGGTCGTTCATTTTGAGAGAATCAAGAAGCGTTAGGTCTTCGGCCGGGATAATGTTCTTCGTAATTATGCCCGACGAATCCAGGGGAAGTATCTGGTAGCCCGAATTATAAGGCGAAGAAGATTTATACTGCTGCACAATTCCGACGATATCCACAGGATCAACCGGAATACCTTTGCCGATTAACGAAGTATTTGTCTTAACAATTCTGAAATCGGCGGTATCGGTTCCGTTGTATACTTGGAAATTGACTCCCGAAGAAGAACCGATGTCGAATGTCCCAGTCTGTACGAAATGAACGTCGTTGATGCGAATCAGCATGCCCTCATATTTTTCGAAACCGTTCCATGCCTGGTTCTTAACGTCCGGTATTGTTACGACTGTCGGGTTCACCTTATGGCCTGAAGATATAATCTGTACCTTGCTGCTGTCGGTACTGCCGAGTTCGGTCAATCCTCTGTAACTGGTTTCCTTCCAGTTTGTTATCACTACCGAATCGCCGATCTGCAGGCCCGGGGTGCCTGTAAAAGCGCTTCCGTAAACCGATATACCGGTATTTGCGTTTTGAATTGATCCGGGTCCGGATGTACCTGTACCTAATTGGGTAATTGAAGTGACTATTCCAGAAGTAGTTATAACGGAATTATTAAATAAAGGAACTCCGTCCTGGTCGTTCATCTTAAGAGAATCTATCGGGTAATATGCGGCATCGGATAATGATTGCGCCGAAAGGATTATATTATCAAGCCTGTTGTTGCCGGTTTGAGAAGCGGCTCCGTTAAAAGTATTTCTTAAATACACGGTATCGGCATTGTTCAACCCGGTTGCTCCCGATAAGTCGATAGTTTGAATCGTCCATATCGAAGTATTGATTGCGGTATTCGGACCGATATCCGTAAAGGAGGTTCCGTCTGTGCTCCAGGCCCACTGCTGGGAATTGAAGCCTGAGGCCGTACCGCGGGTTGCAAAAGCAAGCACTAAATTTTTATAGCCGTTCATTGAAAATTTCAGGACAATCGATTTACCGTTGGCGGAACTGTCCAAAAGACAATATGCCTGCCCCGCCGTTTGAGAACCCGCATTGCGAGGATCGTTTACCGTAGTCCCGCTGAAAGCGGCCAATTCCGTCGCCTTGTCCCAGCTTGACGAACCGTTAGTACCGTCGGCATATAATTCCGCGGTTCCGTTCTGTACGCCGAAATCGGCTTTAACTGCGGTCGGTGTATTGGGGGTTGCCGATGTGGTATCAAACGTCCAGGCTGCAAGCTGTGTTTGTCCTTTTGCCGTCTGTAAAAAGGCCAAAGTTAAAAATGATAGCAAAACAAGAGTAAAGAAACTTTTCATATAAGCCTCACCCGTTTAATTGAAGTAATTAGTTTTTTACCGTACTTTGTTTTCAAACTCAACCGCTACTTTAAATAATTCTTAAACCGATTAATTCGTCGTCTTTTCGACAAAAAAAATTAATAAAAGCAATTAAGCTTTCTGAATTTTCATCTTAATAAATTATCTAGCTACGGTTTGATTTAATCGTACAAAAAAAGATTACCGGTAGTATGCAGTATCGTTATACGTATAATAAAGCTGTAACACGTTCTTCTTATGATATGAATTCTTTCTCGAAGGACAGGATTCTGCAAAATGGACCCCTTTTCCTCCCTTCTTCCCTGATATTTATCTTGCCTAAGCGGCAGCCTCACCTGCAATCATCTTTGCTCTTCCCGTAAGGAACGTTTCAAAGATAAAAATTATTAATACGAAATCATATTAAAATAATGTTAAGAATTAATTTAGTCTTTTAAAACAGCGCTCTGGCATGTCTGTCGGCATGATAAGAGCTTCTGACTAATGGAGAGGATTCCACTATTTTAAACCCCATTTTTATCCCCTCATCCCTGTACATTTTAAATTCTTCCGGTGCAACGAAACGGTCAACCGGGAGATGCATTTTAGTAGGCTGCAGGTACTGTCCTATTGTCAGGATATCGCAGCCGTGTTCAACAAGGTCCTTCATTAAGACGATAACCTCTTCCGGCTTTTCCCCTATCCCCACCATTATCCCGCTTTTCGTGCGGAGGAACCTGTCTTTAAACCATCTTATTAGTTTTAAACTTCTGTCGTACTTTGCCTGAGGTCTTACCACATGATAAAGCCTCGGTACGGTTTCCAAATTATGATTCAATATATCGGGCGGGTTCGTCATAATGGTTTGAAAGGCTTCTTCAACTCCCCTGAAATCGGGGATCAATATCTCAACCGTCGTATCGGGCATTTCCTCGTTAATCAGTTTAACGGTCTCCGCGAATATAAACGCTCCCCCGTCCTTTAATTCGTCCCTGTTTACCGAAGTGATTACCACGTGCCTTAAATTCAACTCCTTAACCGAGTCCGCTACCCTTCTAGGTTCATTTAGATCCAGTTCGCTCGGAATCCCCACTTTAACATTGCAGAACCCGCAGCTCCTCGTACACGTGTCTCCGAGGATCATAAATGTAGCTGACCTGTTGTTCCAGCATTCGGCAATATTCGGGCATTTTGCTTCTTCGCAGACGGTATGAAGAAACTGTCTCCGCATTAAATTTTTTACGTCGGTATAATTATCTCCGGTAGGCAATTTGACCTTCAGCCAGTCGGGCCGTTTTCCCAGGGGTACTTTAGTCTTTTCAATTTGTTCTTTGTATTCTCTTTGGTGCTGATTTATAAACATTAAATTCAATTCCGGTTTAAAGCGTCATAAAAATATAAATTATTAACGAAAAATCATAAAAAAAAATTTAAGATAAATTAAGATCGAAATTTTCGAGATTATCTTTTATATATTTTAGAAATTTACCTCCGATCATGCCGTCGATAAGGCGATGGTCGTGGGTCAGGGTAAGCGCCATTACCGGTTTTATGGCAATCGTATCCGTTTCGCCGGCTTCCACTACTACCGGTTTCTTTATTACGGCGCCCGCCCCCAGTATAGCAACTTCCGGCTGATTTATAACCGGCGTACCGAACACGGTGCCGAACACCCCGTAATTAGTTATCGTAAAAGTTCCGTTGGTGATGTCGTCCGGAGTAAGTTTTTTATTTCTCGCCCTTCCGGCCAAATCGTTGATGGATTTCGACAGCCCGGTAATATTTTTCTCGTCGGCATTCTTAATGTTCGGCACAATTAAGCCCGCAGGCTCCACGGCAACCGCTATGCCCAAATTAATAAATTTCTTTCTTATAATGGTCGTGCCTTCAATTGATGAATTTACAAGCGGGAACTCTTTCAGAGCTTTAACGGCGGCAAAAGCGATGAACGGTAAATAAGTCAGCTTAACGCTTTCTTTTTTCAGGAATTCTTCCCTGTACCGCCGGATATAATTGTGAATCTTCGACATATCCGCTTCAAGCATTGCGGTTACGTGAACGGACGTATCGCGGCTGTTAATCATGTGCTGCATAATTTTTTGGCGTATGTTGTCCATTGGTATTTTCTCGACTTCGCCGTCGGAATATGCGGGCTCGTAATTAATAGCCTGGACTTTCTCCTCATGAACCGGTTTCTTTTCCTCTTTTTCCTTTTGTACTATTCCGGGTTTTAACTTTCTATCTTCAATAAAACTTAGTAAATCTTTTTTGGTGACTCTGCCGTCAAGTCCGGTGCCTTCTATTTTATCAAGTTCCGCGTAGCTTACGTTTTCTTTCTTGGCTATATTCATTACCAGCGGAGAGAGGAATTTGGAAGATTCCCGTTTTAAGTCTTCACCGGTATGCTCTTTGACGGGGATATTCGTTTGCTTATCCGGTTTCTCCTCTTTCACAGGTTCCGGATCTGCGGCATTTCGTTCTTTCTCCCCGGGGGATTTTTCAATTTGAACCGTTTCCTCAACCGGTTCTCCGGTAAGAAGCTTAGCTACTATGGTTCCGACCTCCACGGTCTCCTGTTCGGCAACGAGAATTTCGGACACCGTGCCGTCAGAGGGAGAAGGGACTTCGGTATCGACTTTATCCGTACTGATCTCGTACATAACCTCGTCTTTTTTAACGGGGTCTCCCGCTTTCTTATGCCATTTTATTATTGTGCCTTCCATAACGGATTCTCCCATCTTCGGCATTCTTATCTCTATTTCGGCTCCGGCTTTTTCTTTCGGTTTTACGTCTTTTACTTCATCAGGTTTCGATGCATTAAATTTATCTTCTTTGTCCGAAGCTTTATCTTCCTGCGCCGCTTTTATTTCCGCGGGGGGGAACTCTTTTCCGGCCGGCTTTTCCTCCTTAACCGTTTTTTCCCCGGCGGATCCGTTTCGGCTTCCTTCATCATTTGAATCTATAACTGCGACAACTGTTCCTACTTCTACCGTATCGCCTTCCTTATATTTTATTTTAGAAAGAATGCCTTCTACGGGCGAAGGGATTTCGGTATCCACTTTATCCGTACTTATTTCGAAAACGATTTCATCTCTTTTAACATGATCGCCTTCGCTCTTGTGCCATTTCAATATAGTACCTTCGCTGACGCTTTCCCCCATTTTCGGCATTACTATATCCATTATTCGGGCTCCTAAATTCTTTTTAATAAATTAATATTTTAATAATTCCTTTATACCTTTGTAGATTACCTCCCTATTGGGAAGAACCGCGTTTTCCAGAATAGGAGAATACGGAATGAACGAATCCTTCGCGGCAATCCTTTTAACCGGACCGTCAAGAAATTGAAAACAAGTATCCGCTATGCGCGACGCGATCTCCCCGCCGAAGCCCGCAGTCAGCGTGTCTTCATGAATGACCATGGCTTTCCCCGTCTTTTTCACCGAGTTGAAAATAGTTTCTTCGTCAAGCGGAATTATCGTCCTGATGTCAATTACCTCAACCGAGTAACCTTCTTCCTCAAGCTTTTTTGCCGCCAGCACCGAATCCCACAACGAAACGCCGTAGGAAATTACCGACAGGTCGTCTCCTTCCTTAACCACTTTGGCTTTTCCGAACGGAACAAGATAATTTTCGTCCGGAGAAGGCGAAGTAGCAAAGCTTTGCCTGTATAAGCCCTTGTGCTCGCAGAACAATACCGGGTCGTTTAGCCTGATCGCCGTTTTCAAAAGACCTTTCGCATCCGCAGCGTTGGAAGGATAAGCGATGTAAATTCCCGGGATATGCGCAAATATCGATTCTATGTTTTGACTGTGATATAATCCTCCGTGGATATAACCTCCGACCGCAACTCTTGCCACAAAAGGCGAGGACCAGCCGTTGTTGGAACGGTACCTCATTGTAGATACTTCAGATTTGAACTGCATAAATGCAGGCCAAATGTAATCTCCGAACTGAATTTCGACCACAGGCTTTAATCCTGCTAAGGCCATACCTGTTGCAACTCCTATTATGCTGGCTTCGGCCAGGGGCGAATTAAAAACGCGTTTTTTCCCGAACTTGGTCGATAGTCCCTTTGTAGCGGTAAATACGCCGCCTTTTTTGTCCGCAACAACTTCGCCGAATATGTAGATCTTTTTATCCCTCGCCATCTCTTCATGCATCGCATGGTTAATCGCGTCTACCATTACCAACGATTTGCCGGAAGGAATATTTTTCTCGTATTCAAAACCGTCTTTAAAGTTGCTCTCGTCGAAAACATATTTAAGGGCATCCTGTACTGCAGGATCCTTTCCCTTTAAAGCTTCATCGGCGGCCTTGTCGATTTCCTCTTCAATCTCTTTTTTAATCTTTTCGAATTCTTCTTTTGTGAGGATACCGTTTTCTATCAAAACCGAGGATAGTTTCGTAATCGGACATTTTTTCGATTCCTCTTCGAGTTCCTTAGAATCCCTGTATTTCTTCTGATCGTCTGAAGAAGAATGCGAAAGCAGCCGCACCACCTCGGCTTCTATCAGGGCAGGACCGCTTCCGGAGTTGATATACGCGATCGCCTCCTTCACGGCCATAAGCGATTCGATGTAATCCGTGCCGTCGATCCTGGCCCTATGCAAATGAGCATAGCCGGCCATCATCTCGGCTATGGAATTTTCTCTTCCCCCTGACTGTTCGTCGACATGCACGGAAATTGCGTACTTGTTGTTTTCAATTACAAATAGAACAGGCAGCTTTTCCCGGCTTGCCCAATTAACGGCTTCGTGGAATTCTCCCTGACTCGTAGTTCCCTCTCCGCTGCTTACAAACGTAACGTTCTTTTTATTATCTTTAACCGAAGCCAATGCCGTACCTACTGCCTGAAGAAACTGCGTTCCGGTGGGACTTGATTGAGTAGGCAGATTTATTAACGGCGACCCCCAGTGGCACGGGAGCTGCCTTCCTCCGGTCGATGGATCATCCGACTTGGCGAAGCACTGGTAAAAAAATTCTTTGGGAGTAAGTCCTGTACATAATGCCACCGAGAGATCTCTATAATAGGGGAAAAGCCAGTCTTTATTCGGATCGAGTGACAGCCCCGCCGCAACTTGTATTGCCTCGTGCCCCGCCCCGGAAATATGAAAGAACGTCTTTCCCTGCCTTAAAAGACGCATGGCCTTGTTGTCGATGCTTCTGGCTTTATACATCATTTTAAGAGCTTTTATAACTTCCTCATTCGGTATAGCTTTTAACTCTGCTATTTTATCATGATTTAATTCTTTACCGTTTGATCCTTCATTGCCGTGAGTATTGTTATTTGATTTCAACCTGCCCTTATTCAATGTTCCGTTTTTCGATGAATTCCTTTTGGCCATCGTCCGCCTTTCATTTTAAATGTTGCAAAAATTTAAATGAAGCAAATCTTCTTTTGGAAGATTTGTTACAAGAGAATAACCGAATACCTCTTTAAAATTTTTGATTAAAAGAGCTTTGACTTCATTTATATTTAAATCCTTACCAAGTTCTTTTTTCAAGGAAGTTACTTCCTTGTCGGATATTCCGCAAGGTATAATGCCTGAAAATAAGGAAAGATCCGTATTAATGTTAAACGCAAATCCGTGCATTGTTATCCAGCGGCTGACTTTAATGCCTATTGCCGCGATCTTCCTTTCTTCCAGCCATACCCCTGTAAAGCCCTGTTTCCTGCCGCAGGTTAATCCGTAGTTGGCGCAGGTTACGATAATAACTTCTTCGAGAGACCGTAAATATTTATGAGTATCTTTCTGCCAGCCGGATAAGTCTATTATCGGGTAGCCGACAATTTGTCCCGGACCGTGATAGGTTATGTCGCCGCCTCTGTCGATTTCGTACACTGATATTTTATTCTCCCTTAGATATTCCCCGGAACCTATAAGATTTTTTTTATCCGCCGTTTTGCCGAGCGTATAGGTATGAGGATGTTCGAGGAGATATAAGACATCCTGCACTTGGTTATTGTACCTTCCCTCCAAAGTCTTTTTCTGAAGGTCCCAGGCTTCCTTATAATCAATCAAACCGAGATCGGTGTAAAGTAATTCTCTCATGATTATTTAGATAATTATTTTTCGTTCTATAAAACAGCATGATTGCACAATATGGGATTTATGATTGATGATTGTCGATTGATGATTTTTTTTGTAGTTGAATAATTCGGTTTCGAAGAACTAAAAATCACTTTATTAATACTTAAAAATCTAAATCTCTTTCAACCTACAATCATCAATCGTCAATCGTCAATCGACAATCAAATATGTATCGCCTCGCCGTATGCCTGTCCCGCCGCTTCCATAATCGATTCGGATAAAGTAGGATGGGCGTGAACGGTTTTGATAATTGACTCGCCGGTCGCTTCCAAAGATTTAGCCAGGGTTGCTTCCGCGATCATTTCCGTCGCTTCGGAGCCAATAATATGCACGCCTAGAATTTCGCCGTATTTTGCGTCGAATATAAATTTAACGAATCCCTCTCTCTCGCCGATAGCAAATGCTTTGCCGCTTGCCATAAACGGGAATTTGCCTATTATGATATCATAACCGGCTTCATTCGCTTTAGCTTCGGTAAGACCAACGCTCGCTACCTGCGGCTGGCAATAAGTGCAGCCCGGGATATTTTCATAATTAATATCGGGCGGATTAAGGCCTTTTATTTTTTCCACGCAATGTATCCCTTCGTGCGACGCTACATGAGCTAGCCACGGAGGGCCTATAACGTCTCCGATAGCAAAAATATTCCTGACATTTGTTTCATATGTAGACTTATTCACCTTTATATGATTTTTGAATAATTCCACTCCCAATTCTTCCAGACCGAATCCCTCTACATTGCCGGTAACGCCTATCGCGCTCAGAACCTTTTCGGCGCTTAATACTTTTTCGGAACCTTTAGTTTTTAGAGTAACCTTCACTTTGTCGCCGTTAATTTCAGCTTTTTCAACCGTGGTCGCGGTGTAAATCTCAATGCCTCTTTTTACGAAGCTCTTAGCCAATGACTCTGAAACCTCTTTATCTTCTATCGGGAGGATAGAATCGAGCATTTCGACTATGGTTACTTTTGTACCAAGGACGGAATAAAAATAGGCAAACTCGACTCCAATCGCACCCGCACCGATTATTATCATATCCTTCGGCTGCTTCGGTAAATTCATTGCCTCTCTGCTGGTAATTATCATTTCATTATCAACCGGAACTGACGGGAGAACTCTCGGTCTTGCACCGGTAGCTACGATAACTTTTCCCGCCGCAACCGAATCAAATTTCTTTCCGTCGTTATCAAAAATATCAAGCCTGTCGGAGGAGACAAATTTACCGAAGCCTCTTATTCTGGCTATCTTATTTTTTTTCATCAGAAATTCGACATTCTTAGTAATTCTGTCCGAAATTTCCCTGCTTCGCTTAATAATTTTGGAGAAATCGTATTCCAGTCCGTTGATCTTAATTCCGAAATCGGCTGCGCGGTTCTTCATCATATCGTAAATCTCTGCATTTTTAAGCAGCGACTTTGTAGGTATGCAGCCCCAATTAAGGCATATACCGCCCAAATTGTCTTTATCTATTATCACGGTTTTATATCCCAGTTGTGCCGCCCGAATAGCAGCCACATAACCGCCGGGACCGCCTCCCAGCACGGCAATATCATAATTGTTTGCCATTGAGAACAATTCCTGTATTTATTTATCGGAGAGTTAAATATAAGTATCGGTATAGAAAAATAAAAATAAGATGACCGGCATATTGCTCTAAGAAACATCAATATTGACCGGCGGGTCATTATGTCTATTCAAACAAGTTTAAAATCGATAATGCCGGATAAATTACACGTATAAAATCTCAGGTATCATTTTATATAAGATTAAACCGAAGGAAAGGGAAAACGAAAATATTTATTTAAAAAGTATTTATGCATTTATTTTCTTACTAATAGTTATTTAATTACAATTAAATTAATTATTGTTTTAAAATACACTTGAAAATTAGGAGGAGAAATACGAATGAGCGATAACGGAAAAGGATTGTTGCCCGCATTCTTGTTGGGCGGATTGGCAGGCAGCATTTTTACTTTTTTATATACTCCGTGCAGCGGAAGAGAATTAAGACAGAACATAAAAAACGAGATAGATAACTTCGTTAAAAAAGCGCAGAAAAAAGAAGAGGAACTTATTACTAAGGCCAAGGCAACGGCAGATGAGCTTGTATTAACTGCCGAACAGATAGCGGCCCTTGCGCAGAAATATTCCGACGGTGTATACGAAGTTCCGCTGGAGAAATTTGAAAATGAGATTAAAAGTCTGCGCGCAGCTTTCGATGCCGCATTGAACGAATATAAAAAATCGAAGAAAGAAGCTGCACCGACGGAAGAAATCGTATCGAATATTTTTTCGGAATATGAGGACGAAAAACTTCCCAAACATGAAGGCATGAGAAAAAGGAGGTAAAGTACTGAGGATTGTTTTATTGATGATCGGCGAATGATGATTCTATTACTGTATGATATAATAAATCCTCTTCTAAACAGGCGCTTCTTCGCGGGAAATTTTCAAAAGGTAAATTCGAAGAACGCGATCACTTTTCGATTAAATTTTTAATATCCCGGAATTAGTTTTCGAAATTTTTATTTTACTTGTTTTATATTTACCGTAACTTCCTTCCTGCCTCCGGATGGCAAAATTAAATCGAATAAATGAGTCCCGGGATCGTACTTTATTTCACCCTTGTTGCTGCTTACTGTTTTTTCCGAATAGCCGCGAAGATCTACTGACTTTTCCCCTTCCGCGAACAAAACTTTAACTTTAAGTATGCCTCGTTCATCTGCGATTCCTGCGATTCTTTTTTTACCCGTTGCCGCGATTTTTCCGGCGTCTCCCAGAAAAGCAATTCCCGAAGAAGTGAACGGCGCCAGGATATAATAAGTATAATTTTCTTTATTAACTTCTCCGGTATATTCGTTCCCGCTTTTAATTATTTTTGCTTGTTTAGTTAACGGGTCGTATACTACCGCAGTACTTTTTATCCCGAGATTTGAAGGAACAAATTCTACATTCTTGCTTCCCGACGAGTCGTTTGTAAAAGCGAAAACATATCCCGTTATTATACCGCCGTGGTCCGTATAGGTATAAGCGAGCATAGGAAGTTTTTTCCCCTCCGAATCATTTATGTAATCCCGGTCAACGGGTAGAACAGGAACGTCCGGTTTCACCAGCTCCCCGTCCTTCCGGCAGGCCGACATTATATTATTTTTATCCTCCTTCCCGATAGCATCCCCTGTACCGACAGCCCCTGCTGACAATACTGCAAGGATCATATTTCCTTTCTCGCCGCTTTTAAATACATCGCACCACGGATAGATGCCGCATTCGTATGCAAGCCGGGAAGCATAGAGAAAACTTTTCCATTTCTTAGGCTCGAAACGGTCGTTGCTTGTACGTATTGTCGTAAGGTTGCCGTATTTTAATCCCTGTAGAAAGAACCTCGGCTGCGCCATACAGTACTGCATATCAAGTCCGTTTAACCTGCATGCATTTGCCATTCCGTCGGTAAATGCATTTCCTATTTCGGGATCCTTTGCCATTTCCGGGCTTTTATCGTATATGTAATTCAGCCAGTCCTGCTCGTAGCAGACTACACCCGCATTTTTTATATATTTTATTATATGATCCCAGTATTTCGGATCTACCGCCGCATATCCGGATATTTTATATTTTTTGTGGTAGGGACTTGTAGGATCTATCCAGCGGCTGTGCGTTACCAGCGGCAGACCGAGTTCATGATGAAAAGCGGATAATCCTTTCGGGAAAAGAAAAGGATCGGCCGTATAACTCATCAGTCCTCCGTAGCGGTTCCACATACCGAAGGGCAGCTTCGGATTTTTGTGATCCGCATCCGGTTTTCCGTTGGGATCATAAATCGATTTTTCGTACCACCAGCTGTCAAGCTGCATATAGCCGAGCGGGATCCCTTCTTCTTTATATCTCTTTCTGACGGCAAGCAAAGTATTAGCGTATCCCATCGTAGTATCGTAATTATAATAGTAGTCGGCGCCGTTATCCGTCCAGTATCCGTAATATTTAAGGACAGCATCGTAATCGTTGGCGGGAATTTTCCTTTTATACATTGAGCGTAAAGCTTTCCCCCAGATATCCCAGGCATTCCCTATGCCTCTGGAGAAAACCAATATCGTGGCATGAGTAAAATTTGCCGGAATGTTTTCCAAACCGCCGTTTAATCCGCTGCTTATTAATTTATCTCCGTCCCCCGTCATCTTGGAAATCATGAAATCCGATGCGGGAGAAATTATATAAGCATCCAGGCTGTCGTTAAAGAACAGCCACGGAGTGGAAGTCTGGTTCAATTTAAATTGGAAAGGGGCAAACACCTGGTTTTCAAAACTGAATTTATGCAGCCCTTTAGGAAATTCAGTGAATGAAGGAAAGGCTTGAGGAGTTTCTATATTTTTACCGCGCTGCGTCAAAAAAAATAATACCACGGGTTTTTGCGCGTACCATTTTATCTTCCCTTCATAAGCAGCGCCGGCATTCCAGTCGAAACTTATTTCCTTATAACTTCCAATTTCGTCTATACCTTTCCGATTCCGAATACCTGTAAGTTTATGACCGGTAGATCCCGCAAAATTCCAATTCATCAGCTTTGAAGTAACAATATATCTACCGGTAATATTGTCAACTTTAACCGATATCCCTGAA
The DNA here is from genome assembly GCA_046706945.1 of Ignavibacteriaceae bacterium. GTDB lineage: Bacteria > Bacteroidota > Ignavibacteria > Ignavibacteriales > Ignavibacteriaceae > FEN-1297. The sequence continues at coordinate 1,260 of JBJKOY010000446.1, read as the reverse complement.
TTGATTTGAGCTTTAATTGAAGTACTTATAATTAAAAAAGCAAAAAGAAAAATTTTATAATATAAGTTTTTCATTTTTAATAGCCTCCGGGAAATAAAATAGTTCATCTTATGTATTAAGGTAATAAAATTTTTAATTTTTTTTTATATTCTCGACACACCCCTTTTATTCCCCTCTCGAGAGGGGAATAAAAGGGGTGTGTTGCCGATTTACCTGCCCGGAGCAGCCGAATTACTTTCCCCTGGACAGTTTTTCTTAATCCATTCCTCAATTTCTGCAAGGACTGATTTTATGTTATTGATTATTTCGTCGTTACCGAAACGTAAAAAACATACGCCTTTACTCTCTAATTTTTCCTGCCTGTATAAGTCGTAATCTTCTTTTCCGCAATGACTCCCGCCGTCTATTTCAATTGCCAGCATTAATTCATTACAAAAAAAATCAACTATAAAATTATCCAGCGGTTTCTGACGGTGGAAATCAAAACCGCACATTTGTCTGCCTTTAATGAAATTCCATAACTTCATTTCAGGTTCTGTCGGATTATTGCGCAGTTGTCTGGCTTTTTCTTTTAAGTTAGGATTGTATGGAATGATTTTTCTTCTCATATTTTTGCAAATCTCACATAGCCCTTCTTTTCCCCTCTTGAGAGGGGAAGCAAAGGGGTGTGTTGATTTCACCGGTGTTAACCGGGAAACCAGTTTGATATAATCATCGAATTAATAAAATGGCATGCATTCCCCTGCTACCGATTGATCTTATATAATAAAAAGTAAATTTACTTTGAATACCGGATTTAAATAATTCTTATTTTATTAATTAAATTCATCGGTATAAAATCTCTACTTTATTACAATATAGGTATTAGTTCAAGTTTAAGTTCATGATGATGTTCAAGATCAAAATTAAGATCGAGGAATTAAACATACATCCTTGCATCCATGCATTCATGCAACCATGTATTCAAGCAGTCTAGAATTCAATTATTATGATTCCCTATTCCCCGTTTTTACTATTTGAAAAACGGGACCGACGGGACGAGTTCATATTTTTATAATCAGCGGATTAAAAGCTTTTGAAACGATCATTACCTTGTCCCCTATTCTAAGTGCATCCGCTTCCTCGCTGGTTGCTATTACTCTGATGATATTGTTGCCTACCAGCACGCTGACTATATATACAACATCGCTGCTCTCAATCTTTAACACCTCTCCGGTAAACCTGAATTTTCCGCTGATATAATTTCTCCGGAACACTTCG
>JBJKOY010000445.1:0-3945 GCA_046706945.1 Ignavibacteriaceae bacterium | reverse complement strand
TCAACGGCTGCGGTATTCAGGGCATCGCGGATAAATTTACCGAGTTTTTAAGGGAAAACCGCTTTGACGTTGTTCAAATGGGTAACTATATTTCCTATGACGTTGAAAAAACTATTGTAATCGACAGGACGGGAAATATGTCCGACGCATACAAAGTAGCCGATATTCTCGGCATTGACAGGAAAAACGTGATTCAGCAGGTCAATGAAAATTATTTCCTTGACGTTTCCGTCATAGTCGGAAAGGATTTTGACAATTTAAAACCATACCAATAACAATAAAGGAATACTATTGGAATCGATAGATTTAACAAAAAAAATCACAGAATTAATCTTCAATAAAAAAGGATCGGACGTAAAGATTCTCGATCTCAGGAAATTAACCGCTATGTCCGATTATTTTATAATCTGCAGCGCGGATTCGGAGCCCCAGGTAAAGGCAATTGCCGACGAAATAGAAAAAAGCCTGAAGGATGAGGGAATTAAAATCTGGCATAAAGAAGGATACCGGGCGTTAAACTGGTTGCTGCTCGACTATGTGGATGTAGTTGTCCATATCTTTAAAAAGGAAGCCCGCGAGTTTTACAACCTTGAAAAGCTATGGGGCGATGCCGAAATAACAACTGCCGCGGACCCTGCTTTAGTACCTAAAACACCGGAGAAAAGAAAGCCGGGCAGGCCTAAAAAACAAAAAATTCAATAGTACAATCAATAAAAATTACCGGAATAAAATTGAAAGAATACCTGCACTCCGTATTTAATAAAGCGTCCGAAAAGCTCGAATATTTAAAAGACATTTCCTTTAATTTCGACGTTCCCAAACTCGAATCGCACGGAGATCTTTCGTCCAACGCGGCGATGCTGCTTGCCAAAAAGCTTAAAAAGAAACCCAGAGAAATTGCCGGGGAAATAATTAAATGCCTGGACTATGATGATAATGTTATTGAAAAGATAGAAATCGCCGGACCAGGTTTTATTAATTTCTTTTTTACATCCGCATTTATTGCCTCGGTTGCATCCGATATACTGGAAGCCGGCGATGCTTACGGCAGGTCCTTAAAGTATAAAGGCAGAAGTGCGAACGTGGAATTTGTCTCGGCAAATCCCACTGGACCTTTAACCGTGGGCCACGGAAGGAACGCGGTCTTCGGCGATACGGTTGCAAACCTTCTCGAATGGACGGGCTATAATACGGACAGGGAATACTATTTCAATAATGCGGGCCGGCAGATGAGAGTACTCGGCGACTCGGTAAGGTTAAGATACCTGGAGCTGCTGGGAAATAAAATCGAATTTCCCGCGGATTATTACCAGGGAGATTATATAAAGGATATTGCAAAAAATCTGCTGGACGAACACGGCGATAAGCTGTCGGGGGAACCGGCGGAAGGTAAATTTAAAGATAAAGCGGAAAGCGAAATATTCAAGGATATAAAAGCATCCTTGGAACGGCTCGGCATCAGACATAAAATATTTTACAATGAAAATTCGCTTTACGAAGAGGGAAAAATAAAAGCGGCTATCGATAAGTTCAAAGAAAAGCAGCTTGCATACGAAAAGGACGGCGCCGTCTGGCTGAGGCTGACGGAACTGGGAAACGACCAGGATAAAGTGATTGTAAAATCGACCGGGGAACCGACGTACCGGCTTCCCGATATCGCATACCACATAACAAAATTTGAACGCGGCTACGATTTAATGATCGACATTTTCGGATCCGACCACAACGCTACATATCCCGACGTTCTGGCGGGTCTGCGGGCTTTGGGATACGATTCGGCAAAAGTCAGTGTCTTGATACACCAGTTCGTTACCATTATGGACGGCGGTGAAACGGTTAAAATGTCGACCCGTAAAGCTAATTATATTACGCTTGACCAGCTTGAAGACGAAGTCGGGAGCGACGTGGTTAGATACTTCTTCAACATGCGCAGCATATCGACCCATATGAACTTCGACCTGGCGCTGGCAAAGAAGCAATCCGACGAGAACCCCGTATTCTATCTGCAGTATGCCCATGCAAGGATTTGTGCGATTATAAAAATGACGGACAAAGAGGATCAGCAGCAATCGACCGAGAATTTGAAATTATTAACTACCGCCGAAGAACAGCAGCTCTTGAGGAAACTGCACAAGTTTAAAGACGAAGTTTTATTAAGCGCCGAATTTTACGAACCCCACAGGATCTGTGCTTACCTGGAAGAGCTTGCGGCTTCATTCCATAAATTTTATACGTTCTGCAGGATTTTAGGCACCGAGAAAAAATTGGCCGAGGCCAGACTGGCGCTCGCTTCGGCAACAAAGATTGTTATTAAAAACGGGCTGACGATTCTGGGTGTAAACGCCCCGGAAAGAATGTAAATAAAAATCAGTCTGCTATTGCGGCCGACACTGCATATACCTTTGCCGCCCCGCCTTCAAGAAGAACTTTAGCGCATTCGCCCGTAGTTGCCCCTGTTGTAATTACATCGTCGGCGATAAGAATATTTTTACCTTCAAGTCCGTTTATATTTTTCAGTTTAAATGCGCCGGAAATATTTTCTTCTCTTTCCTTCAAATTCATTTTAGTCTGTGTAAGCGTATTTTTCCTTCTTACCACGGAACGGCGGTTGACCGGAATAGAAAGCCGCGTGCCGATGCCTTTCGCTAAGTACAACGATTGATTATAACCTCTTTCGGCTTTCTTCAAAGCATGCAGCGGCACCGGGATAATTTCGTCGATTTCCCACGACTCGATGGTATCTTTTTTCATTGCGCCGATCATCCCGCCGAGGAATTTCCCTATTAAGAAGCGCTGGTTGTATTTCAAGTTGTGTATGATATTTTGAAGCTCTTTATCTTTTTCGAAAATATAAAGCGAGGTAAAACCCGATATAAAATTCTTCGCGGCAAATTTTTTGTTGAATTCAAGAGTAATTCTCTCGTCGGATGCGGTTTTGATTTTACCCAGGCAGGGGCGGCATACCGCCTTCTCCCCAGGCTCGAGCTTCGAGCCGCACGAAGGACATAAACGGGGGAGAAAAAAGTCCGCTAGATTAATTAAAAAATTCAAATTTTTATTATTTCTTGTATACCGCTTTATATTATTTTATAATTCTTAGCCCCGAATTTCACGAATTATTATAATTTTTTCAATTAGATAATGTATTTATCTATCCGGAATAAACTGATAATATTACCCAAGTTAACCGCTTTCAATTTTAAAGCTAATTTACCTGGCATGGGAATTTTGCGTAATGCCTTTAATTCTATACTTTGTGCTACTTTGTGAAAAACTTAGCGTAACTTTTGGCATTGCCATCACTTCGTGAGTGACCAGCTTTTGCTTCACAAAGTCTCACAAAGGAAACACAAAGTCCCACAAATAATTAATTTTTGATAGTTCTTAGAATGGTTATTCATATAAGCTGTCAATTCGTGTAATATTAAATAAATGTTTTTCCTTGAAATATCTCCAAATAAATTTTTACATATCAAAATTATCCAGACAATTTTAAGCGAAATTGTTTTTAAAGCATTCCGCTTCTTTTTCTCAGAAACCATTCCAGTCCGAACAGAAATACCGCCGTCAGAAGAAGCCACTCGTTCGACCAGATGTTTATTTCGCTAACTTCTATTTTGTCTTTCGACGTTCTTTTGTTCCTTTCTTGTAAAATACTAAACAACTCCCGGTAGTTTGAATTGTAAAAGAACTTCCCGTTTGTCTGATGGGAGAGGAGGGTGAGGTATTCGTAATTCATCCTGGGGTTCATCATCTCTATATCCACTTCTCCCACGTTGAAATTGCCTTTGTCTTCCCCGTAATTTTTCCCCAGCAGTGAGGCCGTACCGGAAAACGAATAATCGCCGGCTTTATCCGTTGTAAATCTTCCTTCGTATAAGCCGCTGCCGAGAGAATTAAGATTTAACGGGAAATTTTTATTGCCGTCGCTGATATTTACTTTGA
>JBJKOY010000444.1:0-6086 GCA_046706945.1 Ignavibacteriaceae bacterium | reverse complement strand
AGAGCTTTCCTCTTTTAATTCTGTTCTTAATTAATTCCCTTATTTCATATTCTTTATTGGCAAGGGAAGGAGGAAATTTCATTCCCATCTCGAGGAAACGGCTGTTGATGCTTTTGATTTCAATTTCGGCCTTGTATTTATCGTTTTCGGCAACACCTTTTCCGTAGCCGGTCATGCTGTAGATCATAAAAAATCCGTAATAAAGAATATAAAAATAACAATTTTTGCTCAGGTTTACAAAACAAATAAGTATCCCCTAAAATGCTTCCCCTATGCCGAAATTAAACGTTATATTGTCGAATACGTGCTTGTTCCAGCTTTGCCAGATGAATTCTTTATTCTCGGGATTATAGAATTTGAACCCGAAATCGATTCTAAAAGGAGCGATCTGAGTGTAATACCTGAATCCGAAGCCTGCCGCCACCGCAACGTCGTTCCATGCAAATTGTTTGTACCCCAGCCACGTATTGCCGTAATCCGAGAATAAAGCCAGCCCCAGGTTTTCAATAAACCTGTACCGCCACTCGAGAGAGCCTTCCATAATAAAAGATCCGCCCTGTATGCTTAAGCCCTGCAGCCCGGGAACCAGCAGGCTGTCCTTCGGCACAAGCTCGTTGGCCCTCCATCCCCTTATGGAGTTGCTTCCGCCGGCATAAAACGTTCTGTTAATCGGAACGCCGGCAAAATCTCCGTACATTACGTGTATATTTCCCACCTTGAACTTAAACGCGGCAATCGAATTGCGCTTTCTGTCGAGAGAGACATAATAAGAGCCGTTTATCTGCAGCTTGTAAAACATTGCCATTTTTGTGGTGTTGAACCTGTAATTGAAAATACGGGAGATCAAATACGGGAACGAATTCGCTTCCTCTACGTGGAAGGAAAGGTTATACCCTTTTGTCGGGAATAATATGTTATCTGCTGTTGTGGAAGCGGCATCCGCGGAAATATCCGATATTTCCTTTATCGCCAGAAAATCTTTGTACGGGTATAAGAGATATTTTTCGTAGGATTGTTCCACCGTATACGACGTGCTTAAATGGTTTATGAATGTGTATTCCGGAAGTTCGAATTCAAGCGTAAATTCGGAACCGTATACCGTGTTGTTGTAAGTAGCCTGCTTATCGCTTTTCGCGTAGGTTTCCCATGTACCGAATATGGGACGGTCGAATAAATAAGGCTGCTCGATGGTAACCCTGGAATCTATGTATCCTTTTAAGGTAGTGTCGCGGTAAGAAAAGCGTCTTATTAGATTACCCAGGTCGGCATTGTAAATATCCTGAACGGCAAATGAAGTGCTGACGGTTAACTTGCGGGCATCTCCCAGGAAATTTTTTCTTATATACGACAGACCGAGACCCATGTTGAACGCGTTCTGCTGGTTGTTCAATATTATTTCCGGAGAAAGTTCGTTCATTAATCCGATGCTGCCCTGAAGCTGAATGGGGACCTTGCTGTCGGTAGTATCGTGCTGGTTTGCCGACAGGGTAACCGCATCGAACAGCCCGGTTCTGTATAGTCTGACCTGGCTTCGGCGGAGTTCGTCCAGCCTGTAAAACGTATTTACTTTTAATCCGGTTATCCTTGTCAGCAGTTTATTCGAAACAAGGCTCGCTCCTTTGCCGTTTTTTTGAACGAGAACCGTATCTATCTGGTACCTGTTGCCCGTCGTAAAATAAATACTTATATCGGCTCTGTGCTTCACGGTATCCTTTATTATAATCGTGCTGTCGAACTTAGCAAGCATATACCCGTTGTTCAGCAATCCGTTTATTACCGTATTCGTATGGCTTTGAACTACGGTTTGAGAATACCTTTGGGTGGTATCGAACTCAAGTTCTTTATAAAGCGGGAGCAACACGTAATCCGGGACTTTGCTGAGGCCGTAAACATTCAGCCTTCCGAATAACGCGGGCCTATTCTCATCTATTATATATGTAAGATCGACATCCTTGGCGGATCTGTTCACTTTATACTTGTCTGAAAATTTTGCATCGAAAAACCCGTTGGCCGTGTAATAATCCTTCAGAGCGGTAAGGTCCAGAACTATGTTGGCCGAGTCGAAATAGACAGGCTCTTTGCCGAGGCTTGAAAAGGAGTGCAGGAATTTCCAAAACCACCACGGCGTCACCTTGGAATATATTACGTCGGATAAGACCGAAGAAGAAAAAGAATTATTGCCTTTAAAAGTAATAGAGTTCAATTCGTACCGGACAGCCGTTTGTGCCGATACCGGGACACCAGCGGTAATAATTAAAAAGATAAATAACAGCTTTTTGGGCATATTTATAGAATTGAATCCTTAATTCGTCAAATTTAAAACCAAAATAAAGGGAGAATCTATCAGTATTTCAACACAATATCTTTAGAAACAAGTTTAATCCCCGGAAAATCTCTTTTAAAATTTTCAACGAAGAATTTTTTTACATCCGGAATATCGATATTATCGGACAGGTATAAGGAAGTCGGTTTCTTAGGTTCTGAAATTAAATGTGCGTAATATGTTTTCCCTTCGTTAAAATTTATGATATACGAATAAACCTCGCCCCCGCCGCTCCCGAGGAAATAGTCTTCGGAATTGTAATAGATAAATTCATAATCGATCTTCGGCAAGGTAAGTTTTTTAACCAGCGATTCCCTGAAAGATCCGTTGAGAAGCGAAGTCTGGAAAACGGTATTGAGCTTATTACCGGAACTTTTTAGCAGAGCGAATTTTATTCCCCATTCGTTCCCGTTTTTTATTTCCAATCCGGATGCTATTTCCTTAGCCGTATCCCCGTCGAACCTGCCTGCAAAAGCTACCTTAACGTTTTCGCCCAGAATTTCCCGGGCTTGCTGAAGCATGTATTCCGGGTTTTCAATTTCGACCTTCTCTTTTTTTTCGGTATGCTCTTTTTTCCCGCCGCACGAATAAAGACCCAGGGCTAACGCAATAATTACCGGGATATATATTTTTTTATTTAATTGTAACATTTGTTCCTTTCTTAACAACCGAGTAAAGCTCGTCGATTCCTTCGTTGCTGATAGCTACCGATCCGTCCGTCCAATTGTAATTAAAAGGCAGGAACCGGAATATATAGTTCAGTTTTCCGATGCCGTGTATACCCATATTGCCTCCCAAAGGGGTGTCGGGATCGGGGCAAATGCCTTTATCGTTGTCGTACTTCAACGTATCGAACTGCGCCTGCGTGATGCTTCCTTTCCTCAGAGCTTCGGAAGCGTCGCTGAGGTTCGGATAATTAATTTCAAAAAATTTATAATATTTGCTCGCCGTATCTATTCGGCAAATTTTATAATTCCCCACCGGGGTCGACAGATCCCCGGCTGCGGTTTTGGGGGCGTTGACGTTCCTGCCGAAATTAGCTCGGTACGTCTTAATCAATACGGTATCCTGGTACAGCATAAGTGAATACGTAAGCCTGTTTATTACAATAATAGGATGGGTTATTTTAACGATTCCTTTTTCTGCCATTGCTTCGCGGAGCGGGATCTCTCTAAAATTTAAAATTACCCCGTAAATGATTACGCCGGTCATAAACAGAATAATCCCGCCGCCGAAAAATAATACGTTCCTTATCAAATTTATATTTATTGAATAAAAAGAATTACTTTTTTTCCCTTCGGATGAATTTGGAATTTTCATTAAACATAAAAATTTGTAGAAAGCAGTAAATGCGGAATTAATCCCGTATTGAGTTAAAATTTAATTAAATTTTTGATAATTATTAAGTAAAATTTATCGGCATAAAACTAAAAAGCCCGGCAAAAATTCGCCGGGCCGAATAGGAGATACGTTCTTATCAAACTTCCATTATTTCTTTTTCTTTGTGTTTCAACAGCTCGTCAACATTATGCACATGTTCATCGGTTAATTTTTGTATATTTGACTCGGCGTCTTTTAATTGGTCCTCGGAAATCTTCTTGTCTTTTTCTTCCTTTTTCAGATGATCGTTTGCGTCGCGCCTGATGTTCCTGACGGCAACTTTTGAGTCCTCGCCGAACTTCTTTATTATTTTAACAAGATCCTTCCGTCTTTCTTCGTTTAACGGGGGAACAGGGACCTTAAGGTTGGTTCCGTCGCTTACGGGGTTGAATCCGAGGTTGGCCTCCAGTATAGCCTTATCAATCGCGGACACGATCGATTTGTCCCAAGGTGTTATCGATAGAGTGTGGGGATCCAGCACGGTAACGTTTGCGACCTGGTTCAGGGGCGTCATGTTTCCGTAGTATTCCACTTTTATGCCGTCTAGCAAAGCCGTAGTAGCTTTGCCGGATCTGATTTTTGCGAGTTCCGACCTGAGCGTTTCGAGAGATTTATCCATTCTCGATTTGGCATCTTTGATTATTTGTTCCATACTAACCTCGCGGTTTGTTTAGAATAAAACTTCGTTAACTTATAAAATAAAAAAAATTAATCCTTTATTATTGTCCCTACGTTTTGTCCTTTTACCAATTTAAAAAGGTTGTCCGGCTTATCCATATTGAATACGATCATCGGGAGATTATTTTCCTGGCAAAGGCTGACTGCCGTAAGATCCATAACCCTTAGATTTTTAGTCAGCACGTCCAGATAAGAAATATTTTCAAATTTGCTTGCATTGGGATTTTTTTCCGGGTCGGAGTCGAATACGCCGTCCACCCTGGTTCCTTTTATAATAACATCGGCTTCAATCTCCACCGCCCTTAATGAAGCGGCCGTATCCGTGCTGAAATAAGGGTGGCCGGTGCCGGCGCCGAATATCACTACGCGTCCTTTTTCCAAATGTCTAATCGCCCGTCTTCTGATATAAGGTTCGGCTATTTCCTCCACATGGATCGCGCTGAGCAGCCTGGTGAAAATTCCCTTATGTTCGATTGCGTTTTGAAGGGCAAGCGAGTTTATTAAAGTTGCAAGCATGCCCATTTGATCGCCCGTAACCCTGTCGATTCCCTGGTCGGTAGCGCTCAGTCCCCTGTAAATATTTCCTCCGCCTATTACAATGCCAACCTGTACGCCGATATCGTGAACTTTTTTAACCTCGCTGGCGAAAAAGTCCAGGACATTATGATCTATACCGAATCCCCGTTTCCCCATTAATGATTCCCCGCTGAGTTTCAGCATTATTCTGTTGTATTTTAATTCCTTCATATAATCCGACTATTGTGAGTATTAAATTTAACCGCCTCTTTCGAAAAGATTTGTAATGCAATCCACATGGCTTAGTACCGAATACCCGGCTTAATTTCGGCCGGCAGAGGCAAAAATCTGTTATTGAAACTTACGAAATTAATACAAAAAAAGGTCTTAAAAATTATTTAAGACCTTTCCGGCAATTACTTATTTTCATCGCTCAGATGAAAGCGCCTGAACAGCGCTATCTTTATTCGCGTTCCGTGTTTGGAATTGAAATCCTTAAGAAGATCGGCAATGGATTTTGAATTATCCTTAATAAAAGCCTGCTCGCTTAAGCAATTCTCCTGGTAGAATTTATTCAGCCTTCCCTGGGCAATTTTATCCAGTATCTGTTCGGGTTTGCCTTCTTTACGGGCCAGCTCTTTATAAATTTCAATCTCCTTATCGATGATTTCTTTTGAAACTTCTTCGCGGTACACGCAGATCGGCTTCATAGCCGCAACCTGCATTGCGATGTCTTTAGCGAAACCGTTGAATTCGTCGCCGGCGCCGTCCGCATTATCAAACTTAACAAGCACGCCAAGTTTGGAACCGAGATGAACGTAATCCACAAGCATGCCGCCGGGTGCCTCTTCGCAGGCGAACCGGGAGATTTGAATTTTTTCGCCTACTTTTCCCATCACCTCGGTGAGCAGATCTTTAATGGCCGTATTCTTTTCAAAGAGATCCTCCACGCTCGAAGGCCTGGCTTTTTCGACTGCATTAAGAACGGCTTCCGCAAGTTTTATAAAATCGTCGCTTTTGGCAACAAAGTCGGTTTCGCAGTTGACTTCCACGATAACCGCGGATTTTTTATCGTCCGATATCTTTGTAAGAATTAAGCCCTCGTTTGCGCTTTTTTCAGCTCTTTTCGATGCAACGGCGGCTCCTTTTTTGCGCAGAATTTCAATCGCTTTTTCAAAATCGCCTTCGG
>JBJKOY010000443.1:0-2715 GCA_046706945.1 Ignavibacteriaceae bacterium | reverse complement strand
TTCCCGGCGCCGACATGAAGTCCGACAAGGAGTTTAGCGTCCGATTTTTTCAGATCTGAAATAAAGTCGACTGCATACTTCATATCTTCGTTATCGTAAGTGATCTCCGAGCTGAAGTCGGAGGTAGTAATTCCGAATGGTCTGACTATATCAAGTATCCTGTCGGCAACGTTGGAGTCGGGATACTTCCGCCAATCTACGGCAACTCTTCTGTCGAACAGGAAGGCGCTTTTATTTATTCTGCCGTTAAGGCTTTCCGGTCCGATTCTTATCCCGGCCTTTGCCATCCTCGCGATAAGATTACTTGTGAAAGAGATCGAAACGGTAACCGGGACTATTACAACATCGTAATGCTCCTTGAGGATGCCGATAAACCTCTCGAAATACTCGGGCTTAATCAGGTTTTTTTTATCGAAGACGAACAGTCTGTCTATGTACTTGTTTTTGACAACGCCGGGGTAATTGAACGGGCTAGCAATAAGAGTTATGCGGCATCCGGGGTAGGATTCTTTAACGGCTCTAAGCAGGGATACGCCGGCAAGAAGATCGCCCAGCTGATTATGCTGTCTTATTATTAAGAACTTCTCCGGTTTTCCGATATCCGTACTTTTATTTTCATCGACAGAGAACAGTTTTCTAATAATTCCGTATATCAAGCGGTCTAAAATCTTTATTTTCGCCATAGGAATCCGGTTACTCGCTATTATCTTTCGAATCCGTTTTTATTTCCCTGAACTCTACTTCTTCCACGTCCTTGTATTTTGATTCGGTCGAAGTATTTCCGCGGATATCCGGCTGTTTCTTAAATTCGGCCGTAAAATATCTTACGAAAAGTTTGATGCCCCTGTAAATGAAATAAAACAGGATAAATATTAAAATCAGTCTTAACATAACTACTCAATCCTTCTGGACTCCGGTTTGAAATATTCGGTAAGGCCTCTGTCTTCCCTGAATATTTGCTTAAATAATTCTTCAAAATCCTCATCGCTTTTTACAAAATCTATTTCGGACGAATTTACTATTAAAAGAGGAGTGTTGTTGTATCTGAAAAAGAAATGGTTGTATGCGTCACTCAGCTCTTCTATATAACTTTTGGTAATGTAACGCTCTATTCTTCTGCTTCTTTTCTTAATATTGTACATCAATCTTTCAATGCTTGACTGCAGGAAAACTACCAGATCGGGTTTCCTCAGGCTTCTGTTTAACAGCGGGAACAGGCTTTCGTACAATTTAAGTTCCTCGCCGCTGAGATTTAAGTAAGCAAATATCCTGTCTTTTTCAAATACATAATCGCTGACTATATATTCAGTAAAGAGATTCTCCTGGTTAAGTTCTTCCTGCTGCTTGTAACGGTTGATCAGAAAAAACATCTGGGTCTGGAACGCGTATCTTTTTCTATCTGAGTAAAATTTCTCCAGGAAAGGATTGGTCTCGAATTGTTCGAGTATTAATTCCGCGTTCAATTTTTCTTTTATTTTTTTTGCGAGCGAAGTTTTCCCCGCTCCGATTACTCCTTCAATAGCGATATATTTCGGTTCCGAATTTTCACCCAATTTTTTTTCTCCGATGTTTATAAGATTTTTTCGGGAATTTTACCGATTATGCACTTCTCAGATTCTTCAACAGTAATATTACAAATTTTTTTATTTAATGCAGGATGAATTAAATCCGGAGCGATTTCGCACAACGGGACCAGGACAAAATCCCTGTACTGTATTTCGTCGTGAGGTATCGACAGCCTTTCATCCCGGTAAACAATATCGTTATAAAGCAGCAGATCGAGATCGATTTCCCTCGGTCCCCACCTGCGATTTTCCGTCCTGCCCAGTTCGGCCTCTATTTTTTTTAATACGGGCAGCAGTTCCGAAAAGGAGTAGCCGGTTCTTATTTCGAGGGCGGCATTTAAAAAATTATCCTGCTCTTTTAACCCGTAAGGCTTTGTTTCATATACCGATGAAGCGGCTACAACGCTGCAGTTCTTGTCCTCACTGATTCTTCGTACTGCTTCGCGGAGATAACCCGCTTTGTCTCCTTTGTTCGAACCTAAACCTATATAAGCTGTGTTCTCATTCATTATAAAATCGTACTCTTTAATTTCCTAATACGGCATCCGTTCAAGTTAGCAATTCATCCCTGCTTTTAACAACCTCTACCTCCACGAAGTCCACAACGCCGCCCAAGGGCGGGTTGTTTTTCCTGACCCTTACCGCCACCTTTTCTATGTTAACGAAATGTTTCAGCAGTTCGTCCGCAATTACGGTAGCCAAAGTTTCTATGAGTTAATGTTTCCGGTCCACTGCAAGCTGGTACATGAACTTGTAAACTTTATCGTAATCAACGGTCTGTTTCAAGCTGTCTTTCTCGGCGGCCCTTTGAAAATTTGTATAGATATCCACGTCCGCTTCGAATTTCCCTCCTACGCTTTGCTCTTCCGAAAGCACCCCGTGATAAGCATAAAATATCGCTTTCTTGATCCTGATAATATTCAGCATGTTTATTCCGAAATAAATAAAAAAACATTTATAAATTTAATCTTTTTAGGGGAATAATGGTTAATAATAAGAAAAAAGATCATATATTTTTAAGCGCTATCATTGCTGTCCAAAATAAAATAGGATTCAAGAAAAACTTTCACTTTCAGTCTTTATTGGACAGATTATAATCTTTTTTGAAAACAATCCCTATATTAAAACAAATTTATTTGCCTACTTTGAA
>JBJKOY010000442.1:0-25789 GCA_046706945.1 Ignavibacteriaceae bacterium | reverse complement strand
TTCTTCATAAATATTTGCGATGTTGTAAGCGGAAGCTTCGTCCAATTTATCCAGTTCAAGAGATCTTTTGAAGCAGTCTATGGCCTGCCGGAAGCGTCCGAGGTCGGCCAGGGCATTCCCCTTGTTGAACCAGGCGCTCCCGAATTCATCTTTGATTGCCAGAGCAAAGTCATAACTTTCAAGGGCCTTCTCCAGCATATTCATTTTTCCCAATACAATGCCCCTGTTGTACCATGCGCTTGCGCTGTAAGGTTCTAAGTCCAGGTAATTTTCATATACTTTCAGCGCTTCTTCGTAATTTTGGACGGATTCAAAACAAAATCCCATTTCATAGAAAGCTTCCGAGAATGATGGGTCTATATCAAGCGTTTTTCTGAAGCAGTCTATCGCTTCTTTAAACTGTTCCTCCCTTTGATAAAGCAGACCGAGTTCAAAATAAGCTTCCTCGTTGTTCGGTTCCGATTCCAGGATTGTGCGCAATGATTCTTTTGCGTCTTCCAGTAATCCGAGCGATTCCTCGGCGGTGGCTTTTTCCAGGTAGGTATCCGAATCACCGGGATTCAGGGAAAGCGATTTGTCGAAACAGTTGATAGCGTCTACATATTCACCAAGGGCAATAAGCAGCGATCCTTTTTTAAGCCAGTATTCCGCATTATAAGGAAAGGTATCCAAAAGAAGGTCAATGAAATAAAGTCCGTCTTCCACCCTGTCGTTTTCAAGGCATAACTGAACGAGTTCTTCTATGTTTTCCGTGCAGCCGTATACTCCGCCGTAACGGATGCTGTCTTTACATTTCTTAATCTCTTCATTTAAATTACCGGCCTCGTTATAGAACTCATCACCCGAAAAATCCGAATCGAAAGACGACATTAAAAACTCCTGACGTTTGAAATGATTTGGAAAAATGTATGACTTAAAAAATCCAAAATCAAGTTGATTTTGTCCAGTTAATTTCTTAAAACAGAGGTTACTTTTTCCGCCGCTTCTTTCAGGCTTTTCGCAACTTCAAAATTAAGTCCCGATTCTTCCAGCAAAGTCTTTGCTTCACCGGCATTTGTGCCTTCCAATCTGACTACAATTGGCAGATTAACGTTTATTTCCTTGGCCGCGTCGATAACGCCCTGCGCGACCCGGTCGCACCTCACAATGCCGCCGAAGATATTGATTAATATCGCTTTTACGCTCGGGTCCGAAAGAATAATTTTAAAGCCGTTAGCCACGGTTTCTTTATTGGCCCCGCCGCCGACATCCAAAAAGTTGGCCGGCTCGCCGCCGGCAAGTTTGATTATATCCATTGTTGCCATTGCCAGGCCCGCGCCGTTGACCATGCAGCCCACGTTGCCGTCCAGTTTTATATAATTTAAATTATATTTTGAAGCCTCAATTTCAAGCGGCGCTTCTTCATCAATATCTCTGAATTGAACAATATCCTGGTGGCGGTATAATGCATTATCGTCAAAATTCATCTTGGCATCCAGGGCAATTACTTCCCCCTCTTTCGTTAATACAAGAGGATTTATTTCGGCCAGAGAACAATCGCTGGCGACATAAGCTTTATAAAGTGCGACTAAGAATTTAACGGCGTTCTTGTGCTGGCCGCCCGAAAGTCCCAGCGCAAACGCCAATTTCCTGGCCTGATAAGGTTGAAGACCCATCCCAGGTTCAACAACTTCCTTGATTATTTTTTCCGGCGTTTCGGCGGCAACTTTTTCTATTTCAACCCCGCCTTCGGTAGAAACCATAACCACATTTTTGGAAACTGCCCTGTCCAGGGTTATCCCGACATAAAATTCCTTCTCTATATTCATTCCCTGCTCTATAAGCAGACGCTTAACAATCTTTCCCTCGGGACCGGTCTGGTGAGTGACCAGCGTCATCCCAAGAATCTGATCGGAATACCCGCGGACTTCATCGAGACTTTTGGCTACTTTAACGCCGCCGCCTTTACCCCGTCCTCCGGCATGAATCTGGGCTTTAACTACCCATGTATTTCCTTTTATTTCGTTCTCCGCAATGTTGACAGCTTCGTCGGCGCTGAAAGCTACTCTGCCCTGCGGCACGGCAACATTGAATTTTCTTAAAATTTCTTTTGCCTGATATTCATGTATTTTCATTTAAGGTCCTTTGACTTTAATAAGGTATAAGAAAAAAGGGAAAAATGTAGAATTTAATCCCGTTAAAATTTAAAAAATTATTCAAAAATTACTGCTTTTAGCTTATATAAGCAATTTTTATGATCACGAATTGCAACAGTTTAATATTTAAAAATTTTTCGGGCCGGCCGGCTAAACTTATAAGTTTTATTTTCCGCTCAAGTTTTCGATTATTGAATCATAGACAAGTTGATCGTATGCTGATAAAAAGTTAATATAGCCGCGAATTCGCTAATTAAATCTTTATATTATTAACACAAGTTGACCGCTTTCAATTTTACACTAATATACTTGACATGGGAATTATACATTATGGCTTTGATTCTACACTTTGTGCTACTTTGTGAAAAACTTAGTGTAACTTTTGGCATTGCCATCACTTCGTGAGTGATCAGTTTTTTGCTTCACTTCCGAAGGAATGGCTATGCCAAAAGTTTCACAAAGGAAACCTGTCTGCCGACAGGCAGGCACAAAGTCCCACAAATAATTAATTTTCAGCAGTTTTTAGAATGGTTATTCATATAAGTGGTCAAATTGTAAAATCATAATCAAAAAAATATTAACTAATGTTTTTGTAAAAATAAATTCTTTTATTAATTTCCGGCGGATTATTAATAAAACTCAAGAGAAAATTTTTTTATATTGGGTAAAATCAAATTCCATATTACTTTCCCTCTAATACCTTCTTAAAATTTCTCATGGAACTTAACAATAATCGGAAAGCATGATAAAAACTGGTTAGAGAAATTATTTCGGCACTTTAATTAAGGAGCATTTAAAATGGGGTTTATGAAAGATTTCAGCACAATCCCCCAATTATATAATCACCTTGTCAAAGAGTTCGGCAAAAAGAATAACCGACCTTTTTTAATGAGGAAAATTTCTGGAAGCTGGGAAGGATTTTCTTACTCGGACCTGAAAAGGTTGACCGAAAATTTTGCCGGAGGTTTAGCTTCTTTGGGACTCAAAAGCAAGGACAAGGTCGCCATTCTATCCGAGAACCGGCCGGAGTGGGTTTTTTCCGATTTTGCAATCCTCGGCCTGGGGATGATCAATGTACCTATTTACCCGTCCTTAACAGCCGAATCGATCGAGTTTATATTAAATAATTCGGAGTCCAGGGCAATTATACTTTCTAATAAAATGCAGTTGAACAAGGTTTTAAAAATCAAGGACGACTGCAGGCATCTTAAATATATAATTGTTTATAACGAAAAAGATATTCCTGAGGATAATAAAAATACATACGGATTCAACGAAATCATCGAAAAAGGCACCGTATTCAACACAGACCACCCGGGTTTCTTCGAAGAAACGACGAAAAAAATAGGCGGAAACGAAATCTGCACTATTATATACACCTCGGGCACTACGGGCGAGCCGAAAGGCGTGATGCTGACCCATCATAATATCCTATCTAACGTCAACGGAGCTCTGGAAATTTTGCCCTTGTCTTCTTCGGACGTATTCCTTTCGTTCCTGCCTTTATGTCATATTTTTGAGAGGATGGCGGGTTATTATACTGCTTTTGCTACCGGCGGGAAAATTTATTATGCCGAAAGCATTGACTCGGTTGCCCAGAACATGCTTGAAGTCAAACCCACGATTATTACTACTGTTCCGCGGCTGTTCGAGAGAATTTATTCAAGGATCTTAAAAAACGTCGAAAAGCAGCCTGCGTCCAAGCAGAAAATATTCTTCTGGGCGGTCGAAACGGGAAAGCAGTACGCTGCCGCTAAAAAGCAGGGCCGGGTATCCGCCGGGCTTGCTTTAAAGACAAAACTTGCCGACAGACTGGTCTTCAGAAAATTAAGGGAGAGGACCGGCGGGAATTTAAGATTTTTTGTCTCGGGCGGCGCTCCTTTATCCAGGGAGCTTGGTGAATTTTTCGAAGCTATCGGTTTAATGATCATAGAAGGCTACGGAATGACAGAGGCGTCGCCGGTTATCTCCGCTAATAAACTGGACGACTATAAATTCGGTTCGGTGGGCAAGCCTTTCCCGGGAGTTGAAATTAAAATAGCTTCCGACGGCGAAATACTTGTCCGCGGCCCCAACGTTATGCAGGGCTACTATAAAAATAAAAAAGAAACTGAAGATACCCTGAAGGACGGCTGGCTGCATACGGGCGATATCGGGGTGTTCGATTCGGAAGGATTTTTAATAATCACCGACAGGAAAAAATATCTGTTTAAAACCACGGCGGGCAAATATATTGCGCCCACGCCCATTGAAAACATGTTCCTTGCCAGCAAGTACATAGACCAGTTCGTTTTAATAGGCGACAGAAGGATGTTCCTGAGCGCACTAATCGTTCCCGACTTCGAAGCCCTGAAGGAGTACGCAGACACTAAAAAATTAATTTATAATTCAACCGGCGATCTCATAAAATTCAAAGAGATAAAAGATATCATCGAAAAAGATATGGCGAAACTTCAGAAGAAACTTGCAAACTACGAACGGGTTAGAAAATTCGTTTTGCTGGACAAACCTTTCAGTCTTGAAGAAGGCGAGGTTACGCCCAGCTTAAAAGTGAGAAGGAAATGCGTTGAAGAGAGATACCAAAATTTAATCGAGGAAATGTACGCCGAATCCGGAATGAATTAATAAAAACCATTATCAATTTTCGTTTAATAATTTCATTATAACTCCGTGCACCCGGTTATTTGTGGCCAATATCCTTTTTGAAAAAATACTTATCGCTTTGCCTTCAAAATCCGTAACAGATCCGCCGGCTTCCTCAACTATTAATTTACCGGCGCAGATATCCCACGGATGCAGCTGTACTTCCCAGAACCCGTCGAAAACTCCTCTCGCTACGTAACAAAGATCGATAGCTGCCGATCCCAGTCTCCTTACTGCCCTGGAAGCCTTCGTCAGCGCCGCAAATTTTTCAAGCGCGTTGTCCGGGTTATCGGATATATTGTAAGGGAAGCCGGTCACAAGAACGCTCCGGCCCAGGATATTATTTGTGCTGACGGAGATCCTTTCGCCGTCCGCAAACGCCCCGCTTCCCTGCTCGGCGTAATACATTATACCGCGCATGATATCGAAGACAGCGCCCGCAATAGTCTTGCCTTTCTTTTGCAGTCCTATGGAAACCGAAAAAATCGGGATGCCGTGCGCAAAGTTCGTCGTACCGTCCAGCGGATCTACAACCCATAAATATTCGGATTCGTCGTCCGTTTCGCCGCTCTCTTCCGCCAGAATTTTATGCCCGGGGTATTTTTTATTTATTGTTTCAATTATGAATTTCTCCGAAGCCTTATCAATATCAGTAACCAAATTTGTCTCGCTCGATTTGAACTCAACGTTAAAATTCTTTCCGAACCCTTCTTTTACTATAGCGCCCGCTTCCCTGGCTATATTTATAATATCTTCAAGCATGATAACCTTAATTTGTTTTTGCAAATATATGGTTAAATCAGGACATTACCCACCGTTTTCGTTCCTTGCTAGCAGGAACGAATTTTGGTATATTTGATTTTAATTTTACTCACTGAATTTTTAATAAAGGAGAAGTTCTTGAAGAACCTGAGGGAAAAAAATAATACCGAGATTACGGAACAGACAATTATTGAGGATTTACCCGAAATCCTGCCGGTACTGCCTTTGAGAGACATAGTAATATTTCCTTATATGATTTATCCGGTTCTCGTCGGAAGAGAACAATCCATAAGAGCTGCAAACTTTGCTTCGGAAAAGACAAAATACATATTTCTGGCGGCGCAGAAAAAGTCAAACATAGAGGATCCCAAAAAAGACGATATTTATCTGGAAGGAACGATCGCAAAAATTGTTCAGATATTAAAATTACCCAACGGATTAATGAAGATACTGGTGGACGGGCTACTGCAGGGAAAGATACTGGAATTTACGGAAAACAAGGATTTTTTCGAAGGACGTATTGAAGTCATTGTTCCGGAGCTTGAAAGCGACAACGAAATGAATGCGCTGTCGAGACAAATGACCCAGTTATTTAAGGATTACGTGAAGATTAGCCGGAATATTCCCAACGAAGCGGTAGCCGCCTTCGAAAACATCGAAGAGCCTGACAGGAAATTATTTTATGTTGCGGCCAACATAAACCAGTTAATCGAAGTTAAGCAATCTCTTCTGCAGAAATTTACTCTTAAAGAACAGTATTACGAAGTAATAAAGATCCTCAATTCGGAAATCGATATTCTTAAAATAGAAAAAGAGATAGACAACAAGGTCCAGGAGAATATCGCAAAGACCCAGAGGAAATTTATTATCCAGGAACAGATTAAAATCCTCCAGGACGAACTCGGCGAAGAAGACGACGGAAGCCCGGAACTGAACAAGATAAAAGACCAGATAAAAAAGGCGAAAATGTCGCATGAGGCCGAAGAAAAATCGCTCGAAGAACTGAACAAACTTAAAAAGACCCCTCCAATGTCGCCGGAATCGACTGTAATCAGGAACTACCTGGATTGGCTTATCGAAATACCCTGGTCGAAAAAGACAAAAGACAACCTGGATATTTCGCACGTTCAGAAAATCCTGGACGAAGACCACTTCGGTTTGGAAAAACCGAAAGAACGAATTATAGAAAACATCGCCGTATTGAACCTGGTAAAACAGATGCGCGGACAGATACTTTGTTTCGTAGGACCTCCCGGCGTGGGAAAAACATCCCTGGGCAAATCGATCGCAAGAGCCCTGGGAAGAAAATTCGTACGGATAAGTCTTGGAGGCGTCAGGGACGAAGCCGAGATCAGAGGCCACAGGAGGACTTATATCGGTTCCATGCCCGGAAAGATAATTCAGTCCATGAAGAAAGCCGGCACGATTAACCCGGTAATGCTGCTTGACGAAATTGACAAGATGAGCATGGACTTCAGGGGCGATCCTTCTTCCGCTATGCTCGAAGTACTGGACCCCGAACAGAATCATACCTTCAACGATCATTATGTGGAAGTGGATTACGATCTGTCGCAGGTTATGTTTATCACCACTGCCAACGTAAGGTACAACATCCCTCTGCCGCTGCAGGACAGGATGGAAATAATAGAACTGCCCGGTTACCTGGAATACGATAAAATGGAAATCGCGAAGCGGCATATCATCCCCAAGCAGCTTGAGAACCACGGGCTGATAAAAAAAGACGTTGTATTTACGGACGAAGCGATAAAAAAAATTATTTCGGAATATACGCGGGAAGCGGGAGTAAGGAACCTGGAAAGAGAACTGGCTTCTATATGCCGGAAGCTGGCTCGCGATATCGTAGTCAACGAATCGCAAAACGGCAAGTCAAAGTCGAAGCATAAATACACTGTTGACGATGCAAAGGTGGAGGATTATCTCAAAGTACCGAGATACCGCACTCACAAACATAATAAAGAATTCAGGGTCGGCAGCGTTACGGGACTGGCATGGACAAGCGTCGGAGGCGAGATCCTTACCGTGGACGTAACCATTATGAACGGTGCGGAACGGCTCACTTTAACCGGACAGCTCGGGAACGTGATGAAAGAATCAGCTCAGGCCGCTTTAAGTTATATACGTTCCAACGCTAGGGAATTATGCATCGATCCCAATTTTTTTAAAGGTAAAGAGATCCATATACATATCCCCGAAGGCTCCATTCCGAAAGACGGACCTTCGGCCGGAATTACCATGGCCATGGCTCTTCTTTCGGCAGTCAGCGGCAAGCCGGCCTCAAATGCCGTTGCGATGACCGGAGAGATAACTTTGAGAGGGAACGTCCTGCCTATCGGAGGATTAAACGAAAAACTATTAGCCGCTAAGAGAAACGGCATAATGAAAATACTTATTCCGAAGGACAATGAAATAGATCTGAAAGAAATACAGGATTCGGTTAAGGAAGATTTAAAGATAATACCGCTGGAAAATATAGAGGATGCGATCCCTTACCTTTTTAAAGATTATAAACTAATTAAAAAACGCGCGTCTTCGGAAAAGACGAAAAAGACAGCAAGGAAAAGGAAGTAACTTGTCCGAATCGATATCGGTAGACAAAAGATTAAGTATTGAAGAACAGTATGACTCTTTTTTAAAACAAGTAAAAGCTTTACTCGACCCGAAAGACAACTTGATTTCAAATCTGTCGAACCTGACCGCGGCATTGAAGCAAGCTTTCGCAAAAATAAGCTGGGCCGGGTTTTACCTGTTCGACGGGACGAAGTTATATCTGGGACCGTTCCAGGGAAACGTAGCCTGCACCAGTATAGAACTCAACAAAGGCGTTTGCGGAACTGCGGCTTCTTCGGAGGATACCGTTATAGTTCCGGACGTCAGCAAATTTCCGGGACATATAGCGTGCGACCCTGGTTCAAGATCTGAAATAGTCGTACCGATTATGAAAAAAAGCAGGCTGTTCGGAGTACTTGACCTGGACAGCGCGGAACTAAATTCTTTTGACCAGACGGATAAAAAACATCTGGAAGATCTTTGCAGGTTCTTGACCGAAGAAATTTTATAAAACAACACGGATAAAAAATGTCATTCGTTGTAACCGCCAGAAAATGGCGCCCACAAAAGTTTGAAGAAGTCGTCGGCCAGGAGCACATAACCGCCACTTTGAAAAATGCCATACGGAACAACCGGATAGCGCATGCATACCTTTTCGCGGGACCGAGGGGCGTGGGAAAAACCACTACCGCCAGGATACTTGCCAAAGCTTTGAACTGTACAAATCCCAAAGATTCGGAACCCTGCAACGAATGCGAAATGTGCCTTTCCATTCAATCGTCCCAATCGCTCGACATTATAGAAATCGACGGCGCTTCAAACAGAGGTATAGACGAAATAAGGACTTTACGGGATTCGGTTAAATATGCCCCGACAAAGGGACGCTTCAAAGTCTATATTATAGACGAAGTGCACATGCTTACCAAAGAATCTTTCAACGCTTTCCTTAAAACCCTGGAAGAACCCCCCGCCCATACTGTTTTTATTTTTGCGACAACCGACGTGCACAAAGTTCCTTTGACGATTATTTCGAGGTGCCAGCGTTTTGATTTCCGCAGGATCCAGCTGGATACCATTAAAAAATTGCTCTCCAAAATCGCCGCCGAAGAAGGCGTCAGCATCGACGACAAAACGCTAACTGTAATTTCCAAAAAAGCCGACGGCGCTCTTCGCGACGCCGAAAGTTTTTTCGATCAAATAGTTTCTTTCTGCGGAAACAACATAGATTATTCCACCGTTACTAAAATGCTTAACCTTGTGGACGAGGACATCTTTTTCGAAATTTCCGATGCCGTGCTCGATAAAAATTTTAAGAAAGTTTTCGAAGTAACAAAAATCATTTATGAGAACGGCTGGAATTTCATAGATTTCATGGACGGACTTCTGGAGCATTTCAGAAACATTATGACGGTGGTTTTAAGCCGGAAGACGGAACTAGTGGAAACCGCCGATATATATAAGGAAAGGTACCTTCAGTACGCGGAATCTTTTTCGGAAGGAGACATATTAAGAATTCTTAATTTTCTGAACAGGGCGCAGCAGGAGCTCAGGTTCACGCAGAATCAAAAGCTCAAGATTGAGATCTCGCTGAGCCATTTAATAGGACTGGAAAAGACATCCACATTTACCGAACTGATGTCCGCTGTCGGAAATTCCCGCTGGGAGAATACCGATCCGGAAAAACCGCATGATCCGGCCGGCAGATCCGGCTTTTCGAATTATAATCCGCCTGTAAAAAAAACCGAAATCACGCAGCCGGAACGGCAGAGAAGAGCAGCCCCAAATGAAGATCGGTCCGGAGTTTCAAAATCGTTCCCGGTATACGGTTTAAACGGCGCAGGAAAAGATATCGCCGATCCGAATTTTAATTTCGATTTTGTCGTAAAAAAATGGGCGGGGTTCGTAGATGCCGTCGGCAGCGAAAAAGGACTTATTTTCGGGCCGGCAATAAAAAACGCCGTACCATTGAATCTTGAAGGTAATAAATTAAATTTATCGGTCGAAGACAGTCATTACGGCGACATTATCAGAAACAACCAGAATTATATCGCAAAAAAGACACAGGAATTTTTCGGCAAAAAACTGGTCTTCAACTGCAGCGGCAATTCCCCGGCACATACGGAAAGCGGAATGAAACAATCCCAATCTGCGGCATCGGCGGAAGACGAAAAAGATCCGTATGTAAAAGCAATTATCGAAGAGCTGGGCGGTGAGGAGATTTTGTAACCGGTGTACAAGGCAAGATTAGCAATCTGTTTCTTCCATATATAGCCGCGTCAGGTTAATCCCTTTCACTTATATTTTAATTTTGAATATTTGGGAAATAATAATTAGTTTTGTAGACTATGATAAAAAAATTAATAGTCGCAATCGACGGCCCGGCGGGTTCCGGAAAAAGTACGTCGGCCAAACTTGTCGCGCAGAGATTAGGCTATTTATATATCGATACAGGTGCAATGTACAGGGCGGTAACTCTTGAAGCAATCCGCCGGAATGTTCTAAACGATTTTGAAGCGATAACGGAAATCTCCCGGACCATCGATATCGATCTGTTTTTTAAGAACGGCTCGACGGCGGTATTTATAGACGGGAACGACGTTTCCGAAGAAATACGGACCCCGCTGGTTAATAAACACGTAAGCGACGTAAGCAAGATACGGGAAGTAAGAGCCGCACTGGTGAAAAAACAGCAGGAGATGGGAAACAAGCAGGGCGGCGTGGTTATGGAAGGAAGGGATATCGGCACCGTGGTTTTTCCCAACGCCGACGTAAAGATATTTCTTACCGCGGCTATTGATGAAAGAGCTTTAAGACGCGCCAAAGAATTCAACGAAAAAGGAATCGACGTCAGCGTTGACGACGTAAAAGAGAACCTGAAGGAAAGAGATAAAATAGATTCCACCAGACCTGTCAGTCCGTTAACGAAAGCAGCCGACGCATACGAAGTGGATACCTCTTCGGTTACTATAGACGAACAGGTAGATGAGATCCTAAAAATCATTAAATCCGTGGCCAATAAAAAAGGAATTGAAATTTCATTGTGATATTGAATAAATTAATGAGTGTTTAACCGTCAATAATTAATTATGTACCATAAAACTTTCTGCGTTTGAGCTTTTCCGGCGGTATGAGCAAAAAATGCGGATAAAAAATTATTTTTTAGGAGGCTTAATGTCCCAGGAGACAAAAGATACGAAAAAAAATTTAGCGACTGTCGATGATTACGAAAAGGCTAAGAAATTATTTAATGATGAAGAATACACGCAGGAAGAATTCCTGACTCTGGCCAAGCTTTACACAGAATCTTTCAAAGACGTAAAAGAAGGCGAACTGGTCAAAGGCAGAATAGTACGCATCCAGGGAGACAACGTCATACTGGATGTAGGTTTTAAATCGGAGGGATCGATACCGAAAAGCGAATTCCACGAATCCGAAGAGATTACGGTTGGTAAGGAAGTAGAAGTTGTACTGGAAAGCGTTGAGGATCAGGAAGGAAATCTGGTCCTTAGCAAACAAAGAGCGGACTTCCTCCGGATATGGGAAAAAGTTGTTAAGGCTCATGAAACCGGCGAAATTATTCAGGGCAAGATCCTGAAGAGAATTAAAGGCGGAATGGTAGTTGATCTTATGGGAATGGAAGCATTCCTTCCCGGATCTCAAATCGACATCCGTCCTATAAGGGACTTTGACGCGTTCGTCGGACAAACTATGGATTTCAAAGTGGTAAAAGTAAACATACCTACAGAGAATGTCGTTGTTTCACATAAAGTCCTCGTAGAAGAAGAAATTGCAGATCAGAGAGACGCGATACTCAACAGCCTTGAAAAGGGACAGATACTGGAAGGAACCGTTAAGGCAATCACGGACTTCGGCGTATTCGTAGATCTCGGCGGAGTAGACGGGCTCATTCACATTACCGATCTCAGCTGGGGCAGGATAAATCATCCCAACGAAGTAGTTAAACTAGACCAGACGATTAAAGTGGTCGTTACGGATTTCGACGAGGAAAAGAAGAGAATATCGTTAAGCTTGAAAAAGCTTCTCCCCCATCCGTGGGAAGATATCGACAACAAGTACAAGATCGGCGACAAGGTATCCGGCAGGGTTGTTTCTCTTACCGACTACGGCGCCTTCATAGAGATAGAAAAAGGCATCGAAGGATTAATTCACAACTCGGAAATGAGCTGGACGCAGCACATCAAGCATCCGTCGCAGGTTGTGGCAATGGGACAAATTATCGAGGCCGTAATATTAAGTCTTGATAAGGAAGAAAAGAAAATCTCTCTCGGGATTAAGCAGCTCGAACCCGATCCTTGGGAATCACTGATGCAAAAATATCCCGTCGGCTCCAAGCACACGGGCATTGCCAGAAACCTTACCAATTTCGGCGTGTTTGTAGAACTCGAACCCGGAGTTGACGGTTTGGTTCATATTTCGGACCTTTCATGGACCAAGAAAATACGTCATCCCGGCGAAGTGGTGAAAAAAGGAGAAAAGCTGGATGTAATAGTGCTCGGCGTGGATGTGGAGCAAAGAAAAATTTCGCTCGGCCACAAACAAGTCGAAGAAAATCCCTGGAACCAGTTTGAAAAATTGTACGCTATAGGAATAATCACCGAAGGAAAAGTAGTAAGGATAATTGAGAAAGGAATAATTGCTGAATTGCCGGAAAAAGTCGACGGGTTTGTTCCTTCGACGCAATTGGCTCCTTCCAAGATTAAGAACATCGCAAACCATTTCCCGGTGGACGACGTTATCCCGCTGAAAGTAATTGAATTCGACAAGGAAAACAAAAAGATCGTTCTCAGCGCAATAGCGGCCCTTAAAGAAAAAGGCGAAGAAGAAATACGTTCGTATCTCGACAAGCACAAACTTGACAGAGTTTCGGTCCAGGAAATTTTAAGCGCCGAAACTGGCGCGGGCGACACTTCGGATTTTCCGATTTTCGAGGTGAACGACGACTCCGGCAGCAGTGTTTCCGCCGGATCCGAGAAGAAAGAGAAATAATATATCGGACACGATTTATAAGGGCGGGAGAATTCTCCCGCTCTTCATTTTTTAAATTGAGATTACATGCCTAAAAAAGTTGCTCTGCATACCCTGGGATGCAAATTAAATTTTTCGGAAACTTCCGCTATCGGCAATCAATTCTTAAAAAACGGATTTGAGATCGTGGATTTTAAGAACAATGCGGATATATATGTTTTGAATACATGTACCGTAACCGAAAATGCAGAAAAGGAATGCAGGCAGATTGTCAGGAGATTTTTAAGACAGAACCCGGAAGCTTTTGTAGTAGTAACGGGTTGTTATGCCCAGCTCAGACCCGAAGAACTGTCCGGCATCGAAGGAGTGGACCTTGTTCTCGGAAGCAAGGAAAAGTTCGATCTCATTTCCTACGCCGGCGATTTTAATAAGAAGGGACCGGGCTGCGTATTTGTATCGCCTTACGATGAATTAAACGAATTCGGCGCCGCTCATTCCACCGATGCCGACAGCCGGACGAGAGCTTATTTTAAAATCCAGGACGGATGCGATTACAAATGCTCATTCTGTACAATCCCGCTCGCGCGCGGCGGAAGCAGAAGTATGCCGCCCGATAAATTATTAGATGAATTCAAGTCTTTAATCGACAGCGGTTACAAAGAAATAATACTCACAGGGGTCAACGTCGGCGATTACGGTAAATCCGTAAATTCAAACCTTTACTCGGTATTAAAAAGATTGATCAATGTGCCCGGTAAATTCAGAATCAGGATCAGTTCGATCGAACCGAACCTTCTGTCAGACGAGGTCTTAAAGCTTACCGCCGACAGCGATAAACTGTGCAGGCACTTTCATATTCCCCTTCAAAGCGGCAGCGAGAAAATATTAAGATCGATGCAGAGAAGATATAAAAAAGAAGATTATTATAGGCTCTTAAACAAGGCCAAATCCTTAATCCCCGACCTGGGAATAGGAGTTGACGTTATTGTAGGATTCCCGGGCGAAACCGCCGGCGAATTTAATGAAACAACAAATTTTCTTACGGATCTTCCGGCATCGTACCTGCACGTCTTTACTTATTCGGAGAGACCCGATACCAAGGCCGAGAACCTTCCGGGAAAGGTAGACATCAACGAAAGAAGAGAGAGAAACGGCGTTTTAAGACTATTAAGCAATAAGAAGAAAAATACTTTTTACGCGGGGATGAAAGGAAAAGAACTGGAAGTGCTGTTTGAAGCCGGGAATAATAACGGCATACTTAAAGGGTTCTCTTCAAACTACGTCAGGGTTGCGCACCCTTTCCGCCCGGGGCTGGTAAATAATTTTGCGGATGTAAAAATAAAATCCGCCGGGGCCGGGATATGCGGCGGAGAAATAGTGGGGGCAAAAAAATCAATTGACTTAATTGCATGTTAATTCTAAACTTACAGATAAAAAATATGAAAAAAATCCTCGCAATTATTCTTCTTCTCTCAGGCATTTCTTTTGCCCAGTCCGATCAAAATTATAATTTATTAAAACTTCAAAATTCCGTTCAAAAGCTGCCGGATTCCAAATTATTCGGGCAGGAAAACTTTTCTATGAGCTACAACAGCGCCAAAAAAAATACCGGCGTTGCGGTTTTGCTCTCTCTTCTTCTGCCGGGTATGGGAGAATTATACGCGGACAACTACTCAAGCGGGAAATACTTTACAATTGCCGATGCCTCTCTTTGGGGGATTTATATAGGGATGAATGCTTACGGCAACTGGCTTAAAAGCGATTATATATCATACGCGGCATCCGCGGGCGGCGTTAACAACAAGAACAAGGACGCCGACTTTTATGCCAACGTCGGCGGATATTTAAGCCTCGATCAGTACAATAATGCCATGGCCCTGCAGGGCAGTTTCGACAAGATGTACAATTCCCCTTCCTATTATTGGAACTGGCCTACCAATACCGAAAGGAAGAACTACAGGAACCTATGGAGTTCAAGCGAGCTGGCTCACAACAACCTCAGATTTGTGGTAGGTGCATTAATTCTGAACAGGATTATCAGCGTAATTAACGCGGTAAGACTTGTTTCGGAGTATAACAAAAACCTTCAATCAGAGCTCGGTTGGAACGTATCTGTGGGGATCCAGAATTCGGAAACACTTCCCTCCCAGCTTAAATTTAATTTTCAGACGAATTTTTAAGGAACAAAGATTAATATTTTTTAATCTTGTATTAAGATTGTATTAATCAAACCTTATTAAGTTACCCGGGTAAATTCTCAATGAATTTACGATGATTATTAATAATTATTTTATAAAAAAAGGATGAGAGGTAACTTAATGAAATCTCGTATATTATCGCTGCTGATGGTTTTGGCATTTGTTTTCACCTTCGGTTTGGGAACGGCTTTTTCTCAGGATTCTTTGAGCGCAAAGCCCAAACATAAAAAGGTCGAGAAAAAAGAACATGTAATGAAATCCAAGACCGAAAAGAGTTCGAAAACAGTAGCTCATAAAACCGTAAAGAAGAGCTCCAAAAAAGAAGCTAAGACGTCGGCACATAAATCAGTAAAAAAATCCAGCAAAATGGCTTCTAAAAAATCCGAAAAGAAAGTAGCTCCGAAGACCGAAAAAGAAGGTACTTCCGAACAGAAATAATTGTTCTTTGCACCATATTTATTGTGAAAAGGAGAGTTTCTTAACTCTCCTTTTTTGTTTATTTTCGTCGTATGAAAATTTTAATTATAGAAGACGAAAAAAAAGTTGCGTCCTTCATTAAGAAAGGACTGGAAGAAGAATGCTATTCGATTGACGTTGCAATAGACGGAAGGGAGGGATTAAAACTTATAACCTCAGAAGAGTACGATTTAATAATAATGGATATCATGATTCCGTACATCGACGGGATAACTCTTTTGAAAGACGTCAGGAAAAGAGACATATCGACGCCGATATTAATGTTGACCGTTAAAGACAGCATTAAAGACAAGGTCGAAGGCCTTGATGCCGGGGCGGACGATTACCTAACGAAGCCTTTTGCTTTCGAAGAGCTTCTCGCAAGAATAAGATCTTTGTTAAGAAGGTCCGGTGATTCGAAAACCAATAACCTTAAAGTGGGTGAATTAATGTTGGATCTGCAGTCGCACAGGGTTTACAGGGGCAATAAGGAAATAATCCTTACGCCTAAAGAGTACGCCATACTGGAGTATTTAATGAGGAACGCGAACAAAATAGTATCCAGGACAAAATTAATAGAACACGTTTACGATTACCATTTCGATACGGAGACAAATATTATCGACGTATACATAAACAAGGTGCGTTCGAAGGTCGATAACGAATTCGATACTCCGCTGATCCACACTATAAGAGGCATAGGCTATATTATAAAAGATAATTCATAGACATCGATGAATTCCGAATATGACCATAAACATGTTTAATAGGCCGAATTTATTTTTAAAATCCACAAGGTTTAAGACTACGCTCTGGTATTCCGGGCTTTTTATTTTCCTCGAAATCCTGCTCGGGATTTCAATTTACTTTTATCTTTACAATACTTTGATGGACAACCTCGACGTGAGTCTGAAAAGCCAGGCAAAAGCCATACAGAGACTTGTATCCGAAAAACATACCGACATCGAACACTTTGAACCCGATTCTATATACTCGGCCCCCGAAGACCTGGTCTGGGACGTAATTTATAACGAAGTGGCTTTCAACTTGCGGAATAACTTCATATTAATTTATTATAAAAACAGGACGATTTTTAAATCCGCAAACCTCAACCAGGATTCTTTGTATTTCCCCAATAGGAAAGCTGAAATGAACCTGTTTACTTTTACCGATACCACCCTTTCTCCCAAACCTATTAGATGCGTGCTGCTTAATTCGCCCAGGTACAGCATTATAGTAGCTTTCCCCCTGCAGAGCATCGTGCAGACGCTTAACAGCCTGGTGCATATTTTTATAATTCTTGCGCCGATACTGTTTCTTATTTCTCTGGCGGGAGGCACCGTTATTTCGTACAAGGCACTGTCCAGAATTGATGCAATCATAAAAAGGACCGAAGAGATAGACTTGCAGAACCTCCTTGAAATCAAAGGGAGCGAAAAGTACAGCGACGAATACGGGCGCCTGGTAAAAAAGATGAACGAAATGATAAGCAGGATAAAAACTTCAGTTGATTATATGAACCAGTTCTCCATTTCGGCGGCGCACGAACTTAAAACTCCTCTTACTATTTTAAGGGGAGAAACCGAACTTGCTTTGAAATCGCCGAAATCCGCGAATGAATACGTTGAAGTACTGAAAAGCAATTACGAAGAGACCATAAGGCTCAATAAGATCATCGACAACCTATTCTTCATTTCCAAGCTGGACCATTCGATGATTGAGATACAAAAAACTACGGTAGACATAAACGACTTCTTAAAAGCCACAGCCGAAAATTTACAGATACTGGGTAAGGAAAAAAACATCTGGATTTCCGTCGATTCGGTCGATGATATCCATGCCCCGATCGACAAGGAACTTATGACGCAGGCACTGTCGAACCTGATCGACAACGCTATAAAGTACGGGGACGAAAATAATACCGTTGCGTTAAAAGCGGAATTCGTTCCCGACAATAAATTTAAAATCAGCATTAAAAATAAAGGCGCGGGGATACCGCAGGAAGACGCCGGCAGAATTTTCGAACGTTTTTACAGGGTGGAGTCTTCCAGGAACAGGGGAACCGGCGGGGTCGGGCTCGGGCTCTCGGTTGTTAAAGCAATTGTAAATTGGCACGACGGGGAGATCTTCGTCGATTCGGACCCGGAGTGCGGGACCGAATTCTATATGATCCTGCCGCTGAACAACATAGCTACCTGACGCCGAAAATTTTCTTGAATTCTTCTACGCTGTTCATGGAATCGATTTTACTCTTTTCTTCATCCTTTTCGGCGCCGCTTGGCAAACTTAAATATTCCTCGCTCGATAGGACGTTGCATCGGCAGACTTTTGCAAATTCCCGGAGGCTGTTGTCGGAGGAAACAAGAGTGATATTCTTAGGGTTCTTAAAATTTTCAATCTGCCTGCGTATTAAATCGTCGGCGGTTTTTTTATTGCTGTAAACAATTCTGATGTTTGAGGTTCTTATAGGAATATTTTCAAAACCGTCGAAATGCAGGTAAGCTTTATTTTTCGATCCCTCGAATTTACCGTCCAGAAAGTAAGCAAGTTTTTCACGCACAAGCTGTTTGTCTTTTTTTTGTATTTTAGTCAAACGCGCGCTCTTGCCGATAAGATTATTCCCGTCGAAAATAAAAGTCTTCATGTTATTTGCCGTTGTAAAATTGGCCGCTCTTCGTGATCTTAAGATCCTGAAGTTGGGGAGCTTTAATTCTGATCTCCAGATAATACCCGCTGAACAGGCCGGACGGATTCCATGTAAAATTCATTATCCAGGCATGCAGGTCCCTTGAGATCCGGATCTGCGGAGCGGTAACCTGGTTATGCTGAAAGTCATAGCCCCCGGTTACGGTGAATTTCCATTTGGGAGTCAGGTTAAAGTCCATGCTTGCGCTTAATGCCGAGGATATATTTAATAAAGACGATTTGCTGTAAGAGTAATTGTAGCTAAGGGATAGATCCCAGGGAATTGAGAAATCTGGTTCTTTCGTGTTGTAAATACCCTGGTAAGCGTTGGTCGGATTTTGAAATGCTTCGTTTTGGCCGGAAGGCCGGTTTGCGTTATCCGATTCCCCGGATTTTAATTTACTTGCCGAAAGACTCGTCGATATCGAAAACGTAAACGCCCTCAGGTCCAGCAGACCGGCTCCTTCATTAATTAAAAACCGGTTTATTTTATATCCCTGCGATCCCAGCTTGTAAGGAGACAGGATGGCGGAAGAATTAAAGCTCAGAATATTGCCTATCTGCGTATTGGCGCTCAGACTTAAGTCCGAAAGTCTCATGCTGTCGGCCGCAAAATTATATCCCATACTTGCGGTCAAATTCAACAAGCGGATTTTATTTTCTTTCGATGTGGTATCCGTGGGATCCGCTTTTGTTTTCATCTCGAACACGTTGCCTACCGACATCGATATATTTTGCTGCTCCCCGGCAGATGTCCCGCCGAATATTTCCTGCTGGAATTTATCGTATTTAATTTTTTCCCCTTTCGAATTCGTATAATAACCGTAGTATCCCCAGAATGGTTTCGAAAAATCCGGCCTGAAATTATATGATAAGGAAGGCGTAACGATTTGTCTTACGGCGCTGATGCCGAGCATATCCGGCTCGAATATCCCGTAGAATTTCGTCGAAACCGACGCGCCGACATTAAAAGTTCTTACCATATTAATTTGATGTATCTCTTTTGAAATAACGGAATCCTGTCCCGTTGTCGTCTGCCCGGCGTACTGTTCGAGCGTTCTCTTATTATACCAGTCTTCCGTGTAGCTTATGTTGGGAGAAAAATTGAAGTAGCCTATTCTGGGGGAAGCGGAAATATTCACGTTATTCTGTATACCTCCGTGAATGGTAAGATGCCCGCCGCTTTTTACCCTTTGGTTTTGGAATTGCCCGCTGTAGTTGATACCGATAAGTTCGTACCATTTCTGATCGACGGCCGAGGCATTTGTTCTAAAAGGATATTTCTGCGGGATATTGAAAGTCAAATTCGGCAGTTCTTCGGTGATGTTGCCTGTTTGCAGGTCCTGGCTTCTCTGGTAATTCAGTGAAAGGCTGTTCCCGGATTCTTCCCAGGATTTTGTAAGGTTGACGTTCGAATAAATTGTATTTTGAAGTGCTTCTTCCACATTGAAAGTAGTTCTTTGAATATAATCCTTTCCCGATAGAAACCGCATGTTGGCATCAAGCCGCATGGTGGGAGTAAACGACTGGTGATGGGTCAGGCTTATGCTCCAGTCTTTGCTGTTGCTGATACTTCCGGTATTAATATTCTGGGATTTAAAAAGCCTGTAGCCTCCTTCAATGCTTCCGCTGTAATCGTACCTCTTTGCGTACCTGAATCTGCTGTTGAACCCGAAACTGCCGCGCGTATAATAGTCGGCCGTTATATTATAATCCATATAATCGTTAATGGCCCAGAAATATCCGAAATGCGAAAAATAATATCCGTATGTTGCGTCGTTGCCGAATGCCGGCGGGATAATGCCGGAACGGCGGCCGGATTGAAGCGGGAATACAGCGAAAGGCAGGGGTATGGGAAAAGGGACGCCTCCGAAGTACAGCCATATCCATTTTGCCACGAGCTCGGTTTTATTAACAACTTTCATCTCGGGAGAATAAAAATAATAGTGCGGCGGATTAGCGTCGCAGGTTGTATACATTCCGTCTTTTACGAAATAAGTATTCTTGTTTATTTTTCTTATGTCTTCACCCGAATAAAAAGCCCCCTCGTTCTTTGTTTTGGCATCCGTGATGTAACCGCGGGTAGTCTTAAAATTATAAATCATGGTTTTGCCGTCGTATACCTCCCCGTCCTGCGAGAGCACCGGGGTACCTTTAAAGGCGCCGGGTACGGAATCGTTGGGCACGCCTTCGGCGTAGATATTATCGGTTTTGAAGTCGACGGTTATGTCCGCGCTTTTCAAATCAGTATCCTTGTATTTGAGATTGCTGTTTCCGTATAAGTCCATCTTTTTTTTGTTGATGTAAAAGAAAAGGGAATCGGACGAATTTGCATAAATAACAGTATCAACATCCGAGGTATTTTTTTTAGCGGAGGTATCCGGAGCTACGGACGTGCCGGCAGGCAGGGTCTTCAACGTATCTTTTTTTGCAACGGAAAGCGAGTCGCTTCTTTGAGCATAAACAACATCCAGGTTCAGCGAAAATATGAATATGAATAAGATATATTTCATTATTTGTTTAATGCCGTTCCGTACGGATTTCCGGGGTCAGGATTTGTAAAATACCAGTGCCGAAGCTCCTTTTATTCCGGCATCGTTTTTTAGTTTTGCTGGTTTTATTTTTATTCTTTTTTTCAAAGGCTTCATTACTCTGGATACCGCGGTTTCCCGGACCGCATCAAACAAAGGTTTGCCGAACCCGGCAATACCCCCGCCTATAATGAAAGTTGAAATATCGAAGGCGTTGGCAATGGAAGCCAGTCCCGTTCCCAGGTAGATTCCCAGGTCTCCGACAATTTTTTTGGCATACCGGTCGTCGTTCTGCAGCGCCTGATCAATTATCAAGGGAGTTAATTTATTAAGGTCGTTGTCCAAAAATTTCCAGATCTTCGAATCTTTATGATCGGGCAGTTCTTTTTTAACGCTTTTAACTATGTAATGATTTCCTAAAAACGTTTCGAGGCAGCCGTAAGAACCGCAGTTGCAGCGCTGTCCGTCGAAGCTGATTGAGGTATGCCCGATTTCGCCCGCCGCGCCCATCTCTCCCCTGAATAATTTCCCGTTGAATATAATCCCGCCGCCGACGCCGGTCCCGAGTGTAACCATTATGAACGAGTCCATTTTCTTCCCGGAGCCGAACATAAGTTCCCCGATGGCTGCCGCGTTAGCATCGTTTTCTATATAAGTTTTATACTTAAATTCTTTTTCGATAATTTTTCCGAGACCCACTTTATTCCAGCCCGGAAGGTTCGGCGGATCTTCGACAATTCCTTTTTTTACGGAAATAATCCCGGGAGAACCGATGCCGATACCGCTGATCTTCAGTTTATTACCGGAAAGAACTTCCCGTATTCCCTTTTTAATCTGCGATATAACTTTTTTCGGGCCGCCTTCTGCTTCGGTTTCAAGCGATGTTTTATCCGTTATTTTACCTTCATGCGAGACTATTCCGATCTTAACGTTTGTTCCCCCCAGGTCTACCCCTAAGGCATATTTTTCTTTCTTGGGCATAGTTTTCCGTTCTATTTAATTTTTTTTAGCGATTCGTTTATTTTATTGATTATCATTTCGGCCACTTTCAGTGCCCGAAGTCCGTCGTTGCCGGAAACTTTTGGAGGCTTGTTCTCGATTACCGAATTTACAAACAGCTCCAGTTCGTATTTCAGCGCGTTTACTTCTTTGATCAGGGGCTGTTCATAAACAACCTGTTTCTTTTTTTCACCCAGTCCTATCTCGCCGAAAGAGATGAAAGCCGAATCTGGCTTTACTTCAGGCGGGATTAATCTGTAAACTTCGGAGACGCCGGTTATAAAATCGAGAGAAAGATAATTGTCGCGCTGAAATATTCTCATCTTTCTCATTTTCTTCTGGGATATCCTGCTCGCCGTAACGTTTGCCACGGCGCCGTTTGCAAACTGAAGCCGCGCATTGGCTATATCCAGGTTTTCGGAAACCACTGCAACGCCGCTTGCTTCTACGTTCACAACATCGCTCTTAACAAGGCTTAAAATTATATCGATGTCGTGTATCATTAAATCCAGCACGACGGCAACGTCTGTTCCCCGCGGATTAAATTGCGCAAGCCTGTCTGTTTGGATAAACTTCGGATCCAGAATATATTTTTCCAAAGAAACCAGGGCCGGGTTAAATCTTTCAATATGCCCTACCTGCAGCTTTAATCCCTTCTTCTCCGCGGAATCAACAATTTCTTCGGCTTCGGGAATTGTAACCGTAATCGGTTTTTCTACAAACACGTGAATATTTTTATCGAGGCACATTTTCGCAAGCTCATAATGAGCGCTTGTCGTCGCCGCGATCGAAACGGCATCGACCTGTTCCAGAAGACTTTCCGGGTTCCCGAATACCTTAACTCTGAACTCTTCGCCCGCATTTTTTGCCGCGGAAGGATTGCTGTCGTATAACCCGATTAACGCGCAGGCATCTATTTGTTTAAACATTTTTATGTGCAGTTTTCCCAGGTGCCCGGTCCCGATCACGCCGATTTTTAATTTTTCCATATTAATTGCTCACAATTCGTTGATATCCTATAATTCTGTCGTACCCCCCGTACTGGGGATCGTTATAATAAACAAAGATATGATAGACGTTGGATGTTTCCCAATTGTTACCTTCCAAAGTAACCCAGTCCATATTTGTGACCTGTCCGTCTTCATTGTCGGCAATGACATACTGATAATCGTATACGCCTCTTTTCAAGGGAAGGGTAATTGAATATACGCCGTAATCGTCGTGCATTTTAAATACCGGGCTTACCGTCCAATCGTTAAAAGCGCCGGTTAAATAAATACCGCCGGATACGGGGTTGGGAGGCCTGATGGAAAAAGTTACGTTTAGATACGTCGCGTATTCGTTGTTATAATCGGTCAGAACGGAGCCGCCGTTTAAGTCGGGACGTCCCTCGGTATAAAACCTGGAATATTCCAGACCGTCGAATTGAGCGTCGACATTTTTGCTTGCGAACTTATCGGTATTTCTTAAGTCGGCTTCCCTGTATTCGTTCCCGGGAAGTATATCTCTGGCAATGAAAGAGAATTTATTACTGCCATCCCAATAATACTGCCGGGTGTTGGTATTTCCTTTTCTATCCACTATGGTGGGATAATCAATAACATGATTGGCAACTATTTCAACATGATCCACGTA
Organism: Ignavibacteriaceae bacterium; assembly: GCA_046706945.1. GTDB lineage: Bacteria > Bacteroidota > Ignavibacteria > Ignavibacteriales > Ignavibacteriaceae > FEN-1297. The sequence goes on along the minus strand of JBJKOY010000442.1, from coordinate 2,191 downwards.
TGCCGGTGTAAAAATTCCGGGCAGCGTAAAATCTGTAGTAATATTGAATATTTTTGCCAGGTCGGAAGGGAAATAAACCTTATCTTCAAGTTTCTCCTTTTTCAAAGTTTCAACTGCGTCAACATCCTGATTCACAACGTAAAATCTCCCGTACCCGTAGACCATTGAAGTGTCCTGAGAATCGGTAATATAAAACATCCATTTCCCGGAGAACGGGAAATCTATATATCCTTTTTCATCCGGGTAATGCCCGGTAAAATGATACTCCGCATCTTTAACCGTTTGCGGCAGTCGGGAATAACTCATATTGTAATCGATATATTTGCCGGGGTTCAATAAAAAGATATTGTTATAAGGCGACCAGTTTCTGTCGCAGAACCTGAAAATTATCACCAAATTCGGAACGAAATTAGATTCGGCGTCGAATTCGATTGTAATTTTATTCGGGCCGGTGCCGTTTTGAATTATAACCGGAAAGGATGCCTGGTCGTTTTCCGCGTACACTCTTAAACTTTTGATAACCACATTTTGAGCGGACAAAAATGAAGAGGATATGAAGCACACAACAAGAAAAAGGAGTGCTTTTTTCAAATCAATCTCCGGGTTTAAAGATTAAATATTTCAACGCATTTGATGGATTGATACGGAATAAAAATTTGAATCGTTTGATTTTCCCTAACGGTTTCCAAGAGAATGCCCTCATCGTATGCTTGCACCAGCTTGCCGGATTTAAATACTATTTCAAAAATGGGGGAATCGGATCTGCTGTCCATCGCAAGCCCGAAGTTTTCGTGCATTGTAACGTTAAGCGTTTTCCCGAGAAATTGGTTCCAATCCAGTTTCATAAGCTCCTCTTATAGTAGAGAGATGATCTTGTCTTTAAATGATTCCGCATCCTTACAGAAATAATATTTGTGCAGGAATTGTCTTGCTAGGATTTTTTCCCCTGCTTGTAAATAATTTGCGTAAACGGATGCAATAAAAGCTCTTAATTCATTCGAAGTATTGCAATCTTTTGGATTATTTTCAAGGTAAGAATCGATATTGTCTATTAAAGTATCGTTTTCGGCGATAAAAAAATCATATAATCTGCCGTTGACCGCCGAAACCTTCCCGCTCTCGTAGCTCCAGCAGTTCGCGGGAAGACAAACAAAGGAGGTATCCGTATTGAAAAGATTGAATTTCGGATTGCCGGTTACGATCATCATACTTTTTAATTCTTTGGAATAAATATCATAAGGCTGGGTTAAACCGGAATCGATGGAGTCGGCTACATAAAACGAATCGATTGTATTGAAAATATACAGCGTATAATATGTCATTCCCCCTTTATTTTCCGCATCGGTTATTAGAAGCTCGTTTATGCCGTCGTTGTCAAGGTCGGCAGAAGCCGCGGCGGGATCGTTGAAGCGCCTGCTGTAAACAACAGCGTTCTTCTTATCCTTCACCGTCAGCACCGACTTTTCGAGACCGGCGTTAAAAAGATCGAAAGAATAAATATTCTTCTGTGCAAATGCTCCCGCAGAAAGAATAAAGAAAAGAAATAATAAAAAATTTAATTTCATGCGGTAAAATGCCGGCATAAAACTCCGCCGGCATAATTAAATTTATCGGCAAATCAATATTTATTTACACAGTAAAGATAATATTTCTTTCCTATTTTCTCCCGTATCCCGAAAAAAATTCGGCCCGGTACTTTTTACATATTTTTAATTTCGTTAGTTAACTTTGCTACGGCGTCTTTTGCATCCCCGAAATACATCAGGGCATTCGGCGCGAAGAACAGTTCGTTGTCTATTCCGGCGTAGCCGACATTTAGGGACCTCTTATTTATGATAACGGTTTTGGCATAATCCACGTTCAGTATGGGCATGCCGTAGATCGGGCTGTTCTTATCGTGCCGTGCCGCGGGATTTACGACGTCGTTCGCCCCTATGATGAGAGCTATGTCGGTATTACTGAAGTCGTCGTTAATATCCTCCAGCGCGTACAATTTATCGTAAGGAACGTTCGCCTCGGCAAGCAGAACATTCATATGCCCGGGCATTCTTCCCGCTACCGGGTGGATTGCGAATCTTACTTTAATTCCCTTTTTTTCCAGAACGTTGGTTAGGTCTCTAACCGCGTGCTGGGCCTGCGCCACGGCCATACCGTAGCCGGGCACTATAATAACGCTGCTTGCGGAATCGAA
>JBJKOY010000441.1:0-1554 GCA_046706945.1 Ignavibacteriaceae bacterium | reverse complement strand
GCCGCTCTCCGGATTTGATCTTTAAATCCGAAATCTTTTTGATATTTCAAATTCGATATTGAATAAACATCAACGGCAATCGACTTTGCCGACTGCCATACTTGAAGATCTTCAAATGTTTTCATATTATTTTTCCCCTTTAAATAAAATTTGTAATTAAAAATGAAGCGGTCCTTTTTTCCTTGAGTTTACGTACCGAAAAACTTTATTATAAAATATTTCTTTTAAACACTTTGAGTTCGCGAAGCGAACGATCCTTCGGCTTTGAGCGAAGCGATCCTTCCTCATTCAATCCTGAACCATCCCGTCCTTCAATATTACCAGCCTTTTCGCCCTGTCAATTACCTGTTTGTCGTGGGATGAAAATATGAAAGTAATATTCTTATCCGAATTCATCTTTTCCATAAGATCGAGCAGGTGGCCGGCGGTTACCGAATCGAGGTTAGCAGTAGGTTCGTCGGCAAGCACCAGAGAAGGATTGTTGACGATTGCACGGGCTACGGCTACTCGCTGCTGCTGTCCCCCGCTCATTTCATTCGGACGTTTGTAGGCCAGTTCTTTAATCCCGAGTTCATCCATAAGAGATAAGGCCCTTTCTTCCCTCTCCTTTTCCGGAATTCCAAGGAGCATCATGCTGAATTCGATATTCTCGATGGCGGACAGTACGGGGATTAAATTATAAGCCTGGAAAATAAATCCCAGTTTATGAAGCCTCATCCGCGAAAGGGTATTCTTATCTTTTACCGTTATATCTTCGCCTTCGAAAAATATTTTTCCGTTTGTTGGCTTATCAAGAGCGCCGAGCATATTTAATAAAGTTGTTTTTCCGGAACCCGACGGTCCCGCAATTACGGCATATTCTCCCTTTGAAATAGAAAGGTCTATACCTCTTAATGCATGCACGGGGACGCCGTTGTCCTGGTATGTCTTTTCCAATTTTTCGGCTTTAATTATTTCCATTACCTGTTTCTTCCTCTATTAAAAATTTCAATTAGTAGTAAGTAGCCGGTAGTCAGTAGCTAATACTGAGTATCCAGTATCGAGAATCCATTTCCCTCCGTCACACATAATTTATCGCATAAATCGGTTCGAGCTTTATTGCTTTATATGCCGGATAGAGCGCCCCTGCTACCGCTACGAACGGCATAAAAATAACCGTGTTTATAATATTGCCGACGGAAAGCACGGGGTAAATAATCGCACCTACCCCGAACGACTCGAGCCCGACGGAAAACATACTTAAATTGATGCCGGAATGGGCTAGCGGAATATCGAGCAACAGTCCGATAGCCAGACCCGCAAGCGTTCCCAGAATGCCGATTATAAAAGCCTCAAATACAATCATCAGGTACAGCCGGCTGTTTTTCATTCCTATTGCCATTAAAACTCCGAACTCGCGGATCCTTTCGAACACGGACATTAACATGGTATTTATTATGCCGAATATTAATGCCAGTCCGATTATGATATTTAATATCATCATGGATTCTTTATACAGATCCATCTGGTATATCAGCATAGGCAGCAAATCCCTGTATGTAAGGATTTCATATC
>JBJKOY010000440.1:0-8568 GCA_046706945.1 Ignavibacteriaceae bacterium | reverse complement strand
AGGCTCGGAAACCTCTGGTTAAGTACCGATAACGGGCTTTCAAAATTTAATCCGGAAAAATTAACCTTCAGAAACTATTCCGAAAGCGACGGGCTTCAGGGAAATCAATTCTTCTGGGGCGCCTATTGCAGCGGGGTAAACGGCGAATTATTTTTCGGAGGAACAAACGGACTGAATGCTTTTAATCCTTCCCAGCTTAAAGAGAACGCTCACGTTCCCCCGATCGTTCTTACCGACATCCGGATTTTTAACGAACCGGTCGCAGTCGGCGGTAAAAATTCTCCCTTAAAAGAATCGATATCCGCGGCAAAAGAAATTACGCTTTCGTATTCCCAGAACGTCTTCTCAATAGAGTATGCAGCTCTCGATTTTACCTCCCCCTCAAAAAACGAATATTCGTATAAGATGGAGGGCTTCGATCAAAATTGGGTTGCTGCGGGAAACAGGAGGTTTGTTACCTACACGAATCTTGACCCGGGAGAATATACTTTTAAGGTTAGAGGGTCGAACAACGACGGAGTTTGGAATATGAAGGGAGCTTCCATTAAATTCATCATACTTCCCCCGTTCTGGAGGACCTGGTGGTTTATCATTCTTACATCGATTTTTGCGGGCGGCATAGTGCTGCTGGTAATTTACGTAAGGGTAAAACATTTGCTGGATATCGAAAGATTCAGGACCAAATTGGCCGCCGATCTTCACGACAATATCGGGTCCGGACTAACAGAGATTTCAATTTTAAGCGAGGTTATTTCTCACAGTCTTAATACGGTGGATGCCGGCGTGAAGAAAAGCCTCCAAAAGATAAGCGAGAACTCGCGTAATTTGATCGACAGTATGAGCGATATCGTATGGCTTGTGAATCCCAACAGGGATTCGCTTTACGATCTTATCCTTCGTCTCAGGGATACATACTCGGAATTATCTTCTTACGCCAGCATTTCGTTCAGATCGGAAAATTTAAAATCGCTGGAAAAAGTATCCCTGTCGATGGAGCACAGGCAGCATCTTTATCTTATTTTTAAAGAAGGAATTAATAACTGCATTACGCACAGCGGCTGCAACGAAATATCCCTGGACGCTTTCGTAAAGGGCAGAAAACTGGAAATGATCTTAAAGGATAACGGGAACGGGTTCAGCGCAGATGCCGGCTACGCCGGGAACGGGCTGGAGAACATGAAGAGAAGGGCTAAGTCGATCGGCGGAGAAATAAATATTTATTCGAAGACGGGCGAAGGCACCACCCTGCAATTTACCGGTAATATACTGTAACCGCACCGGGAAATTTACAGGCGTTAACTTTAGCAATACACGGAAAAAAAGAGGTAGCGAAATGATAAAAGTAGCAATTGTGGAAGATAACGATGCTATTAGGGAGGGCTTGAAAATTTTGATAGGGGGGACGAACGATTATTCATGCTCGGCCGCTTTTCCCGGATGCGAACCGATGTTGAAGAACCTTAAGAAACTTGATCCGGATGTGCTGCTGATGGATATCGGACTGCCGGGAATGAGCGGTATCGAGGGCATTAGAAAAGCAAAATCAATTATACCGGAGCTTACTATTCTTGTATTAACCGTGTACGAGGAAAACGATCTTATTTTCGACGCGCTTTGCGCCGGTGCATGCGGCTACCTCGTTAAGAAAACGCCGCCGTCAAAATTACTGGAAGCGATCAGGGAAGCATACGACGGCGGTTCTCCTATGAGCGCAAATATTGCGCGGAAAGTGATCGATTTTTTCCAGAACAAAAAACCGCATTCTCAAAGTACGGATTCGTCGACGCTGACTTCCCGCGAGAAAGAAATACTCGCTAGACTGGTTGAAGGAAACAGCTTCAAGACCATCGCCGAATCTTTATTCATCAGCATTGAAACCGTGAGATTTCATTTCAGGAACATTTATAAAAAACTGCACGTGCATTCGCAGTCGGAGGCCGTGGCAAAAGCAATAAAAGAGGGTATCGTCTAAAGGCAGGGGCTCCGTGAACCCGTCGGAATAGGTGGTAAAAAAACAGCTTCAAAATAATACTGCGTTAAAATACCCGCATTTAGGTAGTAGAATTAACTTATTAATTACGATAGATTTTATCGGAGAAATAGGATCGCTCAGAATGAAAAACGCCCTAAAAAAAATGTTTAAAATCCGGTTCTCTCTTCGGAGACAATTATGATAAAAGTAGTGGTAGTGGAGGATAACGATACGATCCGGGAAGGTTTGAAAATCCTTATAGACGGTACGGCAGGTTACTCGTGCACCGCCGTCTTTTCAAAGTGCGAAATGATGCTCCCGCAATTGGAAAAGCTGGGACCCGACATTATGCTTATGGATATCGGTCTTCCCGGAATGAACGGCATCGAAGGAATAAAAAAAGCAAAATTAATTCTTCCCGATCTTGCGATCCTCGTTCTAACCGTTTACGAAGAAAACGATCTGATATTCGACGCCCTTTGTGCCGGCGCCTGCGGCTACCTGGTAAAGAAAACCCCGCCGTCCAAATTACTGGAAGCCATACTGGAAGCCCATCAGGGCGGAGCTCCCATGAGTTCACATATAGCAAGAAAAGTTATAAATCTATTTCAGCAAATCAAGCAGCGGCAGTCCGCGTCCGGCGACATACTTACTCCCAGGGAGAAGGAAATTCTCGGCAGTCTTGTTGAAGGCAACAGTTTTAAGGTTATTGCCGACTCTCTGTTTATAAGCATTGAAACAGTAAGGTTCCATTTCAGAAATATATACCGGAAGCTGCATGTTCATTCGCAATCGGAAGCGGTTGCCAAAGCGCTTAAAGAAAAATTAATATAAAAATAGCTAAAAATTTACCCGGATACCGTTCCTATCTATTTAGGTAGGGTATAAATGAAAAAAATAAAGTTACGGAATAAAAAACCTTTGTTTGTGTAGTAGTTTAGGCGGCTTTAATTCCATAGTTTATACAGGATAAATTACGAATCCGATCAAAGAAGCTCTGTAAATGAAATATAAAATTTTACTTTTTGTATTTACCTTTTTGGCCGTTTTATACCCGAAAACGGGCCCCGATACATCCGGAGTAGTGGCCTCCGTCGGGAACAACAAAATAATGTTTAAGGATTACCTTGGGAGGTATGAGGATTATTTAATCTGGACGGGAATCCAGGATAACATGCAGGCCAGGTTTGCCGTCCTGAATAACATGATAAACGAAATCCTGCTTAAAAAATACGACGGTAATTCCGAAGTATACAATAACCCCGAATACAAAAAAGAAATTGAAGCCGCAAAAAAATCCGCTGTTCTGGCCTTCCTTAAAGACCGCGAAATTTACGCAAAGATAACCGTAACGGACGCGGAACTAAGACAGGCGTACGTACGCTCCAAAACAAAGGTTGCCGTCAGCCACCTGTTCGCGCGTACCCTGAAGCAGGCCGAGAATTTATATCATCTGCTCAAAATAGGAGTCAGCTTCAAAGAGCTCGCGAAACAAACGTTCACGGATTCCACGCTAAGAAATAACGGCGGATACCTGGGATACATCAACTGGGGGGAAACGGATCCTAATTTTGAAAATGCCGCCTATTCGTTAAAAGTAGGTCAAATATCGGAACCGGTAAAAACCGCGGAAGGCTACAGCATAATTAAGGTTGAAGACAGGATCCGGGATCCCTTTATGACCGAGGACGGCTTCCTCAGAATGAAGCATAAATTAATCAGGGCAATAAAGATTGAGAAAAAAATTCCTTACGAGAATGCCTACCTTGAAAAAGTATTCGACAAATCCGAAGTAAAATTCAACGATAAGGCGCTGGAAGCGGTGCTCAACGACATAAAGCAAAAAGATTCGGGCGAATTTAATCCGGAGCTGAATAAAAAATCGGACATAATATATAAAGACTGCGTCAGGTACAGGAATAAAATTTATTCCCAGGCGGAGATCGAGCAGAAAATTCTGAACGTACCCGAATACGACAGGAACCTCCTGACCGGCGTTGACCGCGTGAAAGAATCCGTAACGGGCCTGATGATGCAGGACGTACTCTTAAAAATAGCGAAAGAAAAAGGATACGATACCACGCATTATGTAACGGAGACGTTTGATAAGCTCGCAAACAATATTTACCTGAACTTTAAAAGAAAAGAAGTCATTTCCGCCATACCCGTTACGGATTCCGAGGTTGTAAAATATTATAAAAGCAACATCGGGTATTATACCAAGGAAAACGAAATGAACGTTCAGGAAATTATTTTAGGCGGAGATTCGCTTGCCCGAATAATCGAACGTAAAATACAAAGCGGGGAAGATTTCGGCGAGCTGGCGGAAAAGTATTCTATGAGGAAATGGAGCGCGGAGAACAAAGGTATAATGGGATTGTCGCCCGTTTCCGAATTCGGGGAACTGAAAGACACACTCTGGAATGCGCCGCTCGGCAAAATATTGGGCCCTATAAAATTCGATAAATATTACGGAATATTCAGGGTAATCGGAAAGCAAAACGGCCGGCCTACGGATATAAACCTGGTTAGGTCCCAGATTGTAAACGCGGTCCGCAACGAGAAGGGTTTTATATACATGAAGAAACGTCTCGACAAACTGGCAAAAAAAACCAGCATAAAAATTAACGACGATCTGGTAAAGAACTATAACATGAACCTGGCCGGATAAAATTATGCTTGAAAATTTCGGGAGAAATTTATGAGAAAAATTTTACTTTTTATTTTTTCCATTTTATTTATTTCCGCCGATTTTATTAATGCAGGGACAACCGGCAAATTGGCGGGCAAAGTTATAGATGCCGCAACAAAGGAACCGCTGCCGTTTGTAAATATTATTATCGTCGGAACTTCAATGGGCGCTGCCGCAGACGCCCAGGGGAATTACGTAATACTTAATATACCTCCCGGAACGTACTCTGTAAGAGCTCAGTATGTAGGATATCAGCCTGTAGTGGTCGAAAACGTTTCCGTTTCCATTGACCTTACGACTACCGTTAATATTTCGATGTCCGAGACTGCGGTCTCTTTGAATGCCGTAGTTGTGGTCGGCAAGCAGGACGTACTTCAAAAAGACGTTACTTCCTCCCAGTCGCTGGTCTCTGCAAGTCAAATAAGCTCCCTGCCGGTCGCAGAATTCAATGATATCCTTTCCCTGCAGCCCGGGGTTAACAAAGACGCGGACGGAAATTTCCATATCCGCGGCGGCCGTTCCAGTGAAATTGCATACTGGGTTAACGGGATCTCGATAACCGATCCTTACGACAACAGCAGGGGTATTGAGATCGACAACAGCAGTATCCAGGAGCTTCAGGTCATCAGCGGTACTTTCAACGCCGAATACGGCAATGCCATGTCGGGAATAGTTAATACGGTCACCAAAGAAGGCGGCAAAAATCTGCACGGCAGCTTCGAAATTTACAGCAGCGATTATGTAAGCAACTTTACTTCGTACTTCACTTATATCAACCATTATAATCCCCTGACCAATTATAACTTCCAGGGCAACCTCAGCGGTTCCGTCCCGTTTACCGGCGATGCAATCACCTTCTTCGTTAACGGCCGCTATTATTACGACGACGGCTACCTTTACGGACTGGATAAATTTAATATCAACGGAACCCCGGCCGACGGGCATGCGGTTGCGATGAACTGGAGCAAAAACTGGATGGGCCAGGCGAATATAGCTTATCACCTGACGGATAACATTAAATTGAATACCGAACTGCTTTACTCGAAGATAAATTACCAGGACTACGATCATACTTTTAAATGGGAGCCCGGCGGGAATCCTTTCAAGTATGCCGAAAGCTACGACGGTACGTTTACTATAAATCATGTCCTTTCCTCCAGGACATTTTATACTTTGAGAGCCAATTATTTCTTCAAGGACTTTAACCAGCACCTGTTCGACAGTCCGTACGACCCGAGATACCTGGCACCGGATTCTCTTTATACTATTGATTATGCGTTTCACGACAAAGGGACTAACCTTCAGAGGTTTTTCAGGGAGACGCAGTCCTATACCGCAAAGTTCGATTTTTCCAGCCAGATAACCGATCACCATCTGGTTCAGTTCGGCTTTGAAGGCCAGAGCCACCGATTGAAATTCGATGATTACAATCTCCAGCCGTTGGAAGTAAACGGAGTCCCGGTCGTGCCTTTCGTTCCGTCTATCCCTGATCCGAGTTCGATAAACAGGAATCTATACGACGCAAGGCCAATACAGTTTTCGGGCTACGTGCAGGATAAGGTAGAGTACAATAATGTTATAATAAATATAGGGGTCCGGTACGATTATTTTAATTCAAGAGGCAAAGCGCTTGTCGATCAGAAGGACCCGAATATATACGTGCCGCTAAGGCCGGGAATGGATCAGCTGACGGTGGCTCAGCGCGAACCGTATTATTATAAGAACGCAACGCCCAAATCGCAGTTCAGCCCCAGGTTCGGAATCTCGTATCCCATAAGCGCCGACGGTGTTGTGCATTTTTCCTACGGCCACTTTCTTCAGGTTCCCACTTTCCAGTATCTTTTTAACGGGGGGCAGTATAAAGTACCCGAGACCGGCTCCGTTAACGATCCGTTCGGCAATCCCGACCTGCAGCCGCAGAGAACCATTATGTACGAGATCGGGTTCAGGCAGCAGTTCTTGAGCGACTATGTAATCGACGTAACCGGTTTCTACAGGGATATACGAGACTGGATAACCACAAGTCCGCCCCTGGCTACTCTTAACGAGGTCACTTACTCGATCTATATAAATAAAGACTATTCCAACGTAAGAGGAATTACGCTGAATTTTACAAAAAGATTTACTAACCATTTTTCACTCGACCTTAATTATACGTACCAGGTCGCTGAAGGAAGCAACTCGAACCCGGACGACGCTTTCAGAGCGGCCCAGAACGATCAGTCGCCCGTAATATTTTTATCGCCGCTTAATTGGGATCAAAGACATAACCTGAATCTGAACGTACTTGTCGGCGACAAGGACTGGAACGTGAGCATGCTTTTTAAATACGGGACCGGCCTTCCGTATACGCCCAGCATAACACAATATACTTCCGATCGCGGGATAAGCACCGGTTTCGAACCGAACAGCAGGTACCGTCCGGCTCAGTTTGACGTAGATTTATATGCGAACAAAACCTTCAATCTGATGGGCGTAGACTTAAACGTATATCTCAAGGTATTTAATTTGTTCGATATGCGTAATGTGGTAAACGTTTTCGGCGATACAGGCGAACCAAATTATACCACATCTACGCTGGGAGTAAGCGAGGATCCGCAGCGGCCGAATACCGTTGCCGAATATATTAATTACCCTGATCATTATGCGGCGCCAAGATTAGTGCAGACAGGCGTACAGTTTACATTTTAAGCTTTTTACTTCGGAGGAAGAATTTAATGAATCGAATCCTAAAAGTTTTTTTTCTGCTTGCGGCAATAATGTTTTTATCGAACAACATTTTATTTGCCCAGTACGGAATACCGGTTCCCGGGCATGTTCCAAGCAAAGAAAGAGGAGATCCTAAGATACGCACGCACACCCAGCTGGAAGGAAACAGGGTTAGGACTTCCGTTTTTAATTTCTGTTTTACGGGAAGAGAGAACGGTAATTTCCCTATTGACGTTCAGACGCCTTACGAATGGCCAAAGAATACGGGCCAGGTCTATCTGGCTTTGACCGGATTGATTATGGGTGCGGAGGTGACCGATAATAAAGGACAGCTGCTTCACGTGATAGACGTGCCCGCTTACAGAACTTCACCCGACGGCAGAAGCTGGAACCTGGAACCGATCCCCGGATATTCAAACCCGAGTTCAAACAGTCTTGCCAACAGCCTGGACCCTTCTACCTGGCCTTCGGAATGGCCTGACAAGGCAAACGATCAAAGCGATCCCGGCTGGAAAGGGGAATGGAACGGGTATTTCGGGAAAAATATTTTTAACGCGGATCAGGAACTGTTTGCAAAAGCCTCTGACGACCGATACGACCGGTATGCCGATTACTTCCCCGATACTACGGATCTCACCCGTAAAGGACTGGGAATTATTGTGGATCAAAGAACGCTTGCCTGGTCGCAGATTTTAATCCAGGATGACGTGTTCTTACTTTATTCTTTAAGGAACGACGGGACGAAGAATATCCCCAAAATGGGCGTGACTTTTTGGTTCGCGGATTTTGTCGGAGGGAACGGCGATTCCCAGGACGACATAGCCGACTTCGATATCCTAGGAAGATTCCTATGGTCGAGGGATGCCGACAACAGGGCTCCTACTTTCGGGGCCAACCCGGTTGGCGCCGTAGCAATGGTATTCTTGGAAACTCCCGGAAATTCATTCGACAGGATCGATAACGACGGCGACGGCGAAGCTTTGGGTCCCCCGGTTACGGAAGATATGCTTCAGGGAGAAACTCCCGATAACGGAATAGACGACAACCATAACGGTTTGGTCGACGAAAATATGACCTACGTTCCTTTCGGTACTCAAAAAGGCACTACTTATGCAAACGGACTCGACGACAACAATAACGGGGAGCCGGAAAGTCCCGTAGTGACCCAGGAAATGATCGATCAGGCGGCAACGGA
>JBJKOY010000439.1:0-1515 GCA_046706945.1 Ignavibacteriaceae bacterium | reverse complement strand
ACAAATTGATATTTTTGAATAACATAAAAGGAATTTTTACTTAATTAATGATATTTCTTAATCCTGCGGTTTTATTCGGTTTATTAGCGGCTTCTATCCCGGTTTTAATTCATCTTTTGAATCTGAGGAAATTAAAAAGGATAGACTTCAGCACGCTGTCTTTTTTAAAAGAACTTCAAAAAAATAAAATTAGGAAAATAAAATTAAAGCAATGGATTCTTCTCCTGCTTAGGGTTGCGATAATTTTATTCCTTGTAACGGCTTTTGCCAGACCGACTCTCAAAGGTATAGCGATAGGAGGAACCACATCGGCGGCAAAAACTACGGCAGTGTTTATCTTGGATAATACTCCCAGTATGTCCGTCGTCGATCAGAGGGGATCTTATTTCAACCAGGCCAAGGCCGTTATAAAACAAATAGCCGGTCAGCTTAACGAAGGCGACGACGCGGCGCTTATTCTGGTAGGAGACCCGGATCAAAACGGCGTTAAGGCAACTTCCGATTTAACAGGCTTCGGCAAGCAGGTAGACGAAGCAAAGATTTCGGACGCCAGCGGGTATTTAAATGCCGCCGTAGTTAAGGCCGCGCACGTACTATCGGCTTCTCAAAATTTCAACAAAGAGATTTACCTGTTCTCCGATTTTCAAAAAGGACGGGAGTACGAGCCGGGGTCCGTATCTGACTTAAGCCAGATACTGAACAAAAACGTAAGACTGTTTACCTTCGATTACTCCGGCAAAGACGTATTCAACGCCGGAATCAGCGCGCTGAAGCTTAATACCCAGATATTCGAAAAGAACAAGCCGGTGGATTTCTCGGTTACCGTTACAAATTACTCGAATCAGCCGATAAACAACCTCGTTACCTCGGTCTTCATTAATAACGAAAGAAGCGCACAGCAGAGCATCTCGCTTGCCGCGGACGAGTCGAAAATAATAGATCTGCAGGCGAACATAAACAATTCCGGATACGTCGCCGTTGCTGCGGAAATTGAAGACGACGACATTCTGCAGGACAATAAAAGATATCTCAGCTTTTACGTCCCGAAGCAAATTAACGTCCTGATATTAACCGACGACCCCGCCGATTCCAAGTTCGTCAGCCTTGCCCTGTCGGCCGATAATTCGAACGGTGATTTAAAGATCGTGCAGAGGGACAACAGTCAAATATCTTCCGTGGATTTTTCCAAATACGACGCGGTGATAGTCGTAGGAACGAAGAATATGACCGGAGCCGACAGGCTGCTGTCGTATGTCGATAACGGCGGGGGGCTTCTGATTATGCCCGGTCCGCAGGATGATATTTCCAGCTTCGGAAGAATTACTTCGCAATTAAAAATCCCGTCCCCCGTTTCCGCTGCGGGAAAATTAAATTCTCCGGCCGATGCGGCAAGATTTGAAAAAACGGATTTCAATCATCCGGTTTTCGAAGACTTGTATTCGAACAAAAGCGGAAAAAATATCGAATCCCCGCAAATATATTATTACTTCAGGTATAATACCGAAGGCAAAGGCG
>JBJKOY010000438.1:0-1891 GCA_046706945.1 Ignavibacteriaceae bacterium | reverse complement strand
GGATTAATAAGGATGAATTCTTCCGTCCGATAGAAAGGGAAGATGTCTTTGAGGAATTAATATTCGTGAAAAGCGTTCCCGGACCGGCAGCGGACGAATTTTTTTACAGCTCCTTTAAAGGCGAACTGGAAGTTGTAAAATTGGACAGCCTCACCAAGCATTACGCCGGCATTTCAACCGGCTCTGCCGCGGATATAAAAATATCCGGAATTGACTACAAGCTGTTAATTTCGAAGATAAAGCTGTCGAATAACGAGAGTTATTACGTCGGAGGAGTAATCAGTAAGGACGAATACAACAGGGAAATACGCTCAATTAATCCTTTTACCGTCCTGCTTGTTTTATTCATATTTATTACTTTCCTCCTGAGCATCCCGCTGTTCAAACTGAAGATGATAAGCGAGAACCAGCAGCTTAAAATCTCCGACCTGCTGCTCTCCGCTCTTTCTATAATCGCTAGCACGTCTTTTATAATGCTGGTTATTGTGAGCCTGCTGGCGTACAACAGGACCCGGAACAAGGTTAATTCTTCCCTTAAAGCCCTGGCTGTTAATATCAATGAAAGTTTCATCGGCGAAGTATCGGCGGCAGACCGTACTCTGGAGTTGTTCGCCCGAGGTTCGCTGTTAAAAACAAAATCCGGGAACGGGAAAGTAAAGTTCATCGATATAGGTAATTCGAAGTATATAGATTTAAACGGCGATGCTTACAAATATTTTAAATTAATATTCAAACTTAATAAAGCCGGATGGCAGAGTTCGATAATTTCTTCGAGAGAGAAGGAATCAACGCCGGACGATTACAGCTACAGGAAGTATTTTACGGAGAGCGGGGAATGGCGTTTGAACGGCAGCCGTTTAATGATTGATTTTGTTATTTCGAGTACGAGCGGCGAACAGCTCGTTGTGGTCTCCAAAAGAAAAGGCGATACGGTATACGTTGTTACGTCAAGGTTCGTCTCGGTATTAAATACGATCCTTCCTCCCGGATACGGGTTCTGCGTTATCGACGGCAGCGGCGACGTAAAGCTGCATTCGGATCCCGAGCGCATGCTTAGAGAAAATTTCCTCGACGAAATCAAGAATCCGGATGATCTGTCGTCCGCCGTATACGGCGGTAAAAAAATGCTTTTCTCCGCCAAATACCTGGGGAAGAGCCATTCGATGTATATCCGGCCCGTTTCAGATCTCCCGCTGTACCTCATTACTTTTTTCGACGATTCGTATACCAACTCGGTTAACCTTCAAATAACAGGCACCGCGTTTATATTTTTATTTCTGCTGCTTTTATTGTTTGCCGTCCTTGTGGCCGGTTCGCCGCTTGTCGAATACGAAAAGTCCGGGTTAAAAAGGAATCTCGATCTTGTGGAATGGCTTCGGCCCGCTCACTGGAAAATGAAATTGTATAAAAAAATATTTATCCTGAACTGCCTGGAAATGCTTCTGATAATTTATTATTCGTACGAGATAAGCGCGGTCAATATTATTTACCTGGTTTTTCTATTCGCCGCCGTCCAGATAACGGCCGCGAATTTTTATGCGAATGTTCTGGCCCGCCAAAGGTTCGGGAAAAGATATCTGAAACGGCAGTTGATCCTGGCGCTTTCGGCGGTAGTGATTATATTTTATTTCGCATACAAAACCGGTGCGGATGTTTATTCTCTCTTAGTTTTTACCGCGGTTTTGATTTTTATCAATTATGCCGTGCTGTTTAACGGGAATCCTATGCTCAATGCCGACGATTTCGGAGAGGAAAGAAAATTTTTGCAGAGGAGCAAACTGAAATATTATTTCGTACTCGGCGCGGCAATTATTTCGGCTGTATTCTATGAGGCCGTTCGGGCGGGCAGCGGTTTAATTTATATTGCGGTTTTCACGGCCGTATTAATTCT
>JBJKOY010000437.1:0-4468 GCA_046706945.1 Ignavibacteriaceae bacterium | reverse complement strand
CATGGATGATTGATAACGACGTAAAGCCCGGGGAATACCGCATCCGTCATTCGGGCGACTGGAAAAACCAATCAGGGAAGATAGCCGCTTATGAGGGCGTATCGGGCATATTCAGAGTAGGAACCGGCC
The DNA here is from genome assembly GCA_046706945.1 of Ignavibacteriaceae bacterium. Taxonomy (GTDB): domain Bacteria; phylum Bacteroidota; class Ignavibacteria; order Ignavibacteriales; family Ignavibacteriaceae; genus FEN-1297. Next base: position 4,339 of record JBJKOY010000437.1, on the reverse strand, counting down.
TAAGTCAGTACGAACTGGTATTCAGAAACATTTACGACAACCAGGTGGATTTAATGTTTTATCATCCGGGCGACAGGCTAAGGCTGGTGCCGTATAAAAATTACAGTATGAAACCGTACGACATCTATACATGGAGCATCCCGTCCGGCTGGACGGAAGCACAGGTAATCTTCAGCATCAAAAACCAAAAATTTTCGCTGCACGGAGGAAGTATTATTACGATCAAAAAAAACGGCGATATAAAAATTGAAAGCGGTTAAGAAACGAAAATGGCCCTATTATCCCTCCGTTCTTACTTCTTCTTTCAATTGCCTTTTGTATAGCGATCAAAGTTTGATTTTCAAATATCCGATATTCTTGAAAAATGAATTCGGGATACAGAACAATTGAATAGTGGTGTAAGAATTAAAAACCACAGACCGAGAACTGCCGACCAAAAACTATTTTAAAATCAGCATCTTTTTTGTTTGTATAAAATCTCCCGCTTTAAGTCGATAAAAATATATTCCGCTGGTTATTCCGCCGGCGTCGAATTTAACTTCGTATTCGCCCGGGTTTTTATTCTCGTTAACCAGGCTTCTTATCTCTCTTCCCAAAATATCGTAAACCGAAAGATATACATTGGTATTTTCTTTAATTGAATATTTTATGGACGTCACGGGATTAAAAGGGTTAGGATAATTTTGATTCAGTTTGTAAGTAAAATCCGGGCCGGAAAAATCATTTGCCTTAACGGCGGTACTTAACGCCAGATCATCGATAAAATATTTTGAACCTGCGGTCGGCCATATGCCGGATGTGCTGCGAAACGAAATTGAAATCGTAATATGATTTGGGACGGATGAGGTACTGTACATTATTCCGACATTAAATTGGGTAAAGTTCTGGCTCTCAGCCAAATTCGCCATCCCCGAACCGATATACGTTGTATCGGTATCGCTGATAACATAAGCTAAGATAATTATATTGATTCTATCGTTTGCATCGGCAGGAACAAATTTATAGAAACCTGTAAGTGCCGCGTACCTTTCCGAAATTGCAAATCCTTCACCGTTTTGACCTGAGAGCAAAAGTCCGCCGTAACTAATTCCGAAATTATTTATTACCGTACTTGAAAGGGAATAATTACCGCTGTGGCTTTCCGTTGATTTTACAACATATGTTGCAGCTTCCGAATTACTGGTTTTCCACCCCTCCGGCTCGGTACCGTTCCAGTTCTCAAAACCCCCATTCACTATTTGAGCAAACGTACCGGGTAAATTTAAAATCAAAACAAGAAGTACGAAAACGGGTTTCATATTTTCTCCTCTTTTATTTTTAGAATAACGCGGAATACTTTTAAGGCAAAGAAACTTTATTGACTCTGAACGATATTAGGAAGACTTTATGCGGATATGTACAACATAGAAGATTTTATCTAATTTGTCAATTAATAAATATGTAAATTAACGGCTGCGTTTTCTTCCAAACGGAAATACGGAGTTATAGCAATGAAAAGTACTTACCATTTATTATTCAAATTCGGATCCGAGACTTCCGCATACCGGGGAATAACGGGTTTACCAGGCGCCGCCAAGTTTATAAAACCAAATATTTATTTACTGGTGATAATTTTATGGTGCTTAAGCGGAATTTCATACAGATCCTTCGGTCAGGCCGAATGTACGGCGTGGGGCAACGTAAACGGTATTCGCGTTGACGGCGAATTGATGAAATTCGAAACGAGCATAAGAGCGGTTCAAAAGAACTGGTTGGATTATACTCAAACCGCGAAAGAGAAACAAATGCCGAGCTTTGTCCGGAAAGGCTCAAAAGCCGAAATAAATACAATGCTCGACAGCCTTTCGGTTTATGAAACGGTTCAGGATACCGGCAAAGGCAAGATTTCAATTTCGCTCGATGTTACGGCGGAAGCAGATACGTCAATTAAAGGAGCTTTTTTTGCGGTTGAACTTCCTCACACGGATTTTTCCGGAGCGACATTTAAGTATATCGATAAATTACCATCGAAACCTGATACATCCGAGAAATCCGGCAGGCCGGCATATTTCCGGATGCTAAATCCGATTCCGGATACGGCGAAAGGTATTGTGATTAAATCAGAAAAACGCAGGCTTGAAATAAGAGCAGGTGAATTAAGCGAAATATACGTTATCCGCGGCAATCCTTATTTCGGCAGCGGCAACACCGTTGTTTATTTCACTTTAATATCCGGTCCTGCCGTCAAAGGACATACAGCAAAGAAGGTTTTCAATATTTCCGTCTCCGGGAAAATTGACCGTAAGCCCGTAGATATGGCAATTGATACTCTTCACCCCGGAAGAGAATTCGACGGCATCGGCGGTAATTTTCGCCTTCAGAATCCCGGGACCGATCCGGAAGTCATAAATTATTGTTTGAATAATCTCAACGTCAGATGGGGCCGGGTTGAGCTGCCGTGGGCCGAATGGCAGCGCGATGAAAGCGTGGATCCTCTGGCAGCGGCCAGGGCGGGGGACATAAATATACGCGTAACGGACGCAATGAAAATGGCGCAGCGGCTGGCCAGAAAAAACATACACATAATTTTAAGCGTTTGGTATCCGCCGGAATGGGCGGTTATTGGCAAATTAAACTTCGGACCCAAAAAACCGGGGGAACCGTTCGGTAATCCTCTTAATCAAATGAAGATGAGAAGCATTATAAAATCTCTGGGTACTTATTTAATTTATCTGAAAGAAGAATACGGCGTCACCCCGGATTTGTTTTCTTTCAATGAATCAGATCTGGGCATAAATGTAAGACAAACCGGTGAAGAGCATGCGGAATTTATAAAACAATTCGGAGCTTATCTTGCGTCAAAAGGGCTTTCAACAAAATTAATGCTCGGAGATAATTCCGATGCCAATACCTACGGCTTCTTAACTCCCGCCTTAAATGATCCTGCAACTTACAGGTACATCGGCGCGATTTCTTTTCATTCATGGAGGGGGTATAATGATTGGACGCTCTCCATCTGGTCGGACATTGCCAAGCAGACTAATTTTCCTTTAATAGTCGGCGAGGGCAGTACGGATGCCGCCGCCTGGAGATATCCGGATATTTTCCTGGAACCTTCGTACGCTTTAAATGAGATCGACGCGTATGTGCGAATTTATTCAATCTGTCAGGTTAAATCCGTTTTACAATGGCAGCTTACGGCCGATTATTCAGTTTTAACCGGCGGCGGGATATACGGAACCGGCGGCCCGTTAAAACCTACCCAGAGATTTTGGAACTTAAAGCAGCTTGGCTTAACGCCGGAAGGTTCGTTCTATCTGCCCATAAAATGCAACAGGCCGGACATCAGCTGCGTTGCGTACGGGGATATCAAAGAAGGAATTTATACGGTGCATATCGTTAACAACGGCGCCGAACGAAAAGTTACTTTAACCGGACTGCCGGCAGCCTTAATGCAAATGAAGTTGTATATTACCGACAAGGATAACGGGATGGATAATATTCAAACCGTACGTGTCGAAAACGGTACGGCCGAGTTCGATCTAAGAGCGGCATGCTTTACAACCTTAATTAACCGTTGATGTTTTTTATTCTAGTACGGTAAAGGATAATTAGGACGAAAAGGCAATTATTTCCTATTTTTTTATTGAAAAATATGTAATTTTGTCATCAATATAATTTTATCCTTCACGAACAGACATTTTATTTACAAGTTCCTCGGAATATCTTGATTGAAAATTTTATCCGGAGACTAGTATTAATGCAAAATTCATTCTCAAAGTTTTTCTTCGTTCTAATTTGTATTTACTTATCCTTCCCGCTAGGTATTTATCCCCAAACAGCTTCCCTCGGTCAATTCGAAGGACAATGCGACATAGGAGCCGTAAAAATACCTGGCTTCGTAAAATACGACAGTTCCCGAAAGACGTACCTGATGGCAGGAGGCGGAACAAATATGTGGTTTACGAGCGACGAGCTTCATTTCCTTTGGAAAAAAGCAGAAGGAGACGTATCGTTCGCCGCGAACATTAATTGGATAAATAGAAAAGGCAATCCGCATAAAAAAGCCTGCTTAATAATCCGTCAAAATCTGGATACAAATTCAGTTTATGCCGATTTGGCGCTGCATGCCGTTGGTCTGACATCGCTTCAATACAGGACCGAAACGGGAGGTCCGACCAGGGAAATCCAATCAAACGTAAATTCACCCGCCAGAGTTATGATACAAAAACACGGCGAAGAAATATATATTTCCGTTGCCGGCAAAGGGGAAGAGCTGAAACCTGCCGGAGGATCCGTAAAAATTAAATTCAAAGAACCTTTTTATATCGGTTTGGGAGTTTGCGCTCACGACAATAAC
>JBJKOY010000436.1:0-16258 GCA_046706945.1 Ignavibacteriaceae bacterium | reverse complement strand
ACCTGTGAATAAGAAACGCCGGCGAATAAGATAATAAATGATAAAATAATAAATAATTTGGTCGGTGTTTTTTTCATTTTGTGCTTCCTTTTTGTTTTGAGTGTTATAAAGCCGCTTGTCCCGATTCCTCGGTTCTGATTCTGACCGATTCTTCAACCGGAATAATAAAAATTTTCCCGTCCCCGGTTTCACCCGTCCGCGCCGTGTTTATAATTATCGCCAGCGCCGTCTCAACGGCATCGTCCCTGCATATAAGTTCGATCTTTACCTTGGGAACGAAATCAATGTTATATTCCGAACCCCGGTAGATCTCCTTATGGCCTTTCTGACGGCCGTAGCCGCGCACTTCGGTCACGGTTAACCCGCTGTATCCGCCTTCGCGCAAGGCACTGTGAACCGGTTCCAGTTTGTGCGGACGTATTATCGCCATGATTTTTTTCATCTTAATTACTAATTCCTATTAATTTTTTAGAATTATTCCCTATTATCCGCTGTCAGGGAATGGAAATTATATGTCTTAAATAAATAAGTATTAAGTACACAATTATATTAATTTGTACGGTTATTTGTTTCAAATGTATTATTAATTAAGGCATTTGTCAAGTTAAATATTAATTTTTTATTATTGTTATGTGATTCGGCTTATTTATTAAGAATTTTACGGTTTATTGCCTAAAGGCTGGGCGGTTGCTTACCCGGGCATGGAAAAAAGTTTTGGCGGGAACGGTTTTTGAAATTTTAAGGATTATCGCGCTTTCGGTGTTAATTCACCGTTTAAGGATTTTGAGCCGGAATCGATGCGGACATTTTCGCCTTCCGTGATATGCGGCCTTTCGGCAATGCTGACCGGCAGCCATACGGTAAATTCGGAGCCGGAGGACTGGCTGCTTTTCAAAGTAATATTTCCCCCGAACATCCCTATGATTTTTTTGGAAATCGTTAGGCCCAGGCCGCATCCTTCGAAGTTTCTCGTATAGCCTTCGCTTACCTGCCGGAAAGCTTCGAATATTTTTTCCCTGTCGTTTTCAGGGATCCCTATGCCGGTATCTTTTATTTTTATCACGGCCCATACCCGGTCTTCAAGTATCACTTCATCCGCCTCCAAAGAAACGGAACCGGAATCCGTATATTTAATAGCATTGTCTATAATATTGTTCAATGCCTGCTGAAACAGATGCGCGTCTATTTCCGAAATAATCTTGTTCTTTTTTATAGCCGAAATAAATTCAAGACCCTTTGCCCGGGCGGACTGCAAATAGCTTTCGGAACCGGATTTTAACAAAGAAACCAGGTCGGTTTTAACGCATTCCGCCGAAACTTCCGCGGTCTCCAGTTCCGATATCGTAAGCACGCCGTTAAGCGTGTTCAAAAGCCTCTTGCCGGAAATTTGAATTTCTTTGACCATTTCGTTCTGTTCTTTATCTTCGACCTGATCCGTCAGGATTTGTGAAAATCCCAGTATCCCTATAAGCGGAGTACGAAATTCGTGGCTCATATTTGCCAGCAGCGCGGACTTGAGCTTGTCGGATTGTTCGGCCTTTTCTTTTGCGGTCAGAAGTTCCTGTTCGACTCTCTTTCTCTCGGATATGTCTTCCTGAACAATCAAATAGTGCGTAATTTTATCTTCGGTATTCCTAATGGGAGAAGCCGATGCCGAAACCCATAGCGGCTCCCCGTTCTTTTTTCTGGTTTGAAATTCCCCGCGCCACTCGATGCCTTTGGCAAGTTTTTTCCATATCTCATTATTTAAGTTTTCGTAATTTTTCGAAAAATTTAATTTTTGAAAAGAATTGCCCATCGTATCTTTAAATTTATATTGCGACATTTTCGAAAAATGAGAGTTGACATATTCAATCTTGCCGTTTAAATCCGTTATTATAATCGAAATCGGACTCTGTTCTACGGCCCAGTACAATTTTAATAATTGTTCTTCCGCTTTTTTCCGGTCGTTGATTTCCTTTTGAAGGTCGTTGTTCACCTGCAGAAGTTCCTGCGTCCTTTCCTCGACTCGCTGCTCAAGCTCGAAACGGGCCTCGGAAAGAGCGTCTTCCATCCGTTTTCTTTCGCTGATGTCCATAAAACTTTCGATCGTATACTTCATGTTCTCGGCATCAATATCCTTAATCGTTCTGATTATGGGAATCAAATTTCCGTCGTAGGTTTTTAACAATCCCTCCTGGTCCAAATATTTTTTGTTCGGTATCGATTTCTTTTCGATAAAAAAGAAATAATTTTTCCTCGGCGTGCCGACAATTTGCTCCTTCCCGGCTCCTATAAGCCTTGAGGCCGCCATATTTAAATCGATTATTAAATCCTTCTTCTTATCGGCAATTATTATCCCGGCCTGTACCGAGTCCAGAATTATTTTTAATTCTCTCGTACTCTGAGCTATATCTTTCGTTTTTAAGGCGACCTGCTGCTCAGTTATTTCCTTTAGGGAATCTGCTTCGAGTTTAAGGTCTTTGTTTTCCAGCAGTACTGCCAAATAATTTGCGTGCATCCTGCACAAATCAATGGTCAAAGTATCCGTCAGCGGATTTTCAAGCTGCAGCAAAATAAGGCTGATAATTCCGGAAGCGGCTATCAGCGGAATTACCAAATGATTTGTTCGTTCTCCTTTTTCTATTTCCGACTCAAGGTTGACAATCTCTCCAGAGTTAATTACTTGAGTAATTCCCCCGTCATCAACTAGATTCCTGAATATTTTATCGGACTCTTTTTCGGATATTCCCGACGAATAACCGAATGAAAAGTCGAAATCTTCCGGCTCCAGGTAAAAATATGCGGCGCTTGCAAATCCGGGAAGGTCTTTGAAAACTTCCAGCCCCTTTTTAATTATTTCCGCGGAAGCCTTTCCAATTATTGGAGAATTATTAAATGCGGTAATATTTTTTAATAATTTGTCCAATACCTGATTCTTTCTTGTTTCATTAATTTATAACATATTATTATTCAACCAGCATCAGCCTGACGGTAGATTCGAAATTTTCTTTCAACGATATTTTCATGGAAGCGAAAGTGCCTTCCGGTATTTTCATGAAGTCCCATATTGCAGGGTTCGGTTCGGGAATCAAATTGTCTCCCGCATATCCCAGTTCCATTATTCTGGCAATAATATTACCCAAATGCACCGATGCAATAAGCGGATCTCGTTTATTTTCCATTACCCCAGCATGGTGATATAGAATTACGTTCTGTATTGAAACAGGCAGCTTCCATTTTTCCGCGAGTATTTGTCCTACCCTTGCATGATCAATTCCGAATACCTTAACCTCGGCTTCCTTAATCCTGATGTTATTATTCTCTATAATTTCCATTACCCTGGTATAATCTTTATGCGCAAGCTCGAAGAACAGTAATTTACCTATATCATGAAATATACCGCTTAGAAAATAGTTCTCGAGTTTTTTCTCGCCGATCGATTCACCGATCATTCTGGTTGCGATTCCGACGCCAATCGAATGCGCCCAAAAGTCAACCGGCCGAAAATGAAGAAGTATTTTATTTCGCGAGAAAAAATTAATTACCGAAAGCGCCAGCACGATATTTCTTACCTCGTTATATCCCAGGTACAGAATCGCCTGCGAAATGGTATCTATCCTTCCGTAAAATCCGTAGAACGGAGAGTTTGCAACTTTTAGTAATTTAAATGCCGTCACCTGGTCGGTGGATATGATCTTTGCTAATTTTTCGGAAGTTACATTCGGTTGTTCCATAGCTTCGAATATAGCAGTGTAAATCGTAGGCAGCGTGGGCAAATTATTTACGCCCGTAATTATTTTGTCGATAATCTCCAATTCAAGACCGTTTAATATATTTTTTCCAGAGTTATTTGCAGAGCAAGCTCATATAGTTCTTCTTCAGTCTTATTCTTTGGTTTCCAAGTCAGCCGTTTGGATAGAATTTCTTTTGCGTCGGATAACTTTCTTGCCGCCTGCTTGTCTTCAACGCCGGGGTCGTCTTCCTTTTTAATATAAATTTCCTTAATTCCCCACATCCTGAACATTTTCCCGTGTTTTTCTTCCAATACGGTACCGGCGTTCAGAATAATCTGACCGTATTTATTTTTAACCGGGGCGGCTAAGACCATTCCGTTCAACAGCTCGTCAATTCCGATAGAATGCGACATATTTTTAATTATAATATTCTTTTACTTCCTAGACTATTAAATACGGCATAATTTGCCGTTCTTTAAGTTATATTCGTAAAAACCGGGTATTTTCTTTATAGCTGCTGTGAAAATAATTTAGAGCCGCTTAAGTCTATATTTTATAAAACGATACGGAACTTGTCCGTAAAGTAAATGAATTATTTAAGCTTGAATTTCCGCAGTGAAGGGGAATTTTTAGATTTGAAATTTATATCGGCAACTCACGCGGTAAATCGGAAACTGATGACAATATTTTTTCGGCCCCTTTAAAATCGCTTTTTTTCGTTAATTCGGTAGGAATTATATAGCATTTTATACCGGCTTTTAAAGCTGCCGTCAATCCTCTCTGCGAATCTTCAACGACAATGCATTCTTCGCATTTTAATCCGGATTTTTCCAAAGCCTTCAAATACGGTTCTGGATCCGGTTTCGGAAAACGGAAATCGTCGGATGTAAGCGTGAAATCAAAATATCTCAACAGATTCGTACGGCTGTGAATAATTTCAAAATGGTCCCTCCTCGAACTAGTGACTATTCCCATTAAAAATTTACCGTAAAGTTCTCCCAGCGTTTCCTCCACGCCGTCGATTACCCTCATTTCCGTTTTGATAAGTTCGGAGTACAGCATGTTCCGCTCTTTTCTTAATTCGTTTATTTCATTTTCATTCAGCCCTTTTTCAAGCGCAAGATGCCAGGTACCGTAGGACCTTTTTAAAAAATTTTCTATGTACATTTCTACGGTAAGAGTTATCCCGATTTTAGAAAAGATTTCTTTGTTTGCCCGGTAATATAATTTCTCGGTATCCACAAGGACTCCGTCGTTATCCCAAAAGATCGCTTTTATCATGCATAACCCGAAAATTTTTAATCCCGATCGATCTTACAAAAATAAAAAATTTTATCCAGATCACGTTATTATTTATTCAAACTTCATTTTTAAAATTCAAACTCAACTCCGAATATCGGGAGAATTCCCCATTGGTATAATGTTCCCGGCTTGTTTTTCGTTTCATTCCAAAAATAGCCGGCTACATTTTTTCTGTTGTAAACATTCCATATACTTATATAAATTATCAGATTGGTGCCTGTAAAGTTGAACCTTCTGTCCGCTCTAATATTCAGCGAATGGTAATCGGGGTTTCTTAAAGAGTTGACGCGGTCTGCGTCTAGAACTGCTTTATCGAGCGCCTCCGACTTTTCCAAATCGAACGGCGTATAAGGGGTGCCGCCGGCAAAGATCCATCGCGCGCTGAATTCCCATTGATTATCCGGTTTATAACCTCCTTCGATGCCGAATACGAACCTGTTGTCGTAGATCCTGTTTATCCACTTTCCGCCGGCTCCCGCAAATTGCGAGACGGAAAAAGAAGCGCTGGCAAGTCCGTAAAAATCTTTGACTAATTTTTTCTGCAGGGTTATTTCAATCCCCGCGGAACGGGCTCTGCCGCCGCCGATTAAAGCATTATGATTTACAAAAAAGCCGTAGCCGTAGTACAATTCGTCTATTAAAAACAAATCAGGCTCGGCGGGATCCGCCGGAAAGTTCTTATAATTTTTTATGTATGCTTCGATGTCTAATTTTGCCGAGCCTGAAAAAAGATGTTCGAAACCAAGTATATAATGCACGGCAGCCGGTGTCTTTAATTGTTTATTCGAAGGATTTTGCGATAAGATGACCAGGGGAATATTCTGACGGTATATTCCGACGGCCGCGTTAACGGAATTGCTTTCATTTAAATTGTATGAAGCGGAGAACCTCGGGGAATAATTAAGACTGCGGTTGTAAGAAAAATAATCCGCCCTTATCCCCGCAGTTGCGGTTAACCGCGGGAACTGCCTGATAATATAACTTACGAACAGCCCGGCTTCTGTCGAAGATATCTTATTGTCGTTTACCAGTGCGGGAACGGCATTGCCAAGCAGGTCGGTATTATCTCCGTAAAAATTATTGTAATTATCAAATAAGCGTTTAATATCCGTACCGAACTCCAGCGAATTCGTTTCATCGAATTTATAATGGGCGATGCTTCGCAGGTTAACTGACTCTTCGAGAGATCTGTTCTTTCGCACCGTTATTCCGCTTCCGGTTTCATACGAGTCTTCGTTGAATTTTGAGGAGGTATAGGAAACAGACGTGTTTGAATAACCGTTTTTACCCCATAATGCTCTCCAGTCGATGCCGAAAGTATTTTCGTATATGTCCTGGTTTCCGTATGTTACCATGTCGTTCTCCGCGGCGGTCTTTGCGTCGGGGTTATTATGATCGTCGCCCGATATACCCAGAAAGATCAGCTTGTTATTTTGATTCAAATCGCAGACTACTTTGCCTTGATAATCCCCGTAACTCGGAACGATTGACGTGCCGATATTTATTGTGTTAACCAGCAGATCGAGATAGCTCCGTCTTACGGAAAGCATATAGGATGCGTTTTTTCCCAAAGGTCCTTCGGCAACTCCCCCGAACCCCGAGAAATTTAAATCAAGCTGCCCTTCGAAATTATCCCTGTTTCCTTCCCGGAAAGCTATTTTCATTACCGAAGACAGCCTGTTGCCGTAAGCCGCGGAAAACCCTCCGGCATAGAAGTCCACTTCATTAATAAAATCCAGGTTCAGCAGACCAATCGGACCGCCGGAAGCGCCCTGGGTCGGGAAATGATTTATATTCGGTATTTCAATATTGTCGACATAAAATGCATTTTCAACAGGGCTGCCGCCCCTGACGGCAAGATTGTTCGCCTGATCGTTTACCTTGGCAATACTCGGCAGACTCATTATAATCCTGCTTACGTCTCCTCCCGAACCGGGCGCTCGCCGGATTTCTTCGTAAGAAAAGCCGGTTGCGCTGACCGGCTGTTCCGGGGACTTACTAAAATAGCCCGCATATACGCTGACTTCATCCGTTTGATACGGAATACTTTGAAGAGACGCGTATACCTGTGCAACTCTTCCGGATTTGACTATAACGTCCGTTTTAACCGAAGTTTGATAGCCAATATAACTGAACCTTATACTGTAGCTGCCGACGGGAACTTTGTCGACGGAAAATTTGCCTTCGGCGTCGGTCGAACTTCCCAAAGCGGTACCCATTACGAGTATGTTTGCCCCGATCAAAGGCATTTTGGTTTCCCCGTCGATTACGCTTCCTTCTATTTTCCCGGCAGCCCGCTGAGCGTTAATAGACGAAATGAAGCAAAATAAAATAAGGTAAATTTGAAGTATTAAGATTTTCACATTTACACTCCCCGTTTAAAATTCCAGTCGTTATCTTTTATAAAAATTATTTATAATTTCCGAAGTAGCTATCCAGAAGAATCTTTATATATTTCCGTCGGTCGCCGGGTTTCTGAAAATCCAGCGTCAGGAAACCGCGGTACAAGTCCGGCATTAGACCGGTGAAGACTACCGCGGAGATCATCTGCGTTATCGCGATCTTCAATATCTCTCCTTTCGTTCCTTTTGCGAGAGGTTTGAGAAATCCGTATACGCGGTTCAGGAAATTTCTCAGTTCGCCGGTGAAAAGCCCTTCGTATTTATTATTTATCAGGGGTTCGTAAATATGGGCTTTGGAAATGCCGGGATACTTAATAACTCCTTCGAACCACTCGCACAGTATCTTTTCGAGCGCGGAATAGACCGTATGCTCGGCCGTTTTCAGCTCGTCGACCGGGTCGATAAAAGCATTCTTCAGCGTAAGCTTCAGAGCTTCGTCTATCAGGATTTCTTTCGAGCCGAAATAATAATTTATTGCCGCGACGTTAACCCCGGCCTGCTTCGAGATGCTTCTCATCGTTAATTTATGAAGCCCGTTTCTCTCTATCAGGTCCACTGCGGCGAAGATAATTTTTTCTTTTGACGGTTGGCTGCCGGTCATAATTGCTCCAGGTAATTTAAACGATGGTTTCAAACAATTATTTTAAACAAGTGTTTAAATTTATAATTTGAAGGGATATATGTCAACAGGAAAACGCATTCGGCCGGATTTAATTCACCCGGATTTTTCCTCCGGCTAATTTAAAAGTCCGAAAGAAATCGCGATGAAGGAGGGACCGTTTACGGCCGCGTGAATTATTACGCCGGACCAGCTGTTTCGTGTTTTCTGCACCGTATAAGGTAAAATAAATAATATCGGAATGAGCGTGAGTAAAAGCTCCCGGCCGAAAGCCAGATGAAAGAGTCCCCAGAATACCCCGTTAATAATCCATGCATTTTTTCCGAAACAAACTTCCTGCCGGGGCAGGATTACCCCGCGCCAGAGAATTTCTTCGCCCATAATATTCAAGATCCAGTAAGGGAGCCAAATAAGTAAAATCCAGTACCTGCCTTTCGTCAGAGGTTGAAAATCCATAAAAGCAGGCTTAGCGGGTGATTCCCCCGTAATTTTTTGAACGGACAGCATAATTGCGGCGCTCAGGACCGCTACCGCAGCCACGGATATTACCGACCATATCAAATCTTTACGGGTTAATTTTTTAAATCTCAGCCTATCTTTCCAGACGTTCGCGTCCTTCCCGCCCTCTTCGTTCACAAGCAATAAATAAGACATTATTAAAAGCGGAAGAAAGATTCCCAGACCTGCAACGATAAACCAAAAGATCACGGGTTCCCACCCTGTTCTTCTGCTGAGAAAAGGGATTAAGATCCGGGTTTCCGATATTAATAATATAGACGGTCCTCCGAAAAGTATAAGAGAGTCCTTGATTCCGGCCGCAGGTATTTTATTGTTATGATTCAAAATAAAAAATTATAAATTTTTAAAATCTGCATTTGCCGGGCAATAAATATTTCCGCAGCTCCGGCAAATTACCTTTCTGATCTGAATAAATCCTATAATTAGTAGAATCCAAAAGACAATGAATAATCCCCAGTTTTTCCACAGCCAAAACTGCGGAAAGATAATTAAGGAAACCAACGAAGAGGATACGATTATGTTATCGGTTTTTGTATAAGGCCCCGTCTTCCTGCTTTTAAAATGCATTGCCAGGCGTCCCGGGATTATATGCCCGCAGTTGCTTTTGCAGGGACACTTCAGGCAAAATGTGAACAACAGCAGGTCGGTTGCGACAACGATTATAAGACTATACAGAATTCCCGCAAAAATATGTTTTTCCAGCAATTCGATATCCGCAACGAATAGTGCGGTCATAACAAATATCAAGCTGGTAATTCCGAAAAGATCACGGTTTATTTGACGGTACATAATATTTCAATGATTGTATTTTAAAATATAATTTGAAATGGATTTTAATAAAATCGACCCGTTCTAATTATGGTAAAATCAATTAAAAAAGGGAGAGATTCCCCTTCATCATTTAACGGCTTATCGATATAAAAGTTAAAAGAGCGCAGAGACCGGCATTAACCGGCGCTCTTAGCCATTATAGCAACTTCCTGCGCCGCTTTTTGGTTATACTCAAAAGTAAGTCTTTTAAAATTAACAAGATCTATAATGGTTCCTATGAAACAGAAACCTGCCGTAAGCAGGTATAATAAGCCGAAGCCGATATGACCTATGATAAACCTGTGAATCCCCGCAATACCGACGAATCCGAGACAGGCCGTAAATAAAATCAGCATCGGATCTTTTCTCCTCGAAGAATATGCGTTTGCAAAAAGCACCGCCTGGTTGTCGTTCATGTCCTTTAATAATCCCTGTACAAATAACATTTCCTCGCCTTCCAGGAAAGGCATCAGCTGAAGTACGTTAGCCATGGAATTGTCCTTTCTATTATTTGTGAAAGACTTTTACATATGGTCTTTTTAAAAGGTAAATTATCCTATACAACAATATCATAACCGCGGGAATCCCTAGGAAATGACTTTCGAAGGATCTATGAATGTCCCCGTGAAAGAGAAATGAAACCGAGCGGCCCAAACCGCAGCCGGGGCAATATTTAAAGCCGATGTTATGCAATGGACAGAATGATAAGTGGGATCCTCCGTACGGATTGATAACCGCCAAGAATATTAACCCGGCAATCCAGATAAATGCTTCTCTCTCGGTTTCTTTAATTCCCTTTAAAACTAATTGCATCGGAATTTACTGCCCTTTTTTTCAGCGCCGGCCGGAATCTATAAATAGATATATTCAAATATCTAATTCTTTTTTTGATTGGTCAAGAAAAATGTTGAGCGGCTCTTTTAAAATAAGATTTTCCGGGACGCGAACGGGAATGTTTCCGTTAAAAACCGTTTTTAATAAAATCGTTCCGTACATCAAATAATATTTCCATTAGAGGAAAACTCTTGTTAATTTGAGCCCGTTGCTTTTAAATTCAATATTGTTAATACGGCATGATCTCGATAAATAAATTGACCAAAAGATTTCCCACAGTTACTGCGCTGGACGGCGTTTCGCTGGAAATACATGGAAAGGAATTTTTCGGTCTGCTGGGCCCGAACGGCGCCGGTAAATCAACTTTAATGAACCTGCTTATCGGATATATCCGGCCAGACGGCGGAGAAATCTTTATCGACGGCGAAAAAATATCCCAAAGAAACATTAATGTCAGAAAAAAGATCGGATTTGTACCTCAAACAATAGCTCTTTACGACGATGCTACCGCGTTCGAAAACCTGGAGATTTTCGGATCACTTTACGGCTTAAAGAAAAACCTGCTCCGGGCTGTAATCGCGGAGAATTTGAACAGAGTTCAGCTGTACGAAAGAAGAAAAGAAAAAGTCAAGAATTTTTCGGGCGGTATGAAAAGAAGGTTAAACCTGGCCGCCGGTCTTCTACACGATCCGAAGATACTTCTGTGCGACGAGCCGACCGTGGGCGTCGATCCCCAGTCCAGGAACGCGATATTCGAATACCTCCTTAAATTAAACGAAGAAGGGAAAACAATAATCTATACCACCCACTATATGGAGGAAGCCGAAAGGCTTTGCAACCGCATTGCCATTATAGATGCCGGTACCATAATTTCAATGGGAACCCTTCAGGAGCTGCTAAAACAACTGCCGTATGATCAAACTATATTAATAAATAAAAATAAATCCGTCGAGTCGCGAATCGAACTTTTTAAATCCGTCGGAACGCTGCTTAACGAACAGGAAAAATACGAACTCAAACCTTTCGATAATCTTAAGCTTTCGGAATTTTTCAGACTTCTCGAAGAAAGCGGAATAGATTATAGTTCCGTCGATCTCCGCAAGCCTACCCTGGAGGCGTTGTTCCTGCATCTGACAGGAAGGAGGCTGAGGGATTGAGAAATATATTACATTTGATAAAGAAAGACTATATACTCTTCTGGCAGGACAAACCGGCGGTAAGCCTTACTTTCCTTGTGCCCATCGCCCTGATTTATATATTCGGATCTATATTCGGGAATTCGAGCAGCGCACCCACCGGAATTAAAATAGGCTTTATAAACAATAGTTCGGATAAAATTGCGAAAAAGCTTGAATATATCCTGGATACCACGAAGACTTTTAACCTTGTCGAAACGTACACCGACGATAACGGCAATAAAATAAAGTTCGATACCAACTCGATAAAAGATTACGTAAGGAAAGGGAACCTGACCGCGGCTCTCGTCCTCCCCGCGGATGCCTTTACCGACACCTCGACATCGTTCAAAATTAAATTTTATTACGATCCCAAAAATCAATTGGAGATGCAGACAATAGAAGGACTTCTGCAGCAGACGATAATGACGCAAATGCCGGGTATATTTATTGCCAGCATGCAGCACAAAGCCGAGACTTCCCTCGGGAAGAACAAAGGATCGAGCTTCAACAGAAAAATTGCGATGCTTGTTCATCAATATTACGGCGTAGATACTTCCCAAATATTAAAATGGACGCGCTTCGATTTTGCCTCAGATACCGCTCTTGTGAACTCGGTCAGCAATAAAGCAAATATCTTTAAAAATATTTTGCAGCTGGATGAGGAACAGCTTGTGGGCAAAGATATAAATAATCCGAACGCAACAAGAAGCGTAGGCGGCTGGGCAATCATGTTCCTCCTGTTTGCAATAACCGGTTCTTCGACCTCTCTGTTCGACGAAAACAAAAGCGGCGTTATTTTAAGAATCCTCTCCGCGCCGGTTTCCAGAACGAATATTTTGTGGAGTAAATACCTTTACAATATTTCCCTCGGCTGTATTCAGCTGCTGGTCTTGTTCTTTTCCGGATATTTGATTTTCGGGATCGATATCTTTTCAAATTTCTTTAACCTGCTGCTGATTATTGTTTCGGCCTCGGCGGCGAGCACCGCGTTCGGAATGCTGCTGGCGGCAATCTGCAAGACTTCCTCACAGGTAAGCGGATTGGGAACGTTCTTAATACTTACAATGAGCGCGATCGGCGGCGCCTGGTTCCCTACTTTCATTCTCCCGCCTTTCATCCAAATACTAAGTAAAGGGACCCTCGTCTACTGGTCGATGGAAGGATTCCTCGACGTGCTCTGGAGAGGCTCCGGGACCCTCGATATTCTGCCGGTAGTCGGTGTTCTGCTGGGAATGTCCGCCGTAATAAATGCATTCAGCGTAGCAAAATTCAGGAAGGGAAAATTGCTCTGACATTTTTTTCAAAACATTTCGAATAATTTTGCTAATTTTGCCTCGATAAAATTTCCGGCTAACATGTCCCTGTTTTAATTAAGGAACAATAAATGAGAAAAAGCATACTCAACTGCGCGGTTCTGGTTCTGTCCGCAGTTCTGTTTTTATCCGCAGCTTCCTCCGCCCAGACGGTCAACCTGAAATTAATCGAGACGAGCGACGTGCACGGCTCCCTGTTCCCGTATGATTTTATAAACGGCAGGGATATAAACTCTTCGCTCGCTCAAATTTATACTTACGTAAAAGAGCAGCGCGGCGATAAGAAGCAGCAGGTGGTTCTTCTCGACGACGGCGACATACTGCAGGGGCAGCCGGTTGTATATTATTATAACTTCGAAAAGACCGGCGTCCCCCATATCTGCGCAAGCGTAATGAATTATATGAAATACGACGCGGCGACCGTGGGCAACCACGATATAGAACCCGGGCATCCGGTTTACGACAAGATCGAAAAAGAATTCACATTCCCGTGGCTGGCCGCCAACGCCGTAAATACCGCTACAGGAAAACCATATTTTAAACCTTATTCAATAATTTATAGGAAGGGGATTAAAATTGCGGTTCTCGGGCTTATAACTCCGTGGATACCGAACTGGCTTCCGGAGAAGATATGGAGCGGTATGCGGTTCGACGATATGGTGGAAACTGCTGAAAAATGGGTAAAGATAATTAAAGAAAAAGAAAAACCCGATCTGCTTATCGGCTTGTTCCACTCGGGGGTTGAAACGGATTATAACGGGCAGACCTCGAACACCTATAAGAACGAAAACGCCTCTGCATTGGTGGCCCGGGAAGTCCCGGGATTCGACGTAATATTTGTCGGGCACGATCATCACGGCTGGGATTTCACAGTAAAAAATTCGGAGGGCCGGGACGTTCTGATACTCGGCACCGTCAATGCCGCCCGGACGGCTGCCGAAGCGGACATTAAGATGACCTTCGATAAAAAAACCGGCGAATGGAAAAAAGAAATATCCGGGAAAATAATCGAATCGAAGGATTATAAACCGGACCCGGAATACATGAAAAAATTTTCCGGGGTGATCGAAGAAGTCAAGGAGTACGTATCGAAACCGATAGGCAGGTTTACAAAAACAATTTCTACAAGGGAATCTATTTTCGGCGATTCCCCTTTCGTCGACCTTATACAAAAAATACAGCTCGAAATATCACACGCCGACGTTTCATTTGCGGCACCGCTGTCTTTTAACGCTTCGATAAAAGAGGGTACGGTATACAGACGCGACATGTTCAAGCTGTATAAATACGAAAATCTCCTTTACACTATGAAGATGAGCGGAAAGGAAATAAAAGACTACCTGGAATATTCGTACGGGAAATGGTTCAATACGATGAAAGACAGCCTGGACAACCTGTTGGACTTCAAAAAGGACGAAAGAGGAAACATCGAAATGAAAAACGGGAAACCGGAATTAGAATCAAGATATTATAACTTCTCATCGGCGGCCGGAATATACTACACGGTAGATGTTGCCGAACCTGCCGGGCACAGGATAACAATTTTATCAATGTCTGACGGCAGCCCGTTTGAAGCGAATAAAATTTACAAGGTCGCCGTAAATTCTTACAGGGGAAACGGCGGAGGCGGGCATATTATTCAGGGAGCCAAAATAGCGAAAGAGGAAATCCGGGGACGCATAATAAACTCTACCCGCAAGGATCTGAGATATTACCTGATGAAATGGATCGAAAGGGAGAAATCCGTTGCCCCTGAAAAACTGAATAACTGGAAAGTAATACCGGAAGGATGGTGGAAACTGGGCAAAGAAAAAGATTACCGCATCCTTTTTCCGGATTAATGAAACCGAGCCCTGCTTTTATTAAATTTACGATGAATATTTTTTGATAAAAGGAAGGATGCGATATGAATCATTCCAGAAGCCGGACTTTGTTTGAAGAGGCTAAAAATGTAATTCCGGGCGGTGTAAATTCTCCCGTCCGTGCTTTTAAGGCGGTAGGAAGCGATCCCGTATTTATTAATAGCGGCGTCGGTTCGAAATTAATCGATGTTGACGGCAACGAATATATCGATTACATAGGAAGCTGGGGTCCGCATCTTTTCGGGCACAATCCCGAGTTTATAAAAGAAGCTTTAATACTAGCGATAGAAAACGGAACAAGTTTCGGGGCGCCGACGGAGCTTGAAGTAAAGACAGCAAAAATTATTACCGAATTAGTACCGTCGGTAGAAATGGTAAGAATGGTAAACAGCGGTACCGAAGCGACGATGAGCGCGGTGCGTGCGGCACGGGGTTATACCGGCAGGGAAAAGTTTATAAAGTTTGAAGGATGTTATCACGGTCATGCGGATTATTTTCTGATCAAGGCCGGGTCGGGCGCATTAACCCTGGGCATTCCTACCAGTCCGGGAGTTACCGCAGGGAACGCCGCGGATACGCTTCTGGCCGATTACAACGATATTGAATCTGTAAAGAATTTAATAAGACTCAATAAAGGTAAAATAGCCGCCGTGATTATTGAGCCGGTCGCGGGAAATATGGGCGTAGTAAAAGCGGATTACGAATTCTTAAATGAGCTCCGGGTGATCTGCAGCGACGAAGGAATCGTCCTTATATTCGACGAAGTAATGACCGGGTTCCGTGTTGCAAAAGGGGGCGCGCAGGAACTTTTCGGTATTAAGCCGGATTTGTCGACTTTCGGGAAAATAATCGGCGGCGGACTGCCGGTTGGCGCCTTCGGGGGAAGAAAGGAAATTATGGAGATGATTGCGCCCAGCGGACCTGTTTACCAGGCAGGCACCTTGAGCGGCAACCCGCTTGCAATGTCCGCCGGTTTTGCCGCGCTGAACTATATTAAAAATAACCCGGGAATTTATAACGAGCTGGAGGAAAAATCATCTTACCTCGAAAACGGCATAAACGAAGCTCTTAAATCGATTAACCGGAAATACGCCGTAAACAGGGTAGGCTCCATGATGACGTTGTTTTTTACCAAAGGACAGGTTAATAATTATGCCGCTGCGGTAAAATCCAACACCGTTTTATACGGCAGATTTTTCCGCGAAATGCTTGCCCGGGGAGTCTACCTGGCACCAGCCCAGTTCGAAGCTGCTTTCGTTTCGACGGCTCATACCCGGGAAGATTTGGATAAAACGGTAAAAGTATTTTCAGAGGCTATTACCAAGGTCTAATAAATTCTCCTTAAATAAGTATGTTTTGCAATAAATAAATATTAAAAATTTACGGAGACAAATACTTAAACTTTAATTTTGTTAAAATTAAAATATCAGCTTAAATTTTTTCTTGCTTGTTTGTATTAACTAATTTAATTTAATACGTAAATTCATTCATTTGGGACATTTAAGGGTTTTTATAAATCTATAAAAGTTCAAATAAAGGCGGGGGTCTTTTATAGATTAACTTATTTTTTTCGGTTTACTCGTTTCGTTAGACAAGGGATGTCTTCTTAATAATTTTCCATTCTCCTAAATTTTTTTCGCATTATTAAGTTCTTATACATCGGAAATTAAATTACTGACCGTGTTTCCGATTTGAAATAATAT
>JBJKOY010000435.1:0-24289 GCA_046706945.1 Ignavibacteriaceae bacterium | reverse complement strand
TTCGGCCGTATATTTCGACAGTATAAATACGAAATACAGCCTGACCGACTACGAAAAAACACTTCTCGGGCAGAACGGCTTTGTTGTAAGCGAGCGCCTTAAGAAAAATTCTTTCGGCCAAGCTTTCAAAGATATTTACTCAAAAGATTTGCCGGTTTATGTTTCTACGGGAGCTATTCTTCATGCTCTGCACATGTCTTACGATTATATTTTGGAAGACGCGGAATTAAGCTTCCTTATTGATTCGGTTAAATATTTATTGACACGAATGCACTCCGATTTGCCGGCATTAGCCGGAAGATATGCCGGCAGCACTGCGATGATCCAATCTTTAAAAGACGTAGACTTTTACATTACCGTGCCCCTGGATTTATTGGGTTCCTCCGTCAATCCGTACTTTCCAGCTAACTCGGATAAAATTAACGGGGTGATTTCAAAAATTACGGCCGCAGACGGAGCGGGCTATGACACTTTGTTTTCATCAATCCCCGTCTATTACGATTGGAGTCAATTTAAACCGCGGGGACATTATACGGATCCGGATCACCCGGAATTAGCAGGCTACTTTCGCACAATGATGTGGCTCGGGCGAATCGAGATTTATTTGTTAATGCCCAGAGCATTTATACAAGCTGATCCGGCGGAGATTTATAAAGCACAGCAGCGGCAATCGATCTACGCAATGTTGTTCAGAGAATTATTCGACGCGGCCGGTGTTGCCGGGACTTATAATACTATCGAGAGCATACTGGAGTTTTTTGTGGGAAAGCAGGATAACGTAACCGTAGATGATCTTGAATACCTGAAAAATGCCGTTGACATTAATAATGCAAGCGACCTGCTTGACAGCTTAAAACTTACGGCATTTCAGGATACTTTAAAAAATCAGTCTTTCGCCTACCAGCAGATATTGTCCCAAATATTAATTCACGATCCGTTCAAACCGGACAGTATAGTTCCCGCTTCGGCGTTCATGTTGTTCGGGCAAAGATTTGTTATTGATTCATATATCTTTTCCAATGTCGTATACGATAGGACCCGATCATGCAGACTGCTTCCTTCTTCTCTCGATCCTATGTTTGCCCTGGGCAATAATGCGGCAGCACAGTTATTGCAGGATCAGATTAACAAATATAATTACGGGGGAAACCTGGCGGCTTTGAGATATTTAGTGGATTCTTACGGTCAGGATTTTTGGGAAAAAAGTCTTTATAATTCCTGGTTAAATTGCATCAGGACGTTGAATACGCCTGTAGACAGAAACAAATTACCTCCGTTCATGAAAACGGCGGGTTTCTGGCAGAAAAATTTAAATACGCAGCTTGCTTCGTGGACGGAGCTGAGGCACGACAACTTATTGTATGCAAAGCAATCATATACCGGCAGTTTAACATGTTCGTTTCCTTACACATATATCGAACCGTTCCCGGAATTTTACGGTACCCTGAAAACACTTGCGGTTGATGCGGGTGAGAAGTTTGCGGCTCTTAATTTAGGCAACAGCCCTTATATTTCCGGGGTTATTTCCTATTTCGATCAACTGGGAAAAATCTGCGATACCCTGCTCTCGATCTCGCAGAAAGAGCTCAACGGGACCGATTTCTCGACGGAAGAGAAGACATTCCTCAGTCATACTTTTAGTCCGCGAGGTCCAGTTTGCGCCGGTACCCAGAGTAATTTTTACGGCTGGTACAATTCTTTATTTTATTTGGGTACGGATCAAGCTTACGAGAACAATTTTATTGTAGCGGACGTACATACGGTTCCTACCGACTGTATGGGTACGCAGTTGGGATGGGTGAAGCACGTCGGTACAGGTCCCGTTGACCTGGGAGTGTTTATTGCTCCTTTACCGGGTAATAAAACAACAGCCTTCGTGGGCCCTGTTACGAGTTATTACGAATATACTTCTACAAATTTTTTGAGGCTGAACGATCAGGAATGGCAGGATTCCGCGTTGACTTCGGCTCTCCGTCCTTCCTGGGTAAACGTTTACCTGGCCGATAATAACGGCGGAAGCAGGGGACCGGGGGAAAGCCTGATTACTTCGGTTAAAGATAATAACGGGGGAAGCAATATGCCGGAAAGCTACTTAACGGTTAAAGCCTATCCCAATCCCTTTAACCCGGCCACAACCATCAGCATAACCATTCCCGGAAAATTATCGGATTCTATGGTAAAACTTTCAGTATTCGATATACAAGGCAGACTGGTAAAGAATATATTAACGGGGGATCTTTCCGCCGGGAATTACTTGTACAAATGGGACGGTAAAAATAACGCCGGAATAAACGTAGCGAGCGGTGTTTATATAATAAACCTGCATGCCGGGGAACAAATAAAATCCTGCAAAATACTCTTTTTGAAATAATGCATGAATTCGTTGAAGCATCAAACACAAAGATTCACTCAAACATTACTTTTTAAGAAACATTATAATTTCTATTTGTTATAATCAACCGCTTTATCTGGGTACTTAGGCGTCGGAGGTAAAACCACCGGGTGTTCTTTTATTTGTTTCTTGATATATTCTATCGCCGCCTGAAGCTGTGCGTCGCTGCCTTCGAATGTTTCGTGAGGCGTACTGTCCACAACTATATCCGGATCAACGCCGTGCCCTTCTATAAGCCATTTGCTTTCCGGTCCGTAAACGCCGTATTCGGCCGCGGAAGCAATGCCGTGATCGACCAGCCAGTTGTCGAAGGATAGCCAGATCTCGCCGCCCCATGTCCTTGTCCCGATAACCTTGCCGAGCCCGAGCCTCTTGAACCCTTCAGTAAATGCTTCGCCGTCGGACGCGGTAAAAGCATCGCACAATACTGCTACATGCCCGGTGAACGCGTACTGCATATTCCAGTATGGAACGCCGGCCCGGCCTTTCCAGTACATCCATGCTTTGCGCAGAAGTTTTTCGAGGATCCAGCTGTCTATATTGCCGCCGCGGTTATGCCTCATATCTATTATTTATCCCTCGCGGTCGAATACCGGGTAGAACTGTTTCACCCATTCGGAATAATTTCCGCCGCCCATCGCGCGCAGGTGTACGTAGCCGATGTGGTCGTCGCTTTCCTTATCGACTATCAGCCTTCTGGTGTATTCCCATTCGTCGTACCGCAGGTCGGCTTCCGCCTGCCGGGAAATCGGAACAACTACGGCATCGTAATCCTTGCCGGTTGAGGCTGATTTAAGATGCAGAAGCACCTGCTGTCCCGTCTGGTTTTCCAGCAGAAGCTCGGGCGAAGGGACGGAAAGAGTAGAGATTCCGTTAATCGATAATATAATATCGCCTTCTTTTACGTTAACTCCCTGCTTTAATAACGGGGACATATCATCGATATAATCCGGCTCCGATTTGTATATATGCTTTATCTTGTACCCTCCGTCCTTTTCGTCCTTAATAAGTTCCGCACCCAGAGAACCGATGCTTATTTGCTGCGTCCCTTTCCTTATATCCCCGCCGACGACAAAAGTATGAAGTGAGGAAAGCTCGCCTACTATTTGTCCGATTAAATCATTCAGCTCGTCCCTGTCTCTTACCCTGTCGACCAACGGCAGGTACATCTTAAGCATCCTTTGGTAATCCACACCCTGCATTCCCGGGTCGTAAAAGAAATGCCTTTCAAGGCGCCAAGACTCAATAAACATTTGCCTCCACTCTTCCCGGGGATCGAAGGAAAACGTCCAATGACTTATATCCACTTTGTTTTTATCCGGATCTTTAGCCCCGGTAGCGGCTGCATCGATTACGTATATATCGCTGCCTTTGAGAACAAGGATTTTTTTACCGTTGCCGGATAACTCGTACGATTTAATATCCTTCAGAACCGGCTTCACGGAGACATCCTTGTTTTTGATTTCAACCGCTTCAAGTTCCGTTTTCGCCCCGGTCTCGCTCAGACGATCCGTAAAGAAAAAAATCTTATCGTTCATTGATAGATCCGAGTAATTGCCTACCGGAACCGGGACTTCGTTTACTCTGCTTTGTATTCCCTCCGGATCGATCTTTACCTCAACCTTCTTTTCCTCTTTCTCCTTACTTTTTGATTCGGATTTATCTTTACTTTTGGATGTGTCTTTTTTCGATTGAAGTTCGTCTTCCGGAGCAAAAGGGAATCTCTCACCATTCAGCAGCGATAAAAAGTAAAAAAAAGCTTTTCATACTTAGCTCCGGTAATTGTTTGATTTTAAATTAGGCGCTCTCTACCAAATTAAAAAATTATTAGGCTTGAAATAATAAGAGAAAATTTTCATTTATGAATTATATTGAATATTTCTTAGAGACTTTTTGAAGATCTGTATTACGGGCAAATATTATATCGTCGACGGAAATGGAAGATTTTTAATGCGTGCTGATTAAATTAAAGTTTTCGCGCATCTTCTCAATTCGTTTGTTAAGCTATATAAAACGCCGGCTTTTACCAAGAAAAATATTATCCGACACAATAATTACCGGCTTAGTCAGATTTTCCCTCCTTCCATCACTAATCCGGTGTTGCCTCAAAATAAAGTGCTTATTTTAATGTCCGAAAAAATTAATCGGTTATCTTAGGGAAAAGTATACCGGGAATGTTATCTTCAGCCGCTCAATTATCACACATGCGTTCGGTAATTTTACCTAAGCGATAAATTTTGTTTAAGTCGACGAGGTTCACCGACTGACTATAACAGCACTTAATTAAAGGGGATTATTGTGCGTGCCGGCCGTATTAAAAAAATAATTTTCATATTGTCTTGTCATTGTAATATTCTTTCTGCTGAAGACGTCAATTTAAAACAGCGTTTATTTAAAACGACGGGAAGAATTTTCCTTTTTTGTGCAGTGCTGAATCTCCTTACTTTAAGTGTACATGGATGCAAAGCCCGGGATAGAGAAAACGCCGTTCGCGATTCAATAAAAATTGAAAGGGCAGGACATCTTATCCGGATTGACAGGCCGAAGATTTACATGGAGAATTTAGAAATTTTTTTGAAGAATTAAATTGGAAATTGATAAAATATATTTCTTATTCATTTAAATACGGTAGACTTAAAATAATGCGAAGCTTTTTTATTTCTTTCTTGTTTTTATTCGGGCTTGCGAATTTTTCGTGCGAGGATATGATCCTGGGTCCCGATGATGTTAATATTCCGGTGCCTTCAGCGCACAATTCAAGGCTCGCAACGATACTCGATTCTTTGAGGTACGCTCTGAAACTTCCTGCACTGGCCGGCGCAATAGTAACGGATACGGATATTGCTGAGGCTCGTGCTGTAGGATGCAGGCGCTACGGAGGAGAAATGAACGTTACCGATAATGATGAGTTTCATCTGGGATCGTGCACAAAATCAATTTCGGCCGTTTTGTTCGGAGTCCTGGTTGACGAGGGACTCCTAAAATGGACGTTGCCGCTATCTTCTTTGTTCCCGGAGTATGCAGGCAGCATGCGCCCCGAATACCGGGACGTAACCGTTGCCGACCTTCTTTCCAACAGCGCCGGATTTGCGGAATGGTCGGGATTGAAGCCGGCAGGCGGTTCTCCGAGAGAACAGCGTGCCGAGGTAACTGCGTGGGCTTTAACTCAGCCGCCGGCAAGTAAACGGGGCAGCTTTCACTACAGCAATGTCGGGTTCTGTATTGCCGCAGCCGCGGCTGAAAAGATCACCGGCGAGTCTTACGAAGATTTGGTATTAAAAAAGATAATGGATCCGCTTGGGATTTCGAGCGCAGGATTCGGTCCGATGGGCACGCCCGGAAGGGAAGACCAGCCTCTGCAGCATACGAACGGTCATGCCCCCGTCGAACCGACCGCAGATGCCGATAATCCGCCTATATACAGTCCTTCGGGAAGGCTGCATATTTCCATAGGCGACTGGGCACGGATAATTCAAAACTTGCTTGCCGCAAAAAACGGTAAGCCTTCTCTGCTGAGCCCTGCTTCCGCAAAAAAGATCTTTACCGGAGTGGTTACCGTTGATGCGTTTAGCAAATATGCGCTTGGGCTGCAGGTTTATAATTATTCCGGCTTGGCAAAGGGAATGCTCCTATCTCACAGCGGGAGCAACGGGTTCAATCAGGCTATTGTGGATATTGTACCCGGCGCCGGCTTTGCGATAATTATGGCTACCAACCAGGGGCCCGGTTTGGAAGCCAGCCCGCTGAGCCCGGTTCAGCAGCGCCTATTCGATTATTATTTTAACGGCCGTTGAAAAGGAGAAATATGAAAATATTGTTTGCCAGATTGTTCACGTTAAGCGTGATGATGATTGCCGTATCTGGTCCGGGAACATCTTTTTGTCAGGCGCCGGAAGGATCCCGCAGTATTAATCCCGAAAATTATATCGGAGCCGGTATCGGTTTCAGCGATGCACATATAAAAGACAATTACTTCTCTCCCGCTAACTTCGGCGGTATGATATTTTCCGGGAACCTTTCATATGAACATAAGACATATAATGCTGGTCATTTCATCGAGTTGAATTTTAATACCGGGCATTTGGGGACAGATATCAGGCCGTGGGACGTCGTTTATAGAGCCGGGTACATTTCCTATGCTTATACGCGCGCTATTGCAGGATGGGATTTCCTCGGAAAACCCGTAAAGTTTTCGGCCGGCGGGGGTATTTCTACGTTTGCTGAAAACAGCGATTTCATTTCCGTGGATAAAATCATTCTTACAACCGTTAATAACCAATCCTGGTACTGGACTCATTCGCTGAATCTAAACCTGCTCGCGGAATACCGGCCTGGCGGTACGGAATATATTTCGGTGCGGCTGGCTTTCCCGCTGATCAGGCTTGTATCCCGCCCTCAAAACGGATATTCATTTAACAGCGAAAACTCGGAAGTAAATGAAAATTTTTTGAATGCGGCGGTTCAGGGTAAGATCGAATATCTTTGGAATGCTTTTGTAATCTATAGTAAGGTGCAATACAGTCATCCGTTAAATGACCGTATCTTTTTGCAGGGAACTTATTGGTTCGGATATGCTTTTTCAAACAAGCCCGAACCAATGCTTTCAATGGGCCTTTATATGAATAATATTACTTTCGGTTTATTATGGTCTATCTGATCAATACCGGCCTGGAAAGGCATTTCTGCGACCTTATAAAGTCGACGGTAAATTATGATAAAAACTATGGACCGAATACTACTTTAAAAATATCATTTTCTTACTGCTCATAAACAGACCGGCGGTTAATCGGTAAATATATACGCCGGTGGGTAAATTAACTGCGCTGAATTTTACCGAGTGAGACCCGGCCGACATTTCCCGGTCAATAAGCACGGCAACATTTTGACCCAGTACGTTGTAAACCTTTAGCGATACTTTTTCAGCAGAAGGTATCGAAAATTTAATCTCCGTTGAGGGATTAAAGGGATTCGGATAGTTGTTGAACAATTCAAATTGAACAGGAGGTTTGTCCGTCTTTGCAACAGAAGTTACTACCGTTTTCAGCATGATAGGATATGATTCCATAATTACGGAATCTTTCCTGACTATTTTCAACCTGTAATAATATGTATTTCCCGGGTTGATATAAGGGTCGACAAATTGGGTAGCTGTCGGACCTATAGGAGGGAAATCCAAAAAAGAATTATTACCGAGCCTTCGTTGCACAATAATACTGTCTTGTTCAGTATTCCTATTCTGCCATTGCAGAGATATTGAAGAATTACTGAGCTGCTTAATTTGCAAATCATCAGGGGATTCGGGATAGGTATAAATTAAAATATCCTTGATTTCATTAAAACCGCCTGTTGTTCTGTTGTAAATGGGGAAACTGCTCCCGTCATCCCATGCAAATAAGCCAACGCCGTGGCTGATACCCTGACTGACAACTGTCTCGTACGCGCACATTCGCGAATTGTAATCGCATTTATTAATATATCCGAATTCATCCATTATAACCGGGATATTATGTTTTACGGACCAAGCCGTAACCTGATCAAATTTTGCTTTGGTCGCGTTCTTATCCGATACGGAACCGTAC
This sequence comes from Ignavibacteriaceae bacterium, assembly GCA_046706945.1. Lineage (GTDB taxonomy): Bacteria > Bacteroidota > Ignavibacteria > Ignavibacteriales > Ignavibacteriaceae > FEN-1297. The sequence goes on along the minus strand of JBJKOY010000435.1, from coordinate 16,318 downwards.
GTCCCGGTGCCGACAAGTCCGAAAGGATACGGATCGTATGAATGATAATATCCCATGAGATATTTATCCGTTGTATCGGGAATGGCCGCAGTGACCAATTGATCGGAATTTGACCACATATAACCTGAAAATACTACTATTCGGGTCGGATTAGTGCGTCGAATTATTTTCAGAACCTGCGCATTAATCATATTCACGTTATTTGCGGACATCGGGTCCGGTTCATTTAATATTTCAAAAATTAAGCTATCGGATTTATTTTTAAAGCGGGTAGCAATTTGACTCCAGATGCTGTCGAATCGCGCAATGTTTGCCGGTGTTGTGGTATCTTTAAGCCATGTCTCATGATGTGCATTTATTTCAATAAATAATCCGCGCTGAAGCCCCCAATCAACCACTTGCTCAACTCTATTAAGCCATGTGCTGTCGATTGTGTATGGAGGCGTCCTGGATGTGTGGCCGTCCCATGTTATCGGTATCCTTATTGCGGTAAATCCGGCATTTTTATAATCGTCGAATGCGCGCTCCTTTACGGGAGGATTACCCCATGCGCCTTCGGTTGGAGGCTCCATCGTATTGCCGATGTTTATTCCGCGCTCCATTCCTTTTACGGCTTCCTGAGGCGTTAGTTGTGCTTCTAAAATACCGGTGAAAATTATCGGCAGTAAAATTGTGAAGATTAGGAACTTATTCATTGGTATATTCCGTTATTTAGTTTTAAGATTTTATCGAAAATGTATCTATTTGATATTTTATGATTTACCTAAAAATATTAAAAGCTCGGGAGTTTTTCACATAAATATCGGTTTTATTTAAAAATATAATCACAGTACAAAAATCTTACGGTAATTAATCTTTATAATATAAAAAAAAAGCATAATACTTTTTACTATAAGGAATAAATTTTTTGCGTTTCCAAGCAATAGCGATTAATGACCTAGACGGAATTAAAGATCTGCAGCCCGAAGGCTGGCCGGATATAATTCCGGAATTTGAGTTATATATTAAAAGAGATTATTGCGTGCCGATAAAAACCGTATCGGACGGTAATATTGTCGGTATCGGCGCGGCGATAATATTCGGAAGGACAGGCTGGCTGGCGCATATCATAGTTCATAAGAATTACAGGAACAGGGGGATCGGTTTGAGCATAGTCAATGAATTGTTAAGAATTACAAAATCCAGGTCTGTCGAAACATGTCTGCTAATTGCATCCGATCTGGGTCTGCCGGTTTATAAAAAAGTCGGATTTGAATCGGTATGCGAATACTTGTTCTTTAAAAGAGAAAAGCCGTGGAAAAGTTACGCCGTCTCGACGCATATCGAAAAATACAGGGACGAATATTATTCAATGATTACGGCAATTGACAGAAAAATTTCCGGAGAAGACAGAGAAATTCTTATAAGAGAATACATTAAAGATTCGATAGTGTACCGGGATAACGAAATTATTAAGGGCTACTATATGCCGGAACTGGGAGGAGGCTTAATTTATGCGGATACGGATACGGCGGGCCTGGAACTGATGAAAATTAAATACTCAACTGCCGATACTGCGGTATTGCCGTCTGAAAATACGGCAGGTATAAAGTTCCTCGAACAGAACGGTTTCACCCCGGTAAGTAGGGGAGCCAGGATGATTCTCGGCAAGCAGATTATTTGGAGCCCGGAAAAAGTTTTCAGCAGGATAGCCGGGAATTTAGGATAGGAATTAAATAATGGAAGTCCGTTACGAAGTTTGATTAATTAATACATTATTAGATATTCATTTGAATACTTGAAAGAATTAATAATATACCATACATTTGTATGGTATGAACAAAAAAGCATTTGAATCGCAATTATTCCGGCGGAACATAAAAGCAGAAGAAAAGGATTTCTGGTCTTATGTTGTAGCCGAATGCCTTTTCAGGCTGGATGATAAAAATATGAAAGAGTGCACGTGCATCGAGCATTCAACACAAAGGCAGAGACTGAAAGACACGCTCGAGAAAGCGATGAAATTACGAGGTCCGAAAACTTAATTTATACCGGCAGGTAGAAGATCAATTTAAATTTAATATCCTTTTTTGGCCGTCGTTTCGAAGAATTTTTGCTTTGATTTCGTGTAAGGGAACCACCATATTTTTTTCTTTAAAAATAAAGACGGGTTTACCGAAATCCAGCGGACTTTAACAAATTGCGAAAGCGAATATTTTGAAAACAGCATGCCTTTACCTTTCCCGTCAAGCCAGGGCAGGGATGGGAGCCCTACGCCGACATCATTAATCCACGTCATTCCGGATTCGATATCTTCCGCCAGTGTTACTGCTTTTTTTATATCTTTATCCCAAAAGGAAATGCCGAGCGCTTTATTGTAACGGTTAACAGTTCGAACAGCTTTATTAAAATCTTCGCATTCGATTATTAGGATCCTGTTTTGAAGAGAATCTTCGTCCGCATTCAACAGCTCAAGGTTAGATGAACAAATTATGTGAAATTGATGCTGCGGAATTTCTTCGTTCGTACTTGTTCTTTCGTCCTTTAATTTTATTACGACCGGAGGCGCAGCAATCGTTGAATCGCTCGCACGGTTGAACCAGTTACAAAATTCTTTGAGAAAGTATTCTTTTACCGAAGGCTCGATAATAACTTTGTTTACCCGGACGCAGGAGGCGCCATTTGCATATAAAGTACTCCATACAATTCCCGCCGCCGCAACTTTAATATCGGCTGTGCCGGAAACAAAGGCTGTGGTTCCTCCGCCTGCCTCAATAATATATTCCTTTCCAAGTGTCCTGCAGAGCGAAGCTGCCTCTTTACCGTTTTCGCCGCTGCCGAAAAATATTATAAGCTTCACCGAAGGGTTTTGAACTATTGCACGTCCCGTTTCTTTACCGCCGTTAATTACCGCAACGGCATTATCTGTTAGCCCTGCCTCGTTGAAGAGTTCTTCGATTAAATTGCTTACCTGTACCGACCTCTCGGAAGTCTTCAGGATCATTTTATTGCCGGCCGCGATTGCGTAAACGGTACTCATTATCCCCAATGAAAACGGGAAATTGGCGGGAGAAAAACATCCGGCTATACCGATAGGCTCGAAGATCATATAGTTTTTTCTTCTTATAAAGCCGGGACGCAAGTACCTCTTATTGCCGGTATTCAGCCACCCCGGAAATTTCTTTCCGCAGTAACGGCACATTTCAAGAACGGGAAGGATCTCCTGCGATAATATTTCAGTTACAGGCCGTTTTGTTTCAGCAGATATCACTCGTGCTATGCAGCCGGATTTGCCGGAAACTATCTTCCTGAAAATTTTTATCCGCTTAATTCTTTCCTTTAAAGGCAATTTATCCCAGCCGGATTCCGACAGCCGCTTTAATTTGTCGTCCGGTATAATATTGCCGTTAATATCCGGCCTTATAATATTTTTAATTTCGATCATTAAAACCTGTCTAGCCTGATGATGTCTTCGAAACTCTCGTTTTTCCTTATGCATTCAATCCCGTCGCCGTTGATAAAAAAAGTGCCGGCTCTGGGACCCGCAAAATTACCGGCCATTGACGAAAAATAAGCGCCGGTATCGAGTATTAGTAATTTATCCCCCTTTTCTATTCCCTCCAGCCCGCAATTTCTTGCGGTGATATCCATAGAAGAAGGAAGATTTCCGTAAACGTTGTAATACTTTCTTGCACCGTTTTTTTTAATCAGCGGAAGAACCCCGTGCGATTCGGTAAAGAGCATAGGCGAAAGGCTCATTGCACCGCCGTCGCAGATAATTATATTATTGCGCGGCTTATATTTGATTTCCAGAACCGTAAGCATGGTTGCCTGGCAGGGTCCGCTTAAAATCCTGCCCGGCTCCGTGATTATTTCCGAGATCCCGACCCCGTAATTGAGCAGATACTCGCGCAAATTTCCCAGCCCGTTAATAATCCTATTCATAAAAAGAGCGTCATTCGAATTTTTCCTTTGCCTCCTTTTAAATAAGGAAGACAGCGCGAGATCGGATAACGATAAAGTCCGGATATTTTTATATTTAAATCCTCCGCCTATATTCAGAGAAAGAGAAGTGTATCCCGCTTTACCGGCGATTAAAAACAATTTTTTTAACGATGATAAGGAATTAATATATGCCCTGCTGTTGCTGATGCCTGAACCCAGATGGAAATGAAAGCCTTTGAAATTAATACCGCTTATCTTTTTAATCCGGTTTAAAATTATTTCGATTTTTTTTGCCGAATTCTCGAAACCGTGGGGCGATTTTTTGTTCGAGCCGCTTAAGGTGAAATCCAGGGGATTTGTCAATAAGCCCGGACAGATACGCAGACAAATATCAACAGGATTTTCGAACGAGCCCGCTTTTTCCTCAAGGACATCTAATTCGGTGTCGTTTTCGATTGATACCGTCTTCACTTTCATTTTTGATGCGGTTTCAAATAAATTCCAGGTCTTTGCGGGTCCGCCTGCTATTATTTCATTTCCGCTAAAACCCAGTCTGCCCGCAAGCCATAATTCGTATTCCGAAACGGTTTCAAGACCGACATTAAGTTTCCTCAACTCTTTCAGGAATCGGGGGACCGGGTTGGTCTTTACGGAAAAATGAACGGAGACGGGGAGTCCGGCGGATTCGAAATATTTTTTAAAATTTGAAACTGACTCCGTAACGGCCCTCCCGTTAATTAAATGGAGAGGCGATTGTCCCAAATCCCTAAGAAAGGATAAATCCTTATCGTACCAGTTTAATATGTCGTTTTTATAATTGAACATAACCGTGAAATTAAACTTCGGAATAAGAGCCGATTTTAAATCTATGGTAGCTTAACAGCAAAAATGCCGTTAGACCGATAATAACCGCCGCGGCAATATGCCGGAGACCTAGGCCGCCGGTTATTGTTAGGAGATTGAAAGGCGGATACAAAATGCCCACGTTTAATCTCTGCAGGTTGCCGAGCAAAAAAATCGAGATTGCGATTAAAGCCAGGCTTACGGCCTGAGCTGCCGATAAATTAAAATAGGTAACTTTCTGATTTCTGCACCACTCTTCGCAAAATCTGAATGAAGAATAAAAGAACAATATTAATACGGCCGGGAATCCCGCCGGCATATACGTAAATTTCCAGATGAGGATTATAGTAAGAAATAGATATAGACCATAAAGGGCGGAAAATATTTGGATAGGATAACGTTTCATGCGCCGGTTGTTTTCCCTTATTGCTTTTAGGTTTTCATCCCGGTAATCCAGGTAAAGTCCGCCGTGGGTTTCTTTGCCGTAGCAGCAGCCGTAGAAGGAGCAGCCGATCCTTCCGAAGAAATGCGTAAGCATTTGCGCGGTTAATACGGCATCGAGCCATAAAAAAATAGAACGTCCCGTAGCGCTTATAAATATCAACCCGGTAATCAAATCCGATAGGGGAACTCCCCATGAGACAAATCCGGCCCTCTTCATAAGAACCGGCAGGCTGTTTTTTTTCATCAGGTAATTGCTTGTTAACCAGGTAATCCTGATTAACGCAAAGCATAATAAAGACAGTATTATAGTAAAAATAAATACGGTAGACGGTTCAACGCCGCCGAATATTAGTATCGAAACGAAGACTATTAATCCGAGTGAGATGCCCGTACCGTTCCAGAACCCGTAGCTCCAGAAAAATATATGTTCGTTAAGTCTGACTATAAGCGGTCTATTTATTATATGCGAGTAAAATTCGGATATATTCCGGAAAAGCCGTTCCGAATACAGGGATTTTAGCAAAGCCGGGAAAAATGATACTTCCTTTATATATTGAAGATACCTTTCCCCGAATCTCTGCGTTAACACCGGTTCTTCAATAAACAAAGCATAAGAATGATAGAAAATAAAGAAAAGCGGAGCGCATAATAAAATGTTAACGAAGGAATTTATATATACGGAGGCGCCTGCAAAAATTAACACTGCGCCGACGTAAACCGGATGCCGGGATAAAGAATATACTCCAGTTGTAACAAGATTTTTGGGCGGGAGGGAAGATACCGGGAAACCTTTCCCTTTTGTTCTTAAAGAATAAACCGCCGAAGAAATCAACAAGAAGCCGGGTATAATAAGGAACAATCCGGCAATTTTATTAAACGCGGTAATTTCCGCATAATGGAAAATCAGCGAGTTCAGCTTTATCCCGGTATAAAATAACAAAATGGGTACGGTTATTGCGAAAATTAAAACGTACGTCAGCGTCGGCAATATTTTTCTTAATCTGTTCACGCGGTCCGTCCGTTTAAATTTCTTAATTTAATTAACTCGATTGCCAGCAGGAGCAAAAAGAAACCCGAACCGTAAATGAAACCGGAAAGCAATGATCCTGCGTTGTAGCCTGTTGTGAATACGGAAAAGAACAATAACTGGCACGGGTGGTAAGCGGGCAGCCATTTAATAAATTCCGACTTCTGGGCATAGGTATAAAACACCGGGTTCTGCAGCCAGCCCGCGTCAAAGTTGACCAGCAGGACAACCGGCAGCAATGCTATCAGGAAATCTTTGCTCAATGCCCCGGCTATGCATCCGAATAATCCGTAAATTAAACCGAGCAGTAAGTATGAAAGCAGAAGATTTAAACTTTGCAGCGGATTCATCAGAACTAAAATCAGGGCGGAAATAAACAAAGAGATTATAAAGTTTAGAAACATAAAGAAAAAAAATACCGAAACCAGGTACAGAGCAGCCGGCAGCCCGCAGGCTACGGCATTGCGGTAGTATTCCTTCGTATTGTGAAAAATATAACTTGTGTAAAATCCGGTGAGAAAACCAGCTACGGCGGACGACATAAAAACCGTGGATATCTTTTTCTGCGAAAGGAATAACGTCGTTTGAATGCCGCCGCTCCCGATTTTGACGGGAATAATTATATTGCCTGCGGTCAGATCGGCGGCAATTAAAAAAAGCGCGGGAATTATAAACAGCAGGATCAAACCGAGCCTGTTCCGTAATAATTCGGCGAACGAGTTCCTGATAATCACGTACATTGCCGCGAATGTATTATTTTGCATCGTACAGTCTCCCTTCGCGCAATTCGTAAATTTTATCGAAGTGAACCTTGTCGTATATCAAATGACTTACCATCAGTAATGATTTTTTTTCGGATACAAGGCGTTCCGCAATTTTCCAGAACTCAAGGTACATCTGCCAGTCGAATCCTTCGTACGGCTCGTCGAGAATTAAAATCCGCGGATTATGAAAAAGCGAAGTCATCAGTTTCACTTTTTGATACGTGCCGCTGCTTAGGTTTTCTATAAGATAATCCGAATATTTATCTAATTTAAAAGTGCCGTAAAGAGAATCGAATAGTTCGTCGTCCGGCATATAATTTCGACCGTATATCAGTTTAAAGAAATTAAAGTGTTCTTTTACTGTCAGCTTGCCGTTCAGATAATTCTCCTGGGGCGAATATCCGCGGGATTTTTCCAGGCGTATTTTCCCGCGCGTAGGTTTTACGAATCCTAAAATACATTTTAAAAAAGTGCTTTTACCCGATCCGTTTTCCCCGGTTAAGCCGATTAATTGTCCGGCGCTTACCTCAAGCGACAAATCTTCAAACACCTTTTTCTTCCCGTAATATTTTGTCAGGTCTCGGACGGTGCATAAATTATTATCCATTCCAGCTTACCTCCTCCATAATTCCGAGGAACTCTTCGTTGCCGTCGATGCACCTTACCCTGTATTTCCTGTCCGACCCGTCGGAGGATATTATCCGTTTTAATTTTTTAGGCAGAATTTTCAGCCATGATTTATTTTCAAGCAGTTCCTGGTCTTCAATGGTATCAAGCACCTCGTTAACAAATACTTTCTCCGGATTATCCCCGGAACATTTAACGATAAAGCTTTTTATGTCTCCGGCCTCGTTTAACCTTGTTTCAATGAGGATATCGTTATTTGCGCCATCGTTATAACTGTATTGTGAAATGTCCCCGATTTGAGCGGACAGGTAAAAAAATATTTTCCATGAATTTACCCCATGGACTCTTCCCCAGTAAATTTTTTTAATTGGATTCTTTCCGAGAGGGAAGTCGTACCTGACGAAATCCATATAACCGGTCCCTTTGCGCAATCCGTTGAATTTATCGTTTCCCAGGGTTAAGCTTACGTGGGAGTACGGGTTCCAAACTTTCCAGTCGCTCCAGCCGTTCCCGCATTTCAAAATCGGTTTTTTAATTCTTAAAAGGGGTGAAGATTTATAGATCCATATCCCGTTAAGTTCAATCTCTTTATGAGATATCCGTAATACGGCCGAATCAGGATTTACTGTCAGCGCCGAATTCCCTAGCAGAACGGTTTTCCGGCCGATTGATTTTATATTTGAAAATTTGAAGGACCGTAAATTAATCCCGTCTTCCCTGTAAAAAACAAACGAAGCGCCGAATCGAATGAAACCGAATTTTACGGTAATTACGTAAAAAAAGCCCGTGCCGGATCCGGAAGTAAAATCCAGGTACCACTTATTTAATTCCATATTTTTTCCTGATTAAAACGTCGATGTTTTTATAGCGTTTTTTAAATAGAGTTAACCCTTTATACAGCGGCATTAAAATGTATTTCGATCTTTTATCGGCTATAGTCTCCAGAAATTTCTTAGCTTCGCAGAGGTTTCGTCCGCCCGATTCCAGTTCGCATGCCAGCCAATCCCTAACATTTATTCTCGTTATAACTTCTTCGAACGGAAGAATCGGGCCGCTGCCGTGTTCGGGGTAAATTTCGGCCGGTAAATTAATTATCCCGTTCTCATAATCCGTTTGTAAATCTCTCAGGGTATAAAAAATCCCCTGTGCCCGAATTAACTCCTGGACGTCGCACGACCTAATTTTACTTTTGCTGATTATTAAACTTATATCTACTGCTATTTGAAGCTGTCTCGTAATCAATTCCCACATTGTTTTGCTCTCCGTCAGCGCTCTGTTTTCCATACGGTATCTGTCCTTTAACAGAATATCTATTAATTCCAGCATTAAGAACTTAATCTCCGGATAGTTCGAATACCTGCTCTTAAAAACTTTCATCATGTATGCGGCTATGACGCTCATTGAACAATTTTTTTCGTAGCATTCCGACTCCAGTTCGCGCTTCAACTTAATAACGTATTCGACCGGCGGAATGCTGCTTGACCGGTCGTTATCAAGCGTGTCGTCTAAATTTCTGAAGAAACAATAAGTTGCGCGGAGAAGTCTGGCATTTCCGTAAGAGTAAAGCGATCTTAAGTACATCGATACGACTATATAAAGATATTGACTCCCGCGCGATAAAAGCCTGAAGAATTCGTTTGCACAAATTAATTCTATGCTTGTGTCCATTTTAAACCGTGATAAAAATTAACTTCGATCTTTATGATTTCACGTTTAAAATAAATGGTTAGCGATGTCCGGATGTCAAAGAAATGTAAAAAGAAAGTAAAAAATCGACCGGCGGCTAAAGTCCGAATTAATTTTTTCCCAGTAATAAAAAAACCGGGCTGTCACAATCAGACAGCCCGACATTATCGTTAGATACTTTATCTTTCCGGTTAAACTTCCAGCGCAAATGATGCCGTCTCCCAGTAATCATAATTCCATATGCGGGAGCTGCCGTTGAAGTGCTTTGCCGAAACGTGCAGCGTAACGCTGAAGGTGCATCTGGTATTCCCGTTCAATAAATTTGAAAAGGTTTGGCTGCCCGAGGATACGGCAGGCCCCGTTTCTCCTACGTCTGTGTGATTGTTTCCGCCCGAAGGTGCCGGGCCGAGAGCGCCCGTAGGACCGTTCAGGCCGCGCTGCCATGATATATCGTAACGCTTCATGAAGGAATCCGAGTCTCCGTTTCCCGCATGATCGACGCCGTGGATATGGTAAGCCCTGAACCCGATTGCAAAGGTGTCGGTCCCTTTGCCGCTCATGAACTGGCATTCCGCGGTATTGGGATTACCGTTTTGACGAAGATCAACGATATCTCCGCCCACCGGCGTATTGTCTACATATAATACGTGGGCCGCATCGGCAAAAGGTACCGGATCCGTGTCGACTGTAGATATCCAGCGGCGAAATTGGAAATTCTTTCCCGCGCCGGGACCTGCCGCGCCGTTCGGTTTTATACGGTTGCCGGCACTGTCGAAGACTTCAATCACAAGCATGTACCTGCCGTCCGGGAATTTTGTCTGCGCCGTGTTCCAGACCTGGTGGAACTGTCCGTCAAGATATTGATGATCCGGCGAACTCCAGTAAGGCACTTTAAATAAATCGTTTTCCGATCCGACTGTGTTCGGACCCAATGTTTCCGGGATGCGAATAATATCTCCGGAAACCACGACAAATTTATCCCAGCTTACAGTATCGTTTAATACTATCGGGGATCCCACCGGATTTCCCGAATCGTCTACTTGATAAGCTTTGAGCCTGTAATACTCGACAACGGATTCCAGTGCCGGCGAGAACCACAGACGCAGCCCGAGAGCACCGCCCCACGGACAATCCGGCGTTCCGTCCGGCGTATTATACGCTCCGCTGTTTGCATTCAGCATACCGAACTGCGAGACTCCCGTCTGTGCCGGGAAGTTATAATGGAACGTGCCGTAGGAACCGATAAATTCCAGCATTACGAAAGCCGATCCGTCGTTCGGCGGCGGATCGCCGGGACCTTCCGAGCAAACCAGGGCTTGAGGATTAAAGGTGCTGATGGTGGCCGGAACTCCGGCGCTGAAATACTGGTTGGCGGCCAGGCCGTCGTATACAACGGTAGTAACTCCGTTTATGAGCTGCTTAATTTTATAGGCGTAAGTTGTAAAGCAGTAACCGATTCGCGGGGGCTGGTATCCTTTCAGGTAGCAGAAATCGAAATGTCCGCCCGGCTGGATAGTTGCCTCTCCGACTTTACGGATCGAGCAATGACAGAAAATAGGGAACAGGTAGGGACGGGCGAGGACATACTGATGCGCCGCATCGTCCGTCATTGATCGCAGCGCCATATAGTCTTCGTACAAATTCTTGGGCGGTACCGCCGAAAGATCGAGAGTAGTTTTGCGCTGTACAATTTCTCTAGCCGTTTGTTTCAGAAGTTGTGGCGTATACGGACCCGGATCCGGACCGGGGCCCGGGGTCGGTCCGGGGGTAGGGCCGGGAGTCGGAAAAGGATTAACGATCGGGCCTATGGGATCCGGGATCGGTATCGGGAGCACCTTCAATATATCATGCAGCTTGGCGATGATATCGGGAATGAAGATGTTGATGCAGCAGCAGACCCGTTCGTAAATTTCCACGATGCCGTCGCAGAGCGGCTGGCAGCTAAGCGGAAAAATAATATGCGGGTTCAATTCCGCTGTGATCGGTTTTATTCTTGAGACCTGTAGCTGATTGAACATCGGTGCAATCCGGATGTCGTCTATAAGATCCCAGAACCAGGGACGGCATTTACGCACGTTCCCGGAAACGCAGACAAAAGTAAAGTAAAAGCGGTTCCAGATATCCTGCGCCAATACGGCGCCCTGCTTGCGCCAGAGTTCCAGGTTCTGCGTTCTAAAACTAATAAGATTTTCCTTCGGGAGATCTTTAAAATTTTCAATGTCGGGGCCGAGTGCGAACTTGTTCAATTCGCCGATTTCGATACTTAATTGCTTTCCGTTATAACGTCCAATTTTCCTGACCGGCCTTCCGGAAGCATCTGTTTGATAAGCCGCGAAGTTCGGTATTTGGTCGCCTTCTTTCAAACCTACGAAAGTAACGGAAAACTCTGCTGATTGTTTTTGCTTTGCCATTAATGGTTCCTCCTATTTTTTGCATACGTTATTTTATTTGTTTCACCTGAGCCATGTTAACCTTCGAATAATAAGTATCCGCCGACTCCCGATGCTAAAGTTATAGCATCTTAAACATCACCTCCTTAGAATTTATTAATAAATGATAACTTATTTAAGATCCCTGACGCGAGGTATCTTTCGAAATAAATTCTAGCACAAAAGGAATATTTAGGAAATAATAAATTTTAAATTAGGAAGACAGAAACGGTCCGCACCGTAGGAGTATGGTATATTACTATTTATTTAACTGCAGATTATGATTGTCCCTCTTGAGAATCCCGCTTTAACCAATCTAACATGCAATTAGTTACGGCGAATTCTAAATAATATTTTGCTAAATAGCAACAATATTATTTTTGCCGTTTTTTGAAGAATTTATATCCGCTGATGACCGGAATTTAATATAATACCTTAGTGGCTTTGTGACTTCGTGGCGGTTTTTTTTATTGCCGCAAAGGCACAAAGTCAGGAAGAAAGGCGGAAACCATTGATAATTGAATTTCCAATTTTGAAAATGCGATGCTTTCTAAGATGTGTTGGATACGAAAGACGACTTTTACCTCCGTAAGCTGTGTGTATGGATCTAATTCAAACATCTCGACTGTGGTTTCAGCAAATAAAATCAGTAGATACCGTAGTTTATTTTTTATGAGTTTGTCTTAGTAATTAAGCTTTTCGAGATAGCTGCCCTAGTTCTGGCGGCTGAGCTTGTCGAAGCAACCTTTATGGACTCCTCGCGAAAACTCCCGATCATATCAAGTGATTTAGTAACAGTAATTATAATATTTATTATTTTGAATTTTCTTCTTACTTTCAAATAAAATAATAAAAGAATAACAATGGATGACTATAATAAGAATTATTTGGAAATTCTGAAAAAGTTTCAAGCAGTGCTTATAGAAAACGACAAATTAAAGGTTGAGAATAAAAGATTAAAAGAACAACTTGATAATTCCGGAGTTTTAAATAAAAGTGAAAATGCAATTAATACATCAATTGAGACGGCAAGTATAAAAGAAGAAAATTATTATAATACAATAAACCAGCCGTGTAATTTAACCTCAATAAACTATAGGAGCAGCCCGGCAGAGAAGATCAAACTGGTTATGTCACTCTTTAGGGGGAGAGAAGATGTTTTCGCAAAGAGATGGCAAAATAAAAACGGCTTATCCGGATATTCACCTGTATGCTCAAATGAATGGAAACCGGGTATTTGTAATAAACCCAGAATAAAGTGTTTTGAATGTCCATATCAAGCCTTCCCTTCATTAAATGAAAAGACTATTGAAGAGCATTTGACAGGAAATATTATCGTTGGTATTTATCCAATGCTTTTGGATGAAACATGCTTTTTCTTAACTGCGGATTTTGATGATGAAGGCTGGGACAAAGATATTAACATAGTAAGAAATATTTGTTTGGAATATGACATACCATGTGCAATTGAACGTTCGCGTTCTGGAAAGGGAGCTCATATCTGGTTTTTCTTTAAGGACAGGATTTCCGCTGCATCAGCGCGTAAATTCGGCACTACATTACTTACCCTTGCAATGGATAAACGTCATGAAATAAAATTCAAATCTTACGACAGATTATTTCCGAATCAAGATACAATGCCAAAAGGCGGATTCGGAAACTTAATAGCTCTCCCTCTTCAGATGGAAGCAAGAAAAAATTACAGCAGTATATCGGCAGACTTAACCGCACATATAAAAATAAAAAAGAAGTCCTGGTATTTGATTACGTTGATGTTAATGTGAGAATGCTTGAAAAAATGTATAATAAAAGGCTAAAAGGTTATGCATCCCTGGGTTACAAAGCCAAAGGAGAAAATCTTCCGGCGGAAACTGCAAATTTTATTTTTGATACAAGGAGCTTTTTATCGATTTATAACAGTGATATTATAACTGCAAAAAACAAAATTTTAATCGTCAGTCCTTTTGTCTCAATGAGACGCGTTGATCAAATGCTCCAAACTTTTCAAACTGCAGCGGATAAAAACATAGAGATAAAAATAATAACGCGACCGATCGAAAGTTATAATGAAAAGGTTCAACCTATTGTTTATCATTCGGTAGAAATGCTGAAAAACATCAGAATTAGTGTTTATTATAAATCTAATATTCATCAGAAATATGCGATTATAGACGAAAGGATTATCTGGTACGGAAGTATAAATCTTTTGAGTTTTGGGAACGCCGAAGAGAGCATAATGCGGATTGAAAGTTCGAATATTGCTTATGAGCTTTTAAGAAATCTTAATGAATAAATAAAGGCTGTATTGTCCTATTTGATAATAAATATAGAAAGATTCAAGATTTCTTGACAAGTTCAAGATTTTTAATTAATATATGCTATTATTTAACCTGACATGTGAATTTTAAAAATAGTAATTACAATAAGGTGTAAGAATAATGGCTAAAATGAGTAAAAAAATAGATAAAAAAGAAAAGATAGGTACTATTCTCGATAAAGAAATAGTAAAGAAAATCAAACACCTTTCGGTTGCTGAAGGCAGAACAATAAGTGAAATAATTCAGGAAGCAGTAATACATTATGAAAGTACAATTCCTGTAAGATCGGAATTGCGAAAGGAAGCCGTTGAAAGGTTCTGCTCACAGCCTTTCAATTTGAAACCGGGTGACATTGAAGATTTATTAACCGAAGATTACTTCGAACAATGAACCTCGTGCAGATACCTAAAAATGAGCGCGTAATTATCGATACGAATATCTTAGTCTATGCCAATCAAAGAAGTTCTGTGCAATGCGTTAAATTATTGCAAAGCTGCGCAGAACAGGAGGTTTACGGTATAATCACGACTCATATTTTAGCGGAGCTTACTCATGTATTAATGTTGTCGGAAGCTAGGGAAATCGGACTGATAACCGGTTCAAATCCAGCTAAACAATTATCGGTGAATCCTCAAAAGATAAAATCTTTAAATAGGTATGAATCATTAATACGTGATTTATTGTCAATCGGTCTGCAGCTTGAAGCATTAAACAGGGAAGATTTTCTGACTGCCATGTCTCTTCAGCGGCAGTACGGATTATTAACCAATGATGCTTTATTCATAGCGGTTGCAATTCGGCTGCGGATAAAGTCGGTTGTCTCTTCGGATTTGGCGTATAAAGATATTCGAAATATTTTGCTTTATTCGCCCGATGATTTAACTAACTAAAATTATTTTATATTTACAAAATTATTGTATTCTTTGTCCGATATTAAAAAATCAATTTAAATTATAAATAATCATAATTAAAGGAAGCCGCCTAACTTTAATTATAACTGCTATAATAAAAGAAAAACGTTCTAATTCAATCAAAAACGAACAATTAAAAGTGGATGATATTTTCGGCAGCCAGTGAATTAGAGCCTATTTTACACCAAAATAAATACTAATTCAAAAATTTTGTGGTAACGCGGTCCGAAATGTTCAGTAAACATTATAAGTATCTTTACCTACTTCAAATTTCATCTACTCCGATTTCGAGAGATTAAAAATATTAACCGAAAAAACTGCTGGAAAAGAAATAGGGATTTGAATTTATGGAATATTTAAATCTCTTTAAGGATAATAAATAACAATAACCGCAACTGGAAAATCTAACATTAAAAGCTATTTTGGGATATTAATCCGTGGTAATCCCACATAGGGGCAAGCCACGTTATCCCCGTAGGGACAAGCCGTGTTGTCCGTGTTCTATTTCTATTAATATATAAACCCCGGAGTACTATCGAATCCAATAATATTACGTCAAAAATAAATAAATATTAGTTATTCTCATTCTTTTTATATCCCCCCGGCAGCTCGAATAACGACGCGTCGGGTTTATCCGTATTAAACTCCGATGCCTCCGTAACCTGCTGCAATTGTCCGTTCTTCAGCAGTTCGGTTTTTAAAACTACATTGAGACCCCTGGCTACATAAGCAATGTTGGTATACTCGTCGTCCTGAACTTTCTGTTTAACTTCATAAATATCGCAGTCATAATTTAACACTTTCGCGCTACCGGTTTTATTCAGACCATTAAGATCGCCAATGCTTATCTTGCTTGACACGTGTTCCCATGATTCCTTTCTTAAAGAAACTTCGGAATACATTTTATATTCCGTGTCGATCGTCCAAACAAGTTTTTTGTCGTTTCTTAAAATTTCAACGGTATGCGGGGTCAGATTTTTAAGATCTTCCTTATTTGATTTTACTTCCGTCTTTGCCTCGGTTCCGGGTGTCCCTTCCTTGCCCAAATCTGCGGAAGCTTTTGCTTCGGCGCTTATGCTGAAAGAGGTTGTCGAATAATACTCGGTACGGAATTTAAGTCCGTCCAGCATGTAATACTTTATTATATTGGTCAACGTACCGTCCGGGTTTTTGTAATTATACACGATCATATAATTCTGCGGCGGGGCCGAAAATGCGGTCGCGGATGTTATAATTAATCCGGCCAACAGCAAATAAATAAATCTAACTTTTCCCACTTTATACCTCCGTTAAATTTTATTTGTGAATTGAGAAGGCGATTAAATATTATTAAAAGAAATGTGCT
>JBJKOY010000434.1:0-3313 GCA_046706945.1 Ignavibacteriaceae bacterium | reverse complement strand
GGCTGTAATATTCTCCTTTTTTTGAATAGAAGTTCTCGTCCGTCCCTGCTTCCGCATCCGGAACGACTATATGCCTCGTTTCGATGCCTGAATGTCTTACCGCCGAATCGATAATTCTTGCAACCGCCGGATTGAAAGCCATTCTCTTTTTCAATTCGTCTCCGGCTTTTTCCTGGGATATTTTGTAGGGCGGAACCGCAGTCGAAATAAAGTTTAATAACATGATATTTTTATATTGTTTAATTTCCTCAACACGGAATTATTATTTCTATTTCCCGGGCAATCTATTTAAATTTGCTGGATAAAAATAAAATTTAATGAGAAAGTCCGCTGTGGGAATGATAGTCATTAACTATTAAACATTTTGTAAAACGCATCACCGGGGAGAGGTAATTACGAATATTATATAAGGTAATAATCGATCTGAACGGAATAATTATGAAACCGGACATGAATATTTTAAATTTTTAAATCCGCGAAAATCCGTTTAATCAGCGTCATTCGCGTGCCATTTTTTTATAAACATTACATTTTTTACAAACCGAAGAATTGATCTGATGAAAAAAGTCTTAATCGTAACATATTTCTGGCCTCCTTCCGGGAAAGCCACCGTGCACTGGCCGCTTCACATTGCCGAACACCTTCCGGAATTCGGGTGGCAGCCGCACATACTTACCGCAAAATTGGATGCCTTCTCGCATACGGACGAAAGTTTATTGAAGGAAATAAACGGCAATGTTAAAACAGTAAGAACCGAATCATGGGATCCGTTCAATTTTTATTTAAAGTTTATCGGGAAGAAAAAGGAAGATAATTTATCGGCTTCCGATACGATCTCAAAAACGAACCGGAGCATAACGCACAGGATTTCCATCTGGATAAGAATGAACTTATTCATCCCGGATGCAAGGGCGGGATGGTATTTCCCAGGGACAAAGGGAGGAATGAAACTCCTTGAAAAAGAAAAAATCGATGCAATAGTATCCGTAGGCCCGCCCCACACAGGCCATCTTATCGCTAAAAAGCTAAGTAAAAAATTCGGTATTCCTCCCGTGCCGGTATTTATAGATCCGTGGGTAGATATCGTTTACTACAGAGGCTTTAAAAGAAGCGGTCCGACTTTAAGGATCGATAACGGTTTTGAAAAAAGTGTGTTAAAAAATGCCGCCTCCGCCGTATTCGTAACTTCCGCGATGAAGGAAGATTATATCAAAAAGTACGGATTCTTAAAAGATAAATCTCACGTATTGTACTGGGGATATAACGAAGCCAGCTTCATCAACCTTTCGCCTTCCGTAAATAACGATGAACTTGTAATCGTGCATGCAGGAAATATTTTCGATTACCAGAATATACCCGCATTCTGGGAAAAAATTAAATCTGAAATAAGCAACGGAAGAAAAATCCGGATAAAATTCGTAGGCACCGTCAGTCCCGGTATTAAAAATGCAATTAAGGCGGCCGGACTTGAAGATGCGGCGGAATACCTCGGGTTCCTTCCTTACGGCAAAATGCTGACCGAGCTTCAAAAAGCAGGATGCCTGCTTGTATGTGCGACGGAAAAAAGGCACGTTCCCGGAAAACTTTTTGAATATTTAAGGATAGGCAAACCTATAATAGCGTTCGGCGACGACAATAAAGAGGTAAAAGGAATTATAAACTCCGCGAATGCGGGAATGCTTTTCGGGTATAACGAAGACGGCAGAGAATTTTTCGAAAAGATCGAAACTTTCCATACCGATCTTTCATATGTTAAAAAATTCGACAGGGAGAAGATAGCGGGGGAATTAAGCAGAATCCTTGACGGAACCCTTCCATCGCTTCCGAAAGGCAGTTCCTAGACAATAGAGTTCCTCAGAGCAGTACTCGTAACGGCGTATTCTGCTGCGGCTGCACGCCGCGATAGGAATAGGAAATTTTATATTTATATTTCTCCAGGCTTAATTTAAACTCGGTATTTCGGCACATGAAATCTGTAAAGAATATTTACCAGGCGAAGCCGAATTATACACGCTGTACCCGCTGCCGGTTTTAATTAAACAAGGATAATCTATCTGAATATATTTTTTTAAAGTCGTATAGTTTGAAAATGCGGGAGTTTCCGATTTCTTCGTCCAGTTTTTCCCGTCTTCGGAAACAGCTGTGCCGAATTTGCTGCGGGACGAATTTTCGTAAACCATAAGAAATTTATTTTGATCGTAAATAACGGAAGGATAAAAGACGCCGGTTCCTTCCCAGGAAAATCCGGGCGCCATAACCGGATTTCCGGCATACTTCGTCCAATTGATCCCGTCGGTCGAGGTTGCCAGGTTTATGACCGTCTTGTAATAGTCGTATTCCGGAGCCGATGTATAGTACAGATAGTAAGTATTATTTACTTTTAATACCGCCTCGGTAATCAAATAATATTCGTTTATCGAATCGCCGGTAAAAACGGGTGACGTTGATTTTTCCCAGTTTATGCCGTCTGTTGAGGTTGCCAAACCGATATATGAGCGTCCGAACGATTGTGTAACACCGTTATAGTAAAGTTTATAATAATTACCGTCTTTTATAACTGCTGCGGGACTTACCGCATTTCCGTCCCATGATCCGGCGGCACCGGTATTAAGAACCGGGGTCGTAGTTTTATTTTGCCAGTTAATGCCGTCCGGCGATTCCGCATACCAAATATTTGCCCGTCCGGCGTCATATGTGCATAAGTACCACATTTTATAAATGCCGTTCTCATAAATAATCTTCGATTCGCCGCAGAAGGAAGTATTTGACGGATTTTCGGAAGGCGAAAAAACCGGGTTGCCCGAATAGTCGATCCAGTCGGTTTGCGGTATACCCCAATTCACATATATATAAATGCTTCCGTATCCGCTTCCTGTGGGCTCCAGGGTTAAATTAACCTGAACGGTTTGCCCGTTCTCAACACTGACGTCCGTTTCGCCGGAATATAAAATTGTTCCGTTTACGTCCGAAGCGTTAACCGTTAGATGCCATGTACCGGCGGGTATATTTTCAAGGAGCAGGTCGCCGGTGGAATCCGAAACTAAATTTAAATTGCCGGATACCGGGTTGTAGCCTTCCCTTGTAAGAGTTGCCGTTACCTCGGTTACGCCGACGGGCACCGTAGTTTTGTCTATATTAAGTGCCATCTTGCCGGTTTCACCCTGTATATTATCGTTCGGGGTATTTGTTAATTTATCGGTACAATTAAGATACTGGAATAAAAAAGAGATTATGATAATCCACTTGACTGCTTTCACAATTATCCCCTTTCAAATATGTAATTATAGCGGGCAATATTTTAGATAATCTTAAA
>JBJKOY010000433.1:0-43674 GCA_046706945.1 Ignavibacteriaceae bacterium | reverse complement strand
ACACCAAGAGAAAAAATATCCGTGCGGTGATCGACGTCTAAGCCCTGCACCTGTTCGGGCGACATGTAGCCCATCGTGCCCATTGTTGTGCCTGCTTTAGTTAACCGCGACACTCCGGATGTCTCCCGCAGCTTTGCAAGCCCGAAATCCATTATCTGAACTATACCGTCCTTGCGGATCATTATATTTTCAGGCTTTATATCCCGGTGAACTATGCCTTTCTCGTGAGCCGCGGCCAATCCTTCCGCAACCTGAATGCCGATATCCAGGATCCTCTTCTCGGATAACGGCTGCTTGTTTCCGCGAATTGTAATTCCGTCTATATATTCCATGGAAATGAACAACTGCTTGTTAAATTCTTCAATGGAGTAAATCGTACATACGTTCGGATGGTTCATTGAGGACGCTGCCTTGGCTTCCTGAATAAATCTAGCTTTATCGTCTTCCGATGCAGTCATTTCTGTCGGAAGAAATTTTAATGCGACGAAGCGGTCCAGTTTTGTGTCCCGGGCTTTGTAAACTTCGCCCATCCCGCCTTCGCCGAGTTTCTCTATTATTTTGTAATGAAGGATAGTTTCTCCTATCATAATATACCTTTGATAATTATAGTTAAGCTTCGGCGGACAGGTTCGCCTTTGCCGAGTCCTGCCTGCCGGCAGGCAGGTTTCTCTGCTACTTTGTACTGAAGAATAGTATCGCCTATCATTTGCTACCTCGATTTAAAAATTTCAATCACCAATTTCACTTAACAGCCCCTTCCAATTTTGTACATAGGTAATCGGAGGTATAGCTTCTTTACCAACTGGTCTTGTGCCGAGGAATTCATTACCATCCTTCGAGACATCAGAAAGACCGGATAAATTTCTATCGCTCAAACTAAACAAGTACTGGGCGGGACCAACAGTAAATTCATCTCCGGAAGCGTTAACACTTACTTTAAATACTTTGTTGTCCTTTGTCAGATAAATAATATTTTTATCGTTGTCTACCCACCAGCCCTGTGCGCCGCCGTCTGTCGATATCTGCCATAATCCGCTCTCGTTTTTATTAAACGGTCTAACATAAAGCTGCTCGGTGCCCGATTGACTTGAAGAATAGAGTATCCATTTCATACTGCGGGAGAACTTCCCGTTTATTACATCAATGTTAGTACTTCCAGATGACAGAAACAGACTGGAGCTGCCGTCTTTTATATTTACTATAATCAATTGAAAACCTGTCCTAGGCATCAGATAATTTATCAGCAGCATGCTTCCGTCTGAAGACCAGTCGTCAGTAGTTTTATAATATGACGAATCGGATTTGTAAACGAGTTGTTTATTGCCGGTTCCATTTGCATTCTTAATATATATGTCAGGTCCTGAAGAAAACGCAGCGAGCTTACCATCGGGAGACCAAATAGGGTTTGTATTAAGCGCAATGTTAAAAGTAATCTTGGAAATTATTTTCGTCGCAAGATTGTACTCACTTATTTCTGAGTTGTCCGATTGAATTCCTTGAGCAGTGAACAGTATTCCCTTCATGTCTTCGGATAGAGAGGCTCCTATTTCCGGTGAGAGCGGCGTACTTGAAGTGGTTGCATTAGTCTTGACAGGCAATTCCGTTACACTGCCCTTTTCACCGAATAACACAAAATTTGAATTTGCCTGGAACCCGTGTAAGAATATCAAGTTCCCGCTTGTAGAAACTGAGAAGGAGGCTTTTATCCTTGTTGCGTCATAATTGATATTACTGGCAATAGTCTGTACGTCTCCGTTAATCTGCAGTTTGTCCGGATCAAATGACTGACAAAGTAATGCGGACTGCCTTGTAAATAAAATATAACCGCCTGAGTATTCAGCGTTAGTAGACGATGTCATTATCACTCTGTCAAAGCCGGAATTAATTGAGCCCGCCTTAACCAAATCGGTCGGGCTTGCACCATAGAAATCATTTTCGATCGAATAAAGGAAATGGGTTCCATCGGGAAGGAAGAACGGAAAGCGAAGACTTTGATCTCGAATGTTCTTGTCGGTTTTCACAATTTCTTTAGGAACGCCTCCATTCGAAGATACAAGGTAGAGCCCCCCAATACTGTTTGGTGAAAAAACAATATCTCCGTTCTTATTACAGCTTCCGCCTCTTCCATCCTGAGCCTGGCAAATTTCAGTTGAGAGCCCGGTGCTCAGATCAATCTTCATGAGTTTATTTGGAATAAAGTAAGCCACAAACTTGTCATTATACGACCAGAACGGATAATATGCCCCATCAGTGCCTGGAAGTGCTTTTGCATTTTCGGAAGATAATTGCCGCAGCCATAGCTGCGATTTTCCGGTAGAATCTGAACCTGCAAAGACTATTGTCTTGCCGTCGTGAGAAATTTCAAAGTCACCCGGGTCGGCAGTATTTCCTGTGAAATCCACATTTTCTGGAGGCAGAATGGATGATTCCGATGTAATGATCTGCCTTGGGATATTTCTTCCGGAAAGTATTAAATAGATAACTGCAATTCCGAAGATTAGCAATAACCCCCAGCGAAAATAATTTGATTTGAGTATTTTAAGGAGGTCAATTCTTTTGTTAGAAATCTCTATAGAAAATGAACTCGTAGTTTTTAGAGTTTGCACTTGTCCGCTTCCAATTTTACCGGCCGAAGAATTATAATTATAAATTCTGCTTTTCCTATTACCTGTAGTTTTTTTTACTTTCCTTAAATCTTTTGCCAGTTCTTTTGCAGACTGACATCTTTCATCTTTATCTTTTTCCAGACATTCAATTATTATGTTGTCAAGCTCAGGGTCAATTCCTTCTCTAAATGTTGAGATCGGAGGCGGATCAACATTTACTATCTCATACATTATTGCCGTTTCATGAACTCCTTTAAATGGAGATTCACCAGCGAGCATTTCATATAAAACAACTCCGAGTGAAAAAACATCTGTCCGATGATCTACATCTAAACCTTGAACTTGCTCGGGAGACATATAGCCAATTGTCCCCATTGTTGTACCTACTTTGGTTAACCTCGAGACTCCGGAAGTTTCTCTCAGCTTCGCCAGCCCGAAATCCATAATCTGTGCAATACCGTCTTTGTGGATCATTATGTTTTCAGGTTTTATATCACGATGAACAATTCCTTTCTCATGTGCAGCAGCAAGTCCTTCTGCAACCTGAATAGCTATTTCAAGAATTTGCTTTTCGGAGAGTGAATCCATTTTATCTTTTAACGTTTTTCCTTCTACAAATTCCATAGAAATAAATAACTGCTTGTTGTATTCTTCTATGGAGTAGATAGTGCAGACATTCGGATGATTCATTGCTGAAGCCGCTTTGGCTTCTTGAATAAATCTAGCTTTCTCTTCTTCAGTCGAAATCATTTGAGATGGAAGAAACTTAAGAGCAACAAAGCGGTCGAGTTTTGTGTCCCGGGCTTTGTAAACTTCGCCCATCCCGCCTTCGCCCAATTTTTCTAATATTTTATAATGTAAAATCGTTTCACCTATCATTTGGCATCTCCAATTTATTGCCGATACTTCGGCGGACAGGTCTGCCTTCGCTGAGTCCTGCCTGCCGGCAGGCAGGTTTCTCTAATATTTTATAATGAAGAATAGTTTCTCCGGTCATAATATTCCTCTTAAGTGTCGGGATGGGTTTCTAAGCTTTCCTGACGGAAGGCCATGTTCATCTAATTTATTAAGTATTACGTATTGAAGTACAATATTGCCAATCATTCCGAACCTTTTAGTTATAATGAAAGATTATACCGTATTTATTTAAAGATTCCTGGTTCATAAATTTTTTTTCATTTCAGATTCATCCATAAAAAAGAAAACGTCAAAGCGTATTCAAAAGCCACTTCCTTATTAGTTACTCCGGCCGAATGTCCGCCTTCGGTATATTCATAGAAATATACCGGGTCGCCGTACGCTTCCATCTTGGCAGCCATTTTCCGCGCATGAGCCGGGTCCACGCGGTCGTCCCTGGTTGAAGTAGTGAACAGTACGGGCGGATATTTTTTATCTTTAAATACATTCTGGTAAGGGGAGTATTTCTTAATGTATGCCCAGTCTTTGGGATTATCCGGATTCCCGTATTCGCCCATCCAGCTTGCGCCGGCCAGTAATTTATTATAACGCTTCATGTCGAGAAGGGGAGACTGGCATACGACAGCATTGTAAAGGTCCGGCCTTTCGGTAAGCATTACTCCCACGAGCAGGCCGCCGTTGCTTCCTCCCATAACCGCAAGATGTTTCGGGGAAGTGATCTTTCTATTCATCAGGTCTTCAGATACGGCTATCATATCGTCGTATGCTTTCTGCCTGTGCTCTTTAATAGCGCTTAAATGCCATTTCGGACCGAACTCTCCTCCGCCTCGGATATTTGCGAGTACGTAAACACCCCCTTTATTGAGCCAGTCGGTTCCGATAGTGGCGGAATAGTAGGGAAGCATGGATATTCCGAATCCGCCGTACGCATACTGCAAAGTGGGATTATTGCCGTTATATTTTATATTCTTATTCTCGACTATGAAGTAAGGTATTTTTGTACCGTCCTTTGAGACGGCTTCGTATTGTTTCACTTCATACTTGCCCGCGTCAAAGAATTCCGGCAGGCTTTTTATCTTGTCTATTGTGCCGTCCTTTTTGTATAAGAACAGAGTGGTAGGATGGAGAAAGTTTTCGTAGGTGAAAAAGAAATTATCCGAAAAATCATCGGTTGAAGTAACCCGGATCGTTCCGAAATCGGGAGCATTTATTTTTTGTCCGGACCATTTATTATTCTGAAAAACGTATTTATATAATTGTCCTCTTACGTTATTCAGTTCGTTAACCAAAAGGAAATCTTTCGTGTTGTTGACCGATACTATGCTCTCCCTCGGACCGGGGTGATAGATAACTGAGAAATCCCTGCTTCCGTCTAAAAATTTGTCGTAATCTATGCCGATAAGAGAGCCCTGTTTGTAAAGTCTTCCGCCGGTTTTCCAATCTGTTTTAAGCTCCAGAAGGATTTGGTTCTTGAATATGCCGTCCAGCTGCGCGTCTTCGGGGAAATCGAGTTTTACAAGTGAATCTTTGACAGAAGCGTAGTTGACGGTGTTAAATATGGTTAAGGCTCTTTGAACAATCCCGTATGATCTTCCCGGAGTATTTATGACGTAACCCCAGGCGCCGACATCGCTTTTTTTGCATTCGAATATTTTCCTGGCTTTGCTTAAAGGCGTACCACGCTCCCATATTTTTACAATCCTGGGATATCCGGATGTCGTCATCGTCCCCTTGCCGAAATCCGTACTTACAAACAGTTCGTTATTGTTTATCCAAGTGTCTGTTTGTTTTGCATCCGGCAGACTGAAGCCGTCGTTAACGAATTTTTTTGTCTTTAAATTAAATTCTTTAACAACGGTTGCGTCAGAGCCGCCGCGCGATAAGCTCAACAAACAGAGATTAAAATCCGGGTACAGGAAATCGGCTCCTTTATAAACCCACTGAACGCCGTCGGCTTTTGAAAGCGAGTCTATATTAAGAACGGTTTCCCATTCGGGAGCTTTGCTGAAATAATCGCGGAATCCCGTTCTCCTCCACACACCGCGTTCGTTAAGACTGTCCTGCCAGAAATTATAAATATACTTTCCCTCAATATCGGGGTAGGGGATTCGTTCTTTCGAATTATAAATCTTGAAGTTATTCTCGTATAATTCCTTGAACTGAGGGAATTTTTCGAGCGCACGGACCGTCGCCGTATCCTGGGATTTAACCCATTTCATGGATTCGGGACTGTCGATTTTTTCTAACCAGAGATACGGATCCGTTTTTTCCTGGGCCTTTAAAATAAAGGGTATTATTAAAAACAGTATCAGAAAATGTCTGTTAAAACTCATTTTAACCTCCGAAATATATTTTTATAATTCAGTATATCCGTCATATTTGATTATACTATGATGCGGTTAAATATTACGTCCTTACGGATATTACACAAGCTTTCCGCGATTTGAATTGCTATTTTTTATATTGTTGCCTCCGCCGGCATTATAAGAATTTTCACCGGAGTTCCTTTTGAAAACCAACTCGATCGGAAATTTTAAATTCTGCCTAATTACATATCCTTAAATATTAATTAATTTTTTCAAGCTTATTCAATATCGTATGCGGTTGCTATGTTCGGTTGGTTCAGCGATGCCGCGGCCTGGGCCTCGATTTCAAATCTTCGCTTCTCTTCTTCATTAGCGGAGATATACCGCGGCAGAAACTTAACGGCAACGTTGCGCTTCAGCCTCGTATCCTCGGCAAGATATACCACGCCCATTCCGCCTTCGCCCAGCTTCTTCAGAATTCTGTAATGCAATATTGTTTCGCCGATCATCCAGTACGCCTTTGAAAGCAATTCGATTTGTTCTGTGAATTATTTGTTCTCTTATTTCCCGTTCATTATTTCTATATACCCGGGTTCGTTTCTAATGCCGGCAAAATCGGGCTCAAGTTTTATCCATTCGTAATTGTTATACCCATTCCTTATCGACATCCTTAACAATTCAACGGCCTTGCCGTTTTCTTTTAATCTTGAGTAAAGGCAGGCGCCGTAGTACATCATTAGGGAGTCCGTCGGATTTTCTTTTAATGCGATATCGCCGTGAATTTTTGCCTCCTTATTCCTGCCGGCATAGGCAAGCAGTACGGCATAAGACATTCGGATATATCCGTCGTCCGGATATTTAGCCAGGTAATTTGAATAGATGCCTAAAGCCGCTCCCAGCGTGTCCCTGTACTTTTCCTTTTCGTTCAGACGCTCGTAGAACATAAGGAGATCCTGGTAAGCCTGCAGAAATTCGGGGTTAATTCGAATCAGTTTCTCAAGGGCTTCGACGGCTTCAATGTCCCTTTCCATGGTATGATAAACTCTAGCCAGGATCCAATATGCATTATAACTGTCGGGATTCAGCTCTATCGCTTTCCTTGTCGCTTCGAGAGAGTAGGTAAGATTATTCCTGCCGAAATAAGCAAGGCCTATGGCTTCATAGGCTTCCGAAAGATTGGGGTCGTACATAAGCGCCTTCATGCCCGATTCTATCGCAAGTTCTAGCAGTTCAATGTTCCTCGCGAAATAAAAATACATATGAGCATAAGCTTCGCTTAAACCGGCGTATGCCGATGCGTAACGCGCGTCTATTTTAACTGCCCTCAGGAAAAATTGAATTGCTATCTGTACGCTTTGTTTGGTCGACCTGTAAAGGAATTCGCGGCCGTGCAGGTAGTTATCGAAAGCTTCCGCGTTTGCGGTCGGCCTTTTTGTAAGTTCTATTTTTTCGGATACAGACAGATTTATCCTAAGAGCCGCGGTAACTTCTTCCGAGACTTTTTCCTGGAAGTCGAAAACATCTTCAAGTTTCCCCTTAAACGTATCTCCCCATAACTGGTTCTCCTGGGAGACGTCGAGCAGCTGCACCGAAATTCTGAGATCTTCCTTATATTTTCTCACGCTCCCGTGCAATATATATTTAATATTTAATTCGCGTCCGAGAGTTTTTATGTCTTTTTTTGTCCCTTTATATCTGACCGTATTGATCCTTGCCGTAACTTTTATTTCTTTGATCTTTGATAAGTTCGTTATCAATTCCTCGGCTATACCGTCCGCGAAATAATCCGCATCCTTATCGGGGCTTATATTCTCAAAAGGCAGCACCGCAATAGTCTTTTTGACTTCGGCTTTTTCTGTTTTTTGATCTTTAATTTTTGAGCTGCTCAAGTCGTCCAATATCTCCGATATGTTTTGATATCTGGACTCCCTTTCCTTATTCAGCATTTTCATTACTGACTGCTCAAGCATTATCGGCACGTCGTTCCTTACGGATAATATCGATTCCGGGTTTTCGTTTATGATGGAATAAATTATTGCCTGTTCGAATTCGCCCGTATAGGGGAGCTTACCTGTAAGCAGTTCATAAGCGATAACGCCCAAAGACCAGATATCGGTTCTATTATCTACTTGTTCGCCGCGGGCCTGTTCGGGCGACATATAAGCCGCGGTTCCCATAGTTGAGCCGACCTTTGTTATATCCGAAGCTGCCTTCACTTTCGCAAGCCCGAAGTCCATTATCTTTACTTTGCCTTCATTGGTGATCATTATATTTGCCGGCTTTATATCGCGGTGTACTATACCTTTTTTGTGCGCCGCATCCAGACCTGCCGCAATTTGTACTAATATATTAACCGCTTCATCTGCGGGAAGGGGAGCGGCTTTTATTTTATCTTTTAGCGTAACACCGTCGATAAATTCCATTACGATAAACGTATCTTCGCCCGATTTCTCAATAGCATGAATGGTGGATATGTTCGGGTGATTAAGCGCCGCCGCCGCCTTGGCTTCAATTTTAAATCTTTCCCTTTCTTCCGAGTTCACCGCTATGTTCCCGGGTAAAAATTTTATGGCGACTCTGCGTTCAAGCTTCGTATCTTCGGCCAGGTAAACAACGCCCATGCCGCCTTGGCCGAGTTTTTCAATTATTTTATAATGAAGTATGGTTTCGTTTAACATTATTGAACTCTGTTCTTTCTTAAATTAAGCCCGGTAATTATTTAATAGATAAAAAACAATTTTTATAAGAAGCGATTAATATTTCAATTAACATAAAACTTACCCTAAAAGAGAATTATCAATCAGCTCGTCTTTAAACTTTTCAGAGTCGCTCCTTGCCGTTTGAATTATTCCTTTAAACCCCGGCGCATTGCGTACCGGATCAAGGAAAGGATCGTTTAACATAACTTGATAATTAAAAAAACCGTGGTTGATCGCTGTTTTAAGCAATCGCATGCAATCTTTAGCATCGTCAAGCAGACCGTATAGGTTTGCATAGTTGTAATATACTTCGCCGTCGTAAACGTTGGATTTGTCCATGATTTTTAATGCATTAATAGCCTTATCCCTTTTATTTTCGAGATAATATAACATGGCCTGCGCCCAATGGCCGAGAGTTGCGGAGTCGATTTTTATTGCTTCGGTCAGATATTTTTTTGCAAGTTCCGTCTTTTTCAGCCTGAGATAAATTTGGCCCTTCCAGGCCAGTATAAAAGGGTCCTTGACGCCGGATCCCAAAGCTTCTATTGCGTCTTTATACCTTTGACTGTACACATACGTAATGCATATTGAGGAGAAGTCGGAATTATTCGGATCGAGTTTCCGTGCTTTTTCCATTTCTTGAACGGCCTTATCCTGCAATCCGGTATATCTGAATATATAACCCAGCCGGAAATAAACTTCCGGGTTTTCAGGATTTATTTTCAAAGCTTTTTGCAACAATTTAACCGCTTTATAATCCTTTCCGCTTTCCGTATAAAGACCTGCAAGGTGGTTGATTGCATCCAATGAATTTTTATTAAGACTTAATGCTTTTAAGTATGCATTTTCCGCCTCTTTCCTCATCCCTTTTTCTTCGGGATCAAAATCGGCAAAATAATCATACGCATCTCCCAGTAAAACGTAAGCTGGCGCGTACGTGGAATCCAGTCTAAGCGCCTTTTTGAGTAAGGAAACGCCCTCCTTGTTTCCTTCCATCGTAGATGGCGTTGAAATTGCTTTTAAATAATATTCGTATGCTTCGGAACTGCGGGGGATGCTTTTGTTAATCTTATTCAGAGAAAACTTAACCTCAAGCCCGGCAGTAACCTTTTGCGCGACCAAATCCTGCAGCTTAAAGGTATTAACATATTTAACGTCAAAATCTTTTTTCCATACGATTTCGTCGTTATGAACATTCACCAATTCCAAATACAAGCGGATAATATCTTTATTTTCAAGGTAGCTTCCGTCCAATATATAGCTTACTTTCAGTTGATTGCCTGCCTTGATCGGAGTAATAATTTTGCCTTGGTATTGCCTGATGGAGCTTGCCGGCCTTACGACGATATTTTTCACGTAGGCGAGAGAACCGATAATCTGATCTGCAAGTGCAAATCCTAAATAATTTGTATCTGGGTCGTTCTTAATATTATTAAAGGGAAGGACGGCTATCATTTTTATTTTATCTCCGGCTTCCGCAACATTACCTTTCGATTTGCCCGCGTTTAACCAAATAATAAAAACTGCCGATATTAGAACTGAAATAACGACGGCCGTTATTAAATATTTATTGACGAAAATACTTTTTGAACCGTACAAGGGTTTGATATCTGTTCTTTTATAGGATCTTAATTTATCGAGCGCGGATAATATCTCTTTGAAGTCTTTATATCTTTTGCCGGGATCCTTTTCGAGGCATTTGTCGATTACATAATCGGTTCCGTTTGGCAGGCCGCTTCTATAAAAAGAAGCAGGTTTCTGTCTTTCGTTCATTATCATGTACATCACGGCCTGTTCGTAGTCGCCTGCGAAGGGAACGTTTCCGGTAAGCATTTCGTAAAGCACTACGCCGAACGACCATATGTCGGTTCTATGATCAATCTCTTCGCCGCGAGTTTGTTCGGGCGACATGTATGCCGAAGTTCCCACCGCAGTTCCGACCTTAGTTAGCTGCGATCCGCCTTTAACTTTTGCCAAACCGAAATCCGTTATTTTCACCTTTCCTTCTTTTGTTATCATTATATTTTGAGATTTTACATCTCTGTGAACAATTCCGTTCATATGCGCGGCATTTAATCCTTCCGCAATTTGCGCTGCCGTATTCAACGCTTCATCGATTTGAAGGGGCCCGGCATTAATTTTGTCTTTCAGTTCGATACCTTCGATATATTCCATCACTATAAATACATCTTCCCCAGTTTCTTCAATACCGTAAACAGTGGCAACCGCGGGATGGTTCAATGCCGCCGCCGCTTTTGCTTCTATTAAGAATCGCTTTTTGGCATCGGGATCGCCGGAAACATTTTTCGGGAGAATTTTAACTGCGACTTTGCGTTCAAGCTTTAAATCTTCCGCAAGATAGACTACTCCCATTCCTCCTCGTCCCAATTCTTTAATTATACGGTAATGAAGTAAACTGCCGCTGAGCATTATAAAGTTCCTTTACTTGATCTTTCTTATTTTATGATAATTTTAGGCGGCGAATCTCCGATAGCAAAAGTACTGTCGGCCATACAAAATACGGCATAATCGTACCAGCCGTTTTTCGCATGTTCTTTTACCTTAAGTTTGAGTCTTTTGCCGTTTTTCAGAAATGCTGTATAACCGTTTTTAAAACTGTTGCCGGAACCGACCGGATCAAGCAGACTGTCCGGGAACTGTATATAAACATCGCTTCCCACTGCTTTCCATATTATTGTGTCTTTCTGATGTGCTCTTACTTTATGTTTTGTATGATTCGTCGAATCGACCAACATCCACACGTTGCCCACCTTTTCAATAAAGAATACGTGTTTTTTAGGCGATTGGAATACGGGGTCAAAAATGAAACCGGCTAAGACTACCGCTACCAACAAACCGGTTATAAAAAGAAACAATTTACGTCTCATTTTCCCTCCAATAATTAATTTAATATAGTTGACTTTTATGTCCGGCGGCATACGGCCGGAACATTTTTATCATTGTTTCCCGTTCTTTTCAATTTCAGAAACTCCTTCCTTATATCGTTTCCCGGCAACCAGTTTTTTCAGGTCAGGCTGCTTTTCAACATCGGTCTTCGAATAACCGTCCTTGATCGAATTAAGTATACATTGCACGGCTTTTTCCCTGTTTCCAATCTGCTCGTATGTACAGCCTGCGCGGAACATAATTTCCGCATCGTGCGGAGCTGATTTTAATGACTGTTCCGCTAATTCGGATGCCTTTACTTTCTCTCCGATCATAGAATAAAATCCCGCCAGCATCGAAGTTATTTCCGGATCTTTAGGGTTAACTGTCTTAGCTTCCTCCGCCAGCTTAACGGCGTGTAAATAAGCATCCTTAGCCTTGTCGCGCTCGCCCGGGGCCCAGTAATATGCCGCTCCGAGGTTACCCCAAATCGTGTAGTCCCTATCGTTTATTGCAAGCGCTTCTTTATATTTCCGGGCCGATTCGGCATATCTTCCCTGGATATAATACAGCGTACCGAGATTTGAGGCAACGGTGTACGACTGCTTTATCTTAAATGCTCTCTCGAACATCTCGGAGGCTTCTTTCGGCTTATCCTGAAAATAATACATACCGCCCAGGTTGCTGTACCCCAGATAATTCTGCGGATTTAGTTCGATTACTTTTTTGAATTGGGAAATTGCATCATCGTATAAAGAATGCTTATAGTAAAAAACACCCAGGGAGTTATACCCGATCCAGTTGTTCGGCTGCATATCTATTGCTCTCTTGTACGTCCTTTCCGCTTCGTTCATTAATCCCTGTTTTTCGTATGTCGTCGCCAGGCCCTGGTATCCTTCGTAGCTGACCGGATCGATATTTAAGGCTCTGTTGAAATCGTTTACTGCTTCCTTATATTTCCCGGTACCGTCGTGTATTCGGCCGAGTACGATATTTACGTAAGCAATTTTATTGTTTAACTCAAACGCATGTTCGGATTCTTTTATCGCTTCCTGCGCCCATTTATTATTTTTTACCAAATCGTACTTTTCCCAGTATGCCTGCGCAAGACCGGAATGCGCCAATGCATACTGCGGATCCTTCCGGATTGCGAAAAGGAAAGCATCTATTGCAGATTCAATGTTGTTTATACTCTTATTGTTTTGAAGGTAGCCGCGTCCCTGTATATAATATTCGTATGCCTCCGGGTCGTCCGTATTTCCCGTTTCAAGAATGCCTCTAAGATTCGGGTTTAACTCAAGGTTAAGCATTTTCAGAAGAGATATAACGGACTTATTTTGCAGAATAATGAAGTCTTTTCCGGTAACATCGATTACCGCTGAGTTCAGCTGACGCAGGTTTTCGGCATTTATTAAATTAAGGGTTAAACGGAAATTATTATCGATTTTCTGGAGACTGCCCGTAACGGCAAGATTAATTCCGAATAATTTATATGCATCGCCCGGACTTGAGACATTGTTATGCAGTACTTCGCTGACCGGGACTACCCACAATGCTTTATGAAACTGCTGCAGCTCCGTTAACTTGCTTGTCAGGGTTTCCATCAGACCGTTGCAAAACGCCTTATTCGAAGCGTTCCCGCCTATATCGATTAAGGGCAGAACGGCCAGGTGCTGTTCTTTTTCAACATATTTTGAACCGAACAAATTTTCTATAAAGTATCTTCCGGTCAATACCGCAGCCGAAATTACCGCCAGCAGGATTACACCCGAAATTAATTTTCGTGCTTTTTTATTATTTCGTTTTTTCAACGAAAGGCCGCTTAACTGGTCTTTAATTCGTTTATTCGATGCGGTAGACCCGATATCAAAATAATTTTGGATTTCATTCAACACTTCCCGGAAGTTCTGGTAACGGTCGCCCGGATCTTTCTGCAGGCATTTCGCAACTATTTGTTCAAGAAAAGGTGGGTATTTATGTACGGAAGATATCGAAGCAGGTTCCACATTAATTATGGAATAAATGATCGATTGCTCGTAATCGCCTTCAAACGGCAGATGCCCGGTAAGCATTTCATATAATACTACTCCGTACGACCATATATCCGATCTGGCGTCCGCATGCCTTCCTAAAGCCTGCTCCGGCGACATGTATGAAACCGTTCCTACCGTAGTGCCGACCTTTGTTAAGTTAATTCCCGAGCCCGATTTGGCCAGGCCGAAATCCATTATCTTTACCTGGTCTTTTCCGGTAATCATGATATTCGAGGATTTTATATCCCTGTGAATAATTCCTTTTTCATGAGCAGCAGCCATGCCTTCGGCAATCTGTAACGCATAATTAACGATTTTATCGACGGGGAGCGGGGTATCGTGATTTTCCGTAACAATTTTCTTTAGTTCTTTGCCTTCTATATACTCCATCACTATGAACATTTCTTTCCCTTTGCGGGGGTCTTCATATTCCTCTATGGAATGGATGGTGGTAATATTCGGGTGATTCAAAGCGGCTGCAGCCTGGGCTTCAAGCTCAAATCTTTTGAATTCGGCTTCGCTGTTTGCGATATGGTGAGGCAAAAATTTTATTGCTACGTAGCGTTTGAGCTTTGTATCTTCGGCTTTATACACTATTCCCATTCCGCCTGCGCCGAGTTTCTCCGATATATTGTAGTGTAAAATTTTCTCGCCTATCATTTCAAACCTCGGTTTATTTATTACATCAAATAACCCGATCAAATATTAAATCCTTTTACTTTATTTGATAAAATGGATGCGGTTCCGCCGTTTTTATTTTTACCGTAGTTTTAAAATCAAGCACCGATTTTCTGTTCAAAACAATTCTTTCATTTATATCCGGCCTTTTTGAAAATTCGAAAAAATTAATAAAGAAATAATTCATCCTATACCAAGCCTTTCCCTCCAGTATCCGGTAACGAATATATTATTCGGGTCCATTTTCTGTCTGATGGACAGAAATTCATTCAATTTCGGATATTGCCGTTTTAGATACTCCGGGTTTACCGGCATATATTTGCCCCAGTGAAACCGGCAGCTCAGGTCTTTCTCGCCGGTAAGCAGGTCCCAGAATTGCGGATAATAGACCTTTGCGGGATTTCCTTTGTTATATTTAAACCAAAAAACGTCAACCCGGATTACATCGCGGTCATAGGAAGGACTTAACCAGAAGCTGCTTTTTTTTGCCGCATAAATTTCGCACGAAAAAGAACCGGTAGCGCCGTAGCCGGCGGATTTGTAATAGTCTCTCATTTTTTGCATTACCTGCGGCGCTTTTTCAACGGGTATCCATATTTCAGTAAATTCAACGGGGACAAGCCTGTCGTTGACGCGGTTATCCATCGGAAGACCGCGGTACCATATATCCCAGAACTTCTGCGGCCCGGCGGGATCCTTTTCTTTATCAAGGGGAACAAACTGTTTAAGTACGGCCGGAAGGATATGTTTGGGATAGAAGAAACCTATTATCTTTAAAAGTATTTTAATAAGGAAGGGGACGGCCTTCAGGTTTTCAATCGCTTTCCAGTTCCCGACGACGCTATAAAACAAACCGCCTGCGGATTCCTGAGGATATTCGGTACCCCACATCTTCTGGAATTCCAGATACGGTTTCGGATGGAAATTATCTTTTGTCCCGGTTCTTTTATTGTAGTCGCTCTCCTTCATCCGACGGGCTTCCCAAACTACCATTCTTTCAAGTCCGTACTGAGGCCACCACATAAGCCGGGTATATTCGGTATTTATTAAAAAATCTTTTAAACTTGCCCTGTGTTCGTCACCGTTCCCGAAAAGGTCGATAGTGCAGCCGTCGACGGTTGAAGTGGTTTCTTCTCCTATTATGTCGAAATTGTCAATCAGATTGAAAGTTACTTCGGTTATTATTCCGAGAAGTCCCAGGGAGACGCCTGCGGCATAAAACAAGTCCCCGCTTTCTTTAGTCAAATTATGTGTTTCGCCGTTCCCGTCGATAAGCTTTATCCCTGCGATCTGATCGCCGAATGAATGCATAACCGAACCGCCGGCCGAGCCGGTCGAAATAAATCCTCCCACAGTCTGATGAATTATTCCTCCCATATCCGGTACAGCCAGCCCCTGGGAATCAAGCTGGTAAAACAAGCTGTTTATTAAATTCGACGTACCGGAAGGATCATAAGGATCTCTGCCGAGATGACACCCGGCCTGAGCTTTTACCGTCTTATTCTTTTTATCTATTTGAACCGCGTTCATCTTATCAAGCATTATATCGATCCCCTCGTCGCCATTTCGCCAGCCGGGGCCCGTAAAAATAGCGCCTTCAACCGAGTGGGCAGAACCCCTCACGCGTATCTTTTTAGAGCTTTCTTTCGCGTAAAGGATTAATTCCTTTATCTCGTCGTCGCCTGAGGGATGATAAAATCCGTGCATATCTGGAGACATATTTTTGACCATATAGTTCACCGTTGTTTATTTATAAAGCCGTAGTTTTATTTTTATCTTGATATCCGCTCCGGTAATTTCTTATTCTTTTTAACTCGTCCGTATCCCATTTCAGATTTAATTTATTAAAGATTATTTCGGCTTCCGAATATTGATTGTCCGGATTCTTACCTGTCATTCCGGTTCCGGGATCTGAGAGGAAACGCCCGTATTCAAGAAAGCTTCGGCCCAGTTCGGGTAATGCGCCAAGTTGTTCGGCTGTATTAATACTTTTCTGGAAATATTTGGCCGCCGTTTTATATTTATCTTTTTGCCAATAAAAGTCCCCGATGTATCTGTATACCTCCGGTTTTATTTCCGCTACCTTTTTTGAAACTTTTAAGGCTTTATTCATGCTTTCCCGGATTACTTTTTCAAAAGAATTAATTTTATAGTCATCCTGATTGTTTTTTTTAAAATCGTATTCAAATTTTCTGACAAGGAAAAGAAACTTATAGCAGGTAAAATAGCCCATCAGCATCGGAGTAAGCGAATTGGCGTCATTCAACGCTTTTTCGGATTTATCGATCGATTTTTTTGCCGAAGGAAGATCGTTTAACAGCAAATAAGCCTTTGCTCTTTTTCCGGATAATCCCAATATCCAGGAATCCAATCCCAGCTTTTCGGCAAGCGTACATGACTCATCGTAATATTTAACCGATTTAAGCAAATCTCTTCTGCTAAGGCATAAATCCGCTTTAAACGAAAGCATGTAAAGCTTGCCGTAATCGAAATCGTAAGTTTCGCTGATATCGTCGCCTTTATTTATGAGGTACTCCGCGTATTCGTATTCCCCGCGGCCGATGACTATATACAAAGCCCAGCTTATATTATACACCGCTTTGAAAAGGTCTCCGGCTCTTAGTTTAATTTCAAGCAGTTTTTCGTTTATCCCTTTGAAATTTTTCCAGTTGCCGCTCAGGCATGTGTATATAATATAATCGTAGCCGGTATTATAAATATCTTCTATGCCGTTTAAACGGGCAATTGAATCGGCCTTAGCCAGGAATTTCTTCCCGAGTGAAAAAGAGATCCCGCTGTACGTGAAAAGCGAGCTTGCAAAAGAATAAGTTTCGAATCCGTCTTCTGCTTTTAATTTATATCCGGTTTTTACGCGTATCAGATTTAATAATTCGAAGAACATCTTCTTTGCGTTGTAATTGGCATATGAGTTTGCAATTTTGAACAGGATATCGAACAGTTCGTTTTCTCTGTCGGTCGGAAAGCTCCCCGGTTTTCTAACCGGGAGGTACAGGTTCATAACAATCGCTAACAAGTTGAAGGTAAGATGCAGTAATTCTCCCGGCTTGCTCCGGTCTGTTTTAATCCCGATTGCGCGGAGAGCGTTGCCGAAATGCTCTACCGAGTCTATAAAATAACCTTTGTTGTAAAACGACATCCCGATGTTTTTCTCGAGCATAAATATCTTTTCTTTATCTACGTCCTTACCGAATTTCTGAAGATAGAACTTTAAAGCCTGCTCAAAATAATTAAGCGCTTCGTTTGAGGCGGCATTTTTAAGAGTCCTTTCGCCCGCCTTAATTAAATATTCCTCGGCTTTTTCTTTATCGTCGGCAAGACTGTAGTGGTGGGCCAGTAATTCATAAAAATCGCCTATTTTTGCTGCATACAATTTTTCAATTGCAACGGCCGTTTTCAGATGCATTTCCTGTTTATCCTTGGTCAGCAATGTTTCGTAAACGGCCTCCTGCGCAAGAGCATGCACGAACAAGTACTCTCTTTCCCGGACATTTGCATTTTCCGAAATTAATTCAAGCTTGATTAATGTTTGCAGCCGGACGTCGAAATTGTCTATTTCTCCGGTTACTTTTTCTAGTATATCGTACAAGAAGTACCTCCCGATAACCGAGGCTGCTTTGAGTATATATTTTTCCGGTTCGTTTAGTTTGTCGATCCTAGACAGCAGTACATCCTTTACCGATCCGGGAATAACAATGTCTTCCGCATCTTTGGATATTATAAATTGACCGTTTTTAATTTCGATGAGGTTTTCGGAAATCATGGAACGTATTACCTCTTCCATGAAGAAAGGATTTCCTTCAGTATTTTTCGATATGGATTTTTCTATTTGCCCCGGGAGCACCTTCATCCTAAGAAGGTTGCGCACCAGCATTTGCCGGTCGGTTGTATTTAACGGACTTAATCTTAATTCGGAATAAATCCCGGTATATCTCTCTCTTATTACGGATATAAATTTGTCTCCGGTCTCTGCGTAATTCGGCCTCAGAGTATTTATAAACAGAAGCCTGTTGTTCTCGGCCAGCCTGAAAAGCGAAAGTAATAATTCAATCGAAGACAGGTCGGCCCAGTGGATGTCTTCGATTATTATAACCATAGGCTTTAATTCGGAGCCTTTCATAACGAGAAGTCTGATGCTTTTCTGAATTAATTTGCTGAGGGCATCGGGCGAAACTTCATTCAATCTTTGAGCATAATCTCCGCTTAAGCCGTATCCCATCAGCGCGGCAATAAAAGGGATAATTTCGTTTGCTTCTTCTTTGAAAAGGTTCAGCACCGTATCCTCCAGCTTGGAGAAGGCCTGACTTTCATTGTCTTCTTCGTTTATATTTGCCCACTGCTTAATAATTGAAATTACCGGATGAAAGCCTACGTTTTTATCGGTAAATTCTGCTTTCCCTTCCAGCAGGACGCACCGCTGCAGCAGGTCCTTTTTTTTCAATTCTTTTATAAGCCTTGATTTCCCTATACCCGCATCTGCTATTATATTTGCAATCGAACCTTCGCCGTTAATTGCTTTTAATAATAAGAACTCCAATTTATCCAGCTCCTTTGTCCTCCCGACCATTTCCGATTCGATAAGTCTTTCTGACTGCTTGGCATCGGCCGCGCGTTTTTTATCCGTGCTCTCCAGTTCATAAACAGTAATAGGATCGCGCTTTCCTTTTATCGATACCGCTTTGTAAGGTTTGAAGCTGTACATATCTTTTAACGATCTGTATGTCAGGGCCCCTGCAAGTATTTGACCGTCGACCGCTGTCTCCAGGAGCTTAACTGCGGTTTCAACGGCATCTCCGATAACCGTATATTCCAATTTCCGGCCTGAAGAAATACTTCCCGCAATAACGGTACCGCTGCTTACGGCTATATTGAGTTTAAAATTTCCGGGTATCCGGTATTTCTTGCAAAGGTAATCGAACTCGCGGGTAATTTCGATTACGGCTCCGACCGCATTTTGGGCCGCGTTTTCTATCGTTTCGGGAAGACCGAAATACAATACGGCATTGCTTGTAGCCGTTTCGTTCACCGTGCCGCCGTATTTTGCCGCGGATGCGTTTATTATTTCATAATATCTTTCGAGAATTTCGACGATATTTTCCTGACCAAGACGTTCCAGCAATCCGGAATAATTCTGGATCCTCATATAGACAATCGTTGCCTGCTTTTGTTCGGCTGCTTTTTTTAATTCCTTTGCCTGCTGTTTTTTATAATTTTCGCGAAATGCCTGAGTTTCAATATCGCTTTTTAATCTCCTTAGGTCCCGGACGATCAGGTCCATACCGGGATACCTTTCATCCTCTTTTTTCCGCAGACATTTTAAAATAATACTTTCCAGTTCTGTGGGGATATCCGGCCTAATTTGAGAGGGGGGAACCGGTTCCTCGTTTAGTATGGAATAGATAATAGCCGCTTCATAACTTTGCAGAAAAGGGAGCTTTCCCGTAAACATTTCGTAGCACACAACGCCGTACGACCAAATATCGGCCGGGAAACCGACGGCTTTATCCACTGCTTGTTCAGGCGACATATAAGCCAGAGTTCCGTATGTACTTTCGTACTGCGCTTCCGATGTACTGTCCTTTAACTTCGCAAGGCCGAAATCCATAACCTTTATCTGATTTTTGGAATTTATCATTATGTTTTCAGTCTTTATATCCCGATGAACTATTCCGTTTTTATGCGCTTCGTTCAAAGCTTCTCCGATTTGGATAGCATATAGCAAGGCATCGTTTATATTCAAAAGTTCATAAGAAATTTTTTCCCTGAGCGTAATTCCTTCCATGTACTCCATGGATATGAATTTCCGGCCGCTTTCTTCTTCTATTGCATAAACCGTACATATGTTGGGATGATTCAAAATTGCGGCTGCCTGGGCTTCCAGTCTGAATCTCGCAAGGACTTCGGCTGAAGAAGTTATATGCGGCGGAAGAAATTTAAGAGCAACGGATCTTTTTAATTTTATATCCTCCGCCTTATAAACTATACCCATTCCGCCCTGGCCGAGCTTTTCGGTTATTTTATAATGTAGCACGGTTTCGCCGATCATCCTACACCTGATTTTAAAAGTTAAAAATCCGCCGTTTTAACATCCGAAAATCGGATTGGTCTTATTATTTGAACGGATAGTTAAAGTAACGTAAATAATTACCGGGACATCTTTCATTGCATAAAACCTACTCTCTCGATTAATTTATCGAAACGAGGATCGCCGCGTAACGGATCAAGCTTTGGATCAATTTTTAATAAAAACATCGACTCTGACCTGGATTCAAATGTCTTCTCAAGCCAGGCATATGCGGATTCGGTATCGCCGAGTGCCGCATAAACCAGAGCAATTCCGCGCGCCGTATTTCCGTTCAATACCCCGGTTCTTTTTACGGTTTCCACGATCTTTAAGGCATCTTCTTTTTCACCGGCGGACGCATGGCAGTAAGCCGTCGCGGCCAGGGATTCAACAGGATGAGCGTGGTGGTCTATCCATTTTTTGTTTTCTTCTTTTGCTTCACGGAACATTTTTTTACCGAGATATGCAAGAGATAGAAGCCGATATGCCGTTGCCAAATTTGAGTCCAGCTCCAGGGATTTAAACGCAAATTCGATAGCCTTTTCGTAGTCTCTCAGATAATAAAACGTTGTACCCATATCCTTTAAAATAGCCGTAGACAGAGGGTCAAGCTTTACGGCGGTTGCCATTTCGGCTAAGGCTTCATTTAAAAATCCGTTGAACAAAAGCCACTCGCTGTACCATTGGTGGGCAGTTGCATAATTCTTGTTGTATTTGATAGCGAGCATAAATTCCTTCAAAGAACTTTTCCAATCCCAGTCCTTAAGCATAAGCAGACATGCCAATGAAGCATGAGCTTCGGAAAGACGGTCGTCGAGTTCAACCGCTCTGCGGGCTGCCGCCATTGCTTTGGGATATACCTCCTTGCTCGATACCGCTCCCAGTTCGCTGATTAGGTTGTACGAATCGGCTATGCCGGACCAGGGGAGCGGGTAATTCGGATCGATCCCTATTGCTTTTTCAAAGTATTCTATGGCTGTCCTTATACCGTCCGCCGTCCTTTTATTCCAGAAGAACCTGCCTTTTAGGTAATATTGATAAGCTTCTGTATCCTCCGTCGTTCTCCGGTTTATGTTTATTTTTTCTTCCGGGGTTAATTTTATTTTAAGCGCTTTAACAATCTCTGAAGCAACGTCTTCCTGGAAATCAAATATCTGATTTGTAGTTCCGTTGAAATTATCCGCCCATAGGTAAGCATCCCGGTAAGCGTCTATAAGGCGGATCGAAATTCGCAGGTTGTTGACGTTTTTTCTTACGCTCCCTTCGATCATGTACCGGACGTCCAGTTCCAGAGCCATTTGCTTCATGGTTTTATCCGAACGGTTAAGGTTCATAACGGAAGTCCTGGAAATTATCTTTGCTTTTTCCAATTTGGAAAGCTTGGCTATTATTTCCTCGGTCAGCCCTTCGCTGAAGTACTTGTTGTCCTGATCTGGACTTATATCCGAGAACGGCAGAACAGCGATGGATATTGTATCGTCTTCGCTATCATTTAATTCTTCGGGCATTTGCGCGGCTAGTTTTAACTGCTCAATAAGTTCGCGCGTTTCCTGAAAACGTTCGGAAGGTTTTTTCTCCAGGCACCGGTCTATAATTTTATCAAGCGAACTTGAGATTTTTTCGTTCAATGCTGAAGCACGGGTATGTCTTTCGTGGCATAAGGCATAAATAACGGCCTGTTCATATTCGAAGTAAAAGGGCAGACAGCCGGTAAGCATTTCGTAAAGGACAACTCCCAGCGACCAGATGTCGGACCTCGGATCCGGTTTTTCGCCCCTTGCCTGTTCGGGGGACATATAAGCAGCCGTTCCCATTGTTGTTCCGGTTTTTGTAAGTTGGGAGCCGTCCGCAACCTTTGCCAGTCCGAAATCCATTATTTTTGCTGCTCCGTCTGCGGTTATCATTATGTTGGACGATTTTATATCGCGGTGTATTATTCCTTTTCTGTGAGCCGCATCCAAGCCCTCTGCAATTTGAACGGCTATCCTTAATCCTTCCTCTATATCGATTGCCCCCGATTTTATTTTTTCCTTTAACTCCTCACCCTTGATATATTCCATCACTATAAATACTTCGCCGTTAAATTCTTCGATGGCATAGACCACCGTTATATTGGGATGATTCAGTGCGGCTGCGGATTGCGCTTCTACTTCAAATCTAAGTCTTTCGGACGGGTTTGACGAAATGCTTTGGGGAAGAAATTTAATTGCGACTTCACGTTTAAGTTTGGTATCTTCGGCTTTATATACCACTCCCATTCCGCCCTGCCCGAGTTTCTCCAGGATTTTATAATGCAATATTTTTTTACCTACCATACGTGCTTTCTGCCTTAGAAATTTATCTGTATTTATTCCGCGAATTACTCGTTAAGTCGTTAAATCAGTCGAATGAATGCTTAATCGAACCGCATCGGTAGCACCTTCAACCGGTTCTATATCATAATAGAAATTAATTCAATTGAACGTAAACGAATTGAAAATAGTTTTCAGTAAATTTTCAGTTATTTATTCCGCGCGGGAAGTAAATAATCTCCTGGATAGAGCTGGTGCGCAGGCGGTTGCCGAATTCAAGATGAAGTCCGCATGCCGCAATTATGTCAGTTTTAATAATGCTGCCGCCCCAAGTACATCCTGCTATCGTTATTTTAACCGGCGACATTTCCATTTTATCGAACCAGCCTCCCGACACAATATAACTTCCGTCATTTTCAACCTTAATAATATAAATCGAATTTACGGTTTTAAGCTGGACTTGATCTCCCGGCCGCAAATCCTTCTTTTTAATCTGAATCAGAGTATCGGCGTTATTTATTATATTTTTCAGTTCGTAGTACATTCAGCTATTTATCTCTCATCAATTCCGCATATTCCGGTTCGTTACGTATATTATTTAAATCGGGATCCCTTTTAATCCATTCGAAATTGGCAAAACCGGCTTCTATAATTTTTATTAAGGTGTCGATGGCGTGTTTTTTCTCGTTCATCCTGGAATACATACAAACCGCGTTATACTGCATTACGTTGTCATCCGGACTTAAATCCAGCGCTATTTTTATTTCTTCCTTGGCTTTTTCCGAATTACCGTTTAACAATAACTGCTGTGAATAAAAAATATGAGCACGGGAATCTTCAGGAATTTTATTTAAATATTTAGGGAAGAATTCGAGCGCTTTCTGTATTATTTCGTCGTGCTTTTGTTTTTCATTCAGACGCTCGTATGTCATTCTCAAGTCGCTGTACGCGGTGTAAAATTCCGGATTTAATTCGAGCACTTTTTTAAACGGTTCCACCGCATCTTTATCTTGATCGGTGGTAAAATAAATTCTTCCCAGTATCCAGTAGCCGAAAAAGTTGTTCGGATCCAATTCGAGCGATTTATTAACCGCGGTTAATGCCTCGTCGATCGAGGATTTATAAAAGTATGCCAATGCCAGAGCTGCGTAAGCTTCGGAAAGCGTCGAATCGTACATAATGGCCTTTAAGCTCAGCTCAAGGGCTTTTTCAAGCCATTCGTCCTTCCTGTCGAAATAAGCGTATTTTATAGCGTAGGTTTCCGCCAGGCCGGCGTAGGCTTCGGCATAGCGCGAGTCGAGAACGATTGCTTTTTCAAAAAATTGTATCGCGAATTGAATATTGTTTTTCGTCTGGCGGTAAAGATAATTCCTGGCCCTGAGGTTAAAATCGTAAGCTTCGGCGTTAAGAGTGGGACGCTTTGTCAATTCCACCTTTTCTGTGGGCGTTAGCTTTACCATTAATGCGTCGACGATCTGCTTAGCCACTTTTTCCTGGATATCGAAAATATCCGCGAGTTTTCCTTTATAAGTTTCAGCCCATAGCTGTTCGTCGCTTTCAACATCGATTAATTGTGCGGTTATTCTCAAATCGTCGTGGAATTTCCTGACGCTGCCTTCCATTATATACCTTGCGCCGAGTTCGTTGCCTATGGTCCTAATGTCTTTCTTTGTTTCCTTGTACTGCATGGTTGTCGTTCTGGAGATAACTCTCATTTCTTTCAAACGCGATAAATTGGCTATCAGTTCTTCCGTCAGCCCGTCGCCGAAATATTCGTTCTCTTTGTCCGAGCTTATATTGTCGAACGGAAGAACCGCAATAGCTTTCTTTTTAGCGGTCGTTGATGATTTCTCGAATTCTTCTCTTGCTGTTTCCAGGGTCTTAATAATATCGTCAATATTTTGATATCTTTTTACAGGATCTTTCATCAGCATTTTCTGCACGATCATGTCGAGCTTTTGGGGTATTTTCCTGTCCAGCAGGCTGGGCGCAGGCGGATCTTCATTTACTACAAGATACAATAAAGCGGCTTCATGTTCGGCTTTAAAAAGCGTTTCGCCGGTGAGCATTTCGTAGAAAACTACCCCCAGCGACCATATGTCGGAACGGTGGTCGGCCGGCAGACCCTGCGCCTGTTCGGGGGACATGTAAGAAAGCGTTCCCAGAGAAGTGCCGGTCTTTGTGAAGCCGGATCCCCCCTGAAGTTTGGCAAGGCCGAAATCCATAATTTTTAACTTGTTATCCTTGGTAACCATTATATTTTCGCACTTAATGTCGCGGTGGACAATGTTTTTATCGTGTGCTCCTTTAAGTCCCTGCGCAATAAGGATCAGCCACTCGGTTGCTTTTATGTAAGGAATTCCGGCTCCTGTCTTTAAATTTCGGATATACGATTTTAAAGTTTCTCCCTCTAAATATTCCATAACTATAAAAAGAGAACCGTTCTGCTCGTCTATTTCGAAAATGCTTAAAATATTTGGATGGTTTAATGAGGCGGCAGCCTTAG
Source organism: Ignavibacteriaceae bacterium (assembly GCA_046706945.1). Classification (GTDB taxonomy): domain Bacteria; phylum Bacteroidota; class Ignavibacteria; order Ignavibacteriales; family Ignavibacteriaceae; genus FEN-1297. The sequence continues at coordinate 18,669 of JBJKOY010000433.1, read as the reverse complement.
CTTCCTGAATGAACCGGGCTTTATTTTCCGCGTCGGAAGCAAGATGCGAGGGTAAAAATTTAATTGCAACGGTTCTTCCCAGTTTCAAATCTTCGGCTTTGTACACAACTCCCATTCCGCCTTCGCCGATTTTCTGTAATATTTTATAATGGGAAATTTTTTCTCCGATCATTATCCCTCCCTCGTATGTATAAACCTGATAAGATTACCAGGAAATCCGCATACCCGGTAATCTTAAATAATTCCGATTTAGATATTTTGTTTAATTCTCGGTATAAAGCATAATAAATTTCGCCGATTCATGTTTGCTGTACCCGGAAAAAATCAGGGTGAAACATCAAACCTTTCGGCAAACATCATCTTGATATATTCAGTATATATGTTCTGCAAACTCGAAATTAAGCAGTTAAGAACCGTCATTAAAATTATTTTAAAATCGAAAATAATTCCGGCTTTATTTGTCCATTGCGATAAAACGTCAATTGTTTATCCGTATGGCCGCCCGGAATCCGTAGATTATAATGTTTCTTAAATAATTTATCTGCTTTAATAATGAAGGTAATATTTATAGATCCGCATATTTTCTATATCTATTTGAAGGAACATAATAAAATAAATTTATAAAAGTAATAGTTTTACGGAAAATGTATTTTAAATTACATTTGGAATTGTCTTATCTTATTGTTATCCATATAAATAGAAACAACACCGTATATTTCAAAAATTTGTAAAATCTTCAAAGAATAACTAAATTTACAAACTAAATTTTAATTCGTTAAAGGAATAAGATGAGCGAACTTAAAGGAAAAATAATCCAGGTTATCGGGCCGGTAGTCGACGTTGAATTCGAGGAAGGGCATTTGCCGAAAATTTATAACGCGATAAGAATTCCAAGAACAAATCCCGAAGGCCGGGAGGAAAATCTCATCGCCGAAGTTCAGCAGCATTTGGGCGAGGACAGGGTAAGGTCCGTGGCTATGGATTCGACCGACGGTTTGGTAAGGGGTATGGAAGCTTTCGATACGGGTGAACCTATTTCCGTTCCGGTCGGTCCTTCGACGCTGGGAAGGCTGATAAACGTGATCGGGAAGGGGATAGACGGATTGGGAGAGATAAAATCCGATAAGACCTTTCCAATCCACAGACCGGCTCCTCTGTTTAAGAACCTTTCTACAAAATCGGAAATTTTCGAAACTGGAATTAAGGTCATCGATCTCATCGAACCTTATTCAAAGGGAGGAAAAACCGGATTATTCGGCGGTGCGGGCGTAGGAAAAACGGTTATTATTCAGGAATTGATTCACAATATAGCCCAGGAGCACGGCGGTTATTCCGTGTTTGCAGGCGTCGGCGAAAGAACCCGCGAAGGCAACGACCTTTGGCTTGAGATGAAGGAATCCGGCGTTCTGGAAAAAACAGCCCTGATTTTCGGTCAGATGAACGAACCGCCGGGAGCAAGGCTAAGAGTTGCTTTGACGGGCCTAACCATTTCGGAATATTTCCGTGATGAAGAGGGGAGAGACGTGCTTCTCTTTATTGACAACATATTCCGTTTTACCCAGGCTGGCTCCGAAGTGAGCGCGCTTCTAGGACGAATGCCCTCTGCGGTAGGCTACCAGCCCAACCTTGCGACTGAAATGGGCGCCTTGCAGGAAAGAATTACTTCTACGGATAAAGGATCGATTACTTCGGTTCAGGCTATTTACGTCCCGGCAGACGACCTGACGGACCCCGCTCCTGCCGCTGCGTTTGCTCACCTTGACGCCACCACGGTGCTGAGCCGGCAAATCTCCGAACTCGGTATTTACCCCGCGGTAGATCCTCTGGACTCTACTTCTCGAATTCTTGAACCGGGTATTATAGGAGACGAACATTACGACGTAGCCAAGAACTGCAAGGAAATCCTTCAGCAATATAAAGACCTTCAGGATATCATAAATATTCTCGGTATGGACGAACTTTCCGACGAGGATAAAACCGTTGTTAAAAGGGCAAGGAGAATCCAAAGATTCTTCAGTCAGCCTTTCCATGTTGCAGAGCAGTTTACCGGACACAAAGGGAAATACGTAAAGATTGAGGATACGATAAGAGGGTTCAAAGCAATCATAAACGGCGAGTACGATGATCTTCCTGAAGCAGCATTTATGTACGTTGGCACTATTGAAGAGGCCGTTGAAAGAGCAAAAGCGATGAAATAATTATGGCGCAATTAAAAATCGAAATATTGACTCCGAAAAAAGTTGAATACAGGGGAGAAATAGTTTCCGCGACAATACCCGGCTCCGTAGGCACATTTCAAATTCTCCCAGACCATGCCCCTATTATCAGCACTTTTGAGATCGGTGCCATTAGACTGGATCTTGATAAGGACGTTAAAAAATATTTTGCAACCGGCGGAGGTACGGTTGAAGTGCTGAATAATAATATTCGCTTACTCGCCGATTCCCTTGAAGCTGTCGAAAGCATAGATGTTGAAAGGGCTAATAGCGCTTTGACCAGGGCCAGGCAAAGATTGGACGATAAAGGATCCGGCAAAACGGATGTTGCAAGAGCTAAAGCGGCTGCGGAAAGAGCTATGAACCGCATTAAATTAGCTGAGAAATATTCTAGTGCCGGTATTAAATAAAATTAATACAAATTGTTTGGAAAGGATGGAAGGTTGATCCGTCCTTTTTAAATTTAAAAGTCCTCCATTTTAACCTGTCTTTTAAGCAATGCTGGAAATCTTACTGACCGGAACAGGATTCGCATTTGCAGCGGCAATACAGCCGGGACCTCTGCAGGCTTTCTTATTCAGCAAAGTTACTCAACACGGCTGGAAGCATACCCTGCCGGCTTCGTTTGCTCCTATTATAAGCGACGGCCCCATTGCTTTTTTAATCCTCCTGATATTGAACAGGTTTCCTCATTATTTTATAAACTACATGCAGACGGCAGGCGGAGTTCTTCTGATTTATCTCGCTCTTTCGGCCTATCGACAATCAAGAAAAGCCGTTGCAGAAAACCCGGCGGTCAAAACTCAGCCGCGCACTTTACTGCAGGCTGTCGCAGTAAATTTTTTAAATCCCGGTCCGTATTTGGGATGGAGTTTAATCCTGGGCCCCTTGGTAATTAAGTACTGGCAAGCGGATCCGTTTTACTCTGTTCTGCTCGTAAGTTCTTTTTATTTCACCATGACGGTGACGCTTGCGGCAACTATATTAGTATTCGGCCTGACAAAATTTTTAAACCGGAGTGTGCAAAAAAATTTAGTCTTGATTTCGGGGATTATTCTGGCCTTCCTGGGTTTATATCAGCTTGCGGGCGGGGTTATCAGCTTATTAAAATAAAAAAAGCCACATGAATTATTACATGTGGCTTAAAGAATAGGACGTAATTTTTATTTTATTGACGAGAACCGTGAAGCTACTTCGTCCCAGTTAACCACTTTCCACCAGTTTTCGATATATTCAGGTCGTCTATTCTGATATTTTAGATAATAAGCATGTTCCCAAACGTCTAATCCGAGGATCGGAGTCCCTTTTTCATCGGCGACATCCATCAGGGGATTATCCTGATTCGGCGTGGAAGTGACCAGAAGTTTATTATCCTTTACAATAAGCCAGGCCCAGCCGGAACCGAACCTTGTAGCTGCCGCATTCGTAAATTTCGTTTTAAATTCTTCATAAGACCCGAACGCCGCATTTATGGCGTCCGCTAATTTTCCGGCCGGAGCTCCTCCGCCGTTGTGCTTCATAACGGTCCAGAACAAGCTGTGGTTGAATACGCCTCCGCTGTTGTTCCTTACGGCAGCAGGATTTTTAGAAGCTCCCTTTAGAATGTCTTCCAGGTTCTTGGATTCCAAAGGAGTTCCTTCAATAGCTTTATTTAAGTTATTTACATATCCTTGATGATGCTTTGTATAATGTATTTCCATAGTCATCTTGTCGATATACGGCTCCAAGGCATCATAGGCGTACGGCAATTTAGGCAATTCGAACTTTCCCATTTTTTCCTCCTAAGTAATGATTGATTGATAATTTTTCTTTAGCTGAGGTTGAAATATAGCCCCCGGGTAAAACGCCAAATCTTTCCGCAAAGCTTTGATCCAATACCCGCATAAATATAATTAATTAAAATTACACGCTGAATGATTCTCCGCAACCGCAGGTTTTTGTTGCGTTGGGATTATTAAAAACAAATCCGCGGCCGTTTAACCCGTCGGTAAAATCCAGTTCGGTGCCGGAAAGGTAGAATAAACTTTTACCGTCAACCAGCAGTTTTATTCCGTTCTGTTCTATCACGGAATCGCCTTCCTTCGCATCGGTGTCGAAACCAAGCGTATATGTCAAACCTGAACATCCTCCGCCTTTAACTCCGACTCTTAAACCGTACGAATCGGGAATATTATTCTCGCTTTTTATTTTATTAATTTCTTTTGCGGCTTTTTCACTGACTTTAATTTCGCTTTCCAATTGAACATTAGCCATTATTTTCACCTCTCTTTTATTTTCATCAAGATAAATATTTTAAAAAATTATAAAAATGCAACATTAAAAGCGGGGTAAAGCATGTTAAAAAGGATCTCCTGGGGCAGCCGTCACAAATTCGGGATAATTAAGCCTCCATCCCATGTTATTTACCCTAATAAAAATGCCTTTCTTCTCAAAATAGTCGCCTATCGTTTTTGCAATACTTATCGATTGCGGGATGTTGATCTTAATTCCTTTTTTCTCCAGAAACTTCATCGAACCGTATTGAAGGTCTCTAAAAAAGAAATTGGAATTATGAAACAACGGGTATTTGGCCCTTAAAAAATTTAGAAATACTTTGTCTTCTTTTTCTATAAGGTTCGCATATTCCATTATATTTCCTTTAGTCATATTTTTATTTTATTCCTGTTTCAGAAAATTTTAACTCCGCGAGAGGAGAAAAGCTTCTTAAATTATTTACTGTTTCCGTAATTCGGCGTACGGAATAATCGATTTCCTCCTCCGTATTGAATCTGCCGAGACCGAATCTGACTGAACAGCGCGAAAGTTCGTCGCTTAAACCGATTGCCTTCAGAACATGGCTGGGCTTCAGTGTTGCCGATGAACAGGCGGCACCGGAAGAGACTGCAATATCCCTTAAATTTGAGATAAAGGATTCGGCTCTGACAAATTTAAAACTTAAATTTAAATTATTAACAAGCCTATTTTCAATGCTTCCGTTAAGGTAAACATCATTTAAGTTTGAAACTATACCTTTATACAGTCTGTCCCGCAGATATTTTATATTTTTAATTTCTTCTTTCATGAAATCGGAACACAATTCAACTGCTTTCCCGAAACCGACTATACCGGGGACATTTAATGTGCCCGGTCTAATTCCGCCTTCGTGTCCGCCGCCGAAAGTCCTAGGTATTACTCTTATTTTTCCGCCGCTTTTGCGGATGTAAAGAGCGCCAACTCCTTTGGGACCGTAAATTTTATGGGCTGAAAAAGAAGCAAGCGCTATATTCTGTTCTTTAACATCAATTTTTACCTTACCGAGCGCCTGTGTTGCATCCGTGTGGAAAAGCACGTTTTTTTCGGCGCATATTCTGCCGATTTCGAACAAATTATTTACAGTGCCAATTTCGTTATTAGCGGCCATTAAGGAAACCAGCAAAGTATTGCCGTTAATCGTATCCCGGAGTCCGTCCAAGTCGGTTCCGCCGTAATTATCTACCGGAAGTAACGAAATATCCACGCCTTTTCTTTGCAGGATATCTAATGAATCAAGAACGGCGCTGTGTTCTATTTGGGAACTTATAATATTGCTTTGTCCGCGTGCATATGCTTCGGCAATACCGAAATGAGCGATATTTATAGACTCGGTTGCGCACCCCGTAAAGAATATCTCGTCTTTTTCGGCATTAATTAAGGTAGCAATTTTCTCCCTGGCATTTTCAACTGCAGCTTCAGTTTCCCATCCGAAAGAATGGTTTTTGCTAGCCGAATTCCCGTATTTCTCGGAGAAGTACGGCAGCATAGCTTCAAGAACTCTCGGATCGAGCCTGGTAGTTGCGTGATTGTCCATGTATATGGGGAACTTCATTAATAATCCGTTTTATTACTGTTTTCTCATATAACTTATCAATTTCGTTCGGGTTTAATCTATAAATATTAATAAATAAGGTCAATTCTATATTTCAAATTGTGACGCAACCTTTTCAAATTAACGGCATCGAATGACTTGAAAATTATAATTATTACCAATCAAATACTGGAGTACAAATGTTACACACAAATTTAAAACATGTTGAGTCGGAAGAAGATTTTAAGGATTTGTTGAAGAACAACGAAAATGTAATGGTTTGCTGCGGAAGGATGGGGCCGATGTGCGTACCTGTTTACGGAGTAATGGAAGATTTACAGGATGATTTTAAGAACGTAGCGTTCCGGGACCTGGAATTCGATGCCCACCATTCTCATGTTATAAGAAACCTTCCGGAATGCAGAAACTTCAGCGGACTGCCTTTTACGGTTTATTTTAAAAACGGAAAGGTTGTTGAAGCAACAAGCAGTATTCAGAATATGGATCAGGTAACTTCGATCCTGAATAAAAATTTCGTTCAATAAACATTTCAAATATGCAACCGGAGTTAAAATGGACGAAAATATATTTGATGTTATAGTCATCGGCGGCGGGCCTGCGGGATTAACCGCAGGTATATATTTGGGAAGGGGAAAAATGAATACATTAATTTTAAACGAAGGCACAGCCGGCGGACAGATGGTTTTAACACATGAAGTAGCAAATTATCCGGGCGTCGAAAATATAAGCGGATACCAGCTCTCGAATATTATGAAAAACCAGGCCAAAAAATTCGGCTGCACTGTGCGCTCTAATATCAAGGTTACCAAGCTAAATCTGAACGAAGAGATAAAATCGGTCGAAGTCAATCATAAAGATATCTACAAAGCTTTTTCGGTAATACTTGCTACCGGCGGCCGCTCGCGAACTTTACACGTTCCCGGAGAAGATAAGTTCAAAGGTAAAGGGATTTCGTACTGCGCGACATGCGACGGGGATTTCTTCCTGGACAAGAATATCATTGTCGTGGGAGGCGGCAATTCGGCCCTTGAAGAAGCGGTTTCTTTAACCAAATATGCTAAATCGGTAACTATCGTTCACCAGTTCGATAATTTCCAGGCCTCCGTCCATGCTGTCGAGGAAGCAGTTAAAAACGATAAGATACGGTTTATTATGGAATCGAAGATTACGGAGTTCTCCGGGGACGAAGGGCTGGAAAGCGTAGTTATTGAAAACAGCAGGACAAATGAAATAACATCGATGAAAATTGACGGAGTATTTATTTTCATAGGATATGAACCCAATACGGATATTTTTAAGGGTATTATCGGGTTAAATGATTGGAATGAAATAATAACAAAGACTAATCTCGAAACTAATATAACAGGGGTATTTGCCGCAGGTGACGCAGTAATGAAAAAATACAGGCAAATAACAACTGCCGTGGCCGACGGAACGATTGCGGCATTAAACGCTATGGAATATGTCAATAAATTAAAAGAAAAGGGAAGTGAGAAAGTTCAAGTTCAAGTTCAAGTTCAAGCGGAATAAACGCTTAATCACTCATGTCTTGCAGCCGATTATACGAATTTTATATTAATTATCCGTCAAAAATCAGTATAATCGGCTTTTTTAATCGATCATGCCTTATAACCCCAAGATTCTTCAGATCTAAATTTGAAATAGTTTCAGTGAAACGTTTCTAAAGATAACCCAGAATACTTTTTTTCATAAATAAATAACCTATTATAGTTTATAATATCCCGAAATCAATCCGGGTTTGAAATCAAAATTATTTCGCACACGGATTTGAGCGAATATTTTAATTTATGTAATTTTATAGCTCAAAAATATTAAATACAACAAATCATCAAAACAATGGAAGATTCTAAGAATAATAACGACAATAATCCCGCAAAACCAAAGAATTTTATAAGAGAAATTCTGGACGAGGATTTAAAAACTAATAAATGGAGCGGCAGGGTTCATACGAGATTTCCCCCTGAACCGAACGGATACCTTCATATAGGACATGCCAAATCGATTTGTTTGAATTACGGATTGGCACATGATTATAACGGAAAATTTAATCTGAGGTTCGACGATACAAATCCCAGCAAGGAAGAGCAGGAGTACGTCGATTCGATTGTTGACGACGTAAAATGGCTCGGCGCCGATTTCGAGGACAGGATACTTTTTGCGTCCGATTATTTCGATAAGATGTATGAATGGGCCTTGGATCTTATAAAAAAAGCTTTGGCTTATGTGGATGATTTATCGGCCGACGAGATCAGGGAATACCGAGGCACTCTTACGGAAGCCGGGAAAGAAAGTCCGTGCCGTTCGCGAAGCATCGAAGAGAATCTTGACTTGTTCCGTCGCATGAAAAACGGGGAATTTAAGAACGGGGAAAAGGTACTGCGCGCCAGGATAGACATGGCATCTCCTAATATAAATCTGCGTGACCCTATTATGTACAGGATAGTTCATGCGGAACACCACCGACAGGGCGGCAAATGGTGCATTTATCCTACTTACGACTGGGCGCACGGCCTTGAAGATTCTATCGAAGGCATAACTCATTCCATATGCACTTTGGAGTTCGAAAATCATAGACCGCTCTACGATTGGTTCCTGGATTCGCTGAATATTTATCACCCGCAGCAGATAGAATTTGCCAGGCTTAATTTAAATTACACCGTTATGAGCAAAAGGAAACTTCTGCAGCTTGTCCGGGATAAATACGTCGACGGCTGGGACGATCCCCGGATGCCTACTATTTCCGGGTTAAGGAGAAGAGGATATACGTCCGAATCCATCAGGAGCTTTGCGGAGATTGTCGGGGTGGCAAAGCGCGATGCCATGACCGATATTGCGCTGCTCGAATATGCGGTAAGGGAAGATTTGAACAAACACGCTCACAGGGCAATGGCCGTATTGAACCCCATAAAAGTGGTCATTATAAACTATCCGGAAGGTAAAACCGAAGACCTGGAAGGCATAAATAATCCGGAAGATCCGGAGATGGGCACAAGAAAAATTCCTTTTTCAAGAGAACTGTTTATCGAGGCCGCGGATTTCATGGAAGATCCGCCTAAAAAATATTTCAGGCTTATGCCCGGCGGTGAAGTAAGACTGCGGTATGCATATATAATAAAATGCGAAGAAGTAATTAAAAACTCGGAAGGAGAAATAGTCGAGCTCAGGTGTTCTTACGATCCCGAAACAAGGAGCGGCACCGGGAAAAGCGGCAAAAAAGTCAAAGGCACAATACATTGGGTCTCGGCAGCGCATGCTTCCAAAGCGGAAGTTAGATTATACGACAGGCTTTTTAATGTTGAAGATCCGGCTTCGGACGAAAACTGGCTTGAAAATATCAATCCCGATTCGCTTCAGGTAATCGAAAACGCATTAATCGAACCTTACCTGAAAAACTCAAAACCCGGGGAAAGATTTCAATTTGAGAGGACGGGCTATTTCTGCGTCGATACGAAAAATTCTACACCCGGAAAAATTGTATTCAACAGGACCGTAACATTGAAGGACAGCTGGAGTAAAGGTCTGAAAAAGGTCAATTAATTTTTTTTGCAGGATAATGGACACTTGATGCCCGATTTCGATTTTCGCAGGACTGAAAGAAAAACGGAAAAGCACGGATGCATGAACGCATGCTTGCATGAATTAAAAAATATCATTTCGAAGAACATGCATTCATGCTTCAGTCATTTGTCAACTTTTATCTTTTCTACCGCTCTTTCGATCCTTTCAAGTACTTCTTTCTCACCTAAAATAAATAAAAGATCATACATTCCTGGGCCGGTACCGGTACCCGATACCGCCAGTCTGAGCGGATGAATCAATTTACCTTTGCCTAATTTCAAATCCTCCGCGGTACGCGAGAGAGCGTTTTCATAGTCCTCCTTCGACGGTTCACCTGCCAGCATTCCGAAAGCTCCGGCCAGCTTCCTAAGGTGTTCTGCTGTTTCCGGTTTCCAGTTTTTGGCAACCGCGGCTGCGTCGTATTCAACCGGAGGTTCGTAAAAATACGGGCATTTGGTAATAAACTCGCCGACGAAAGAGACCCGTTCCTTCATAGAATCTATTACATTCAGGAGATATTCATCTGTGAGTTCTTTGTCTTTAAATTTCGATTTCCCTAGTTCTTCCAATAGAAGAGGCAGGATCTCTTTATTCGATTTAAATCTCAGGTGTTCGGCATTAAGCCAATTCAATTTTTCAAGATCGAAAACGGCGCCCGATTTGTTTACCCTTTCAAGAGAAAAATTATCTATTAGTTCAGGCATCAGGTAAAATTCTCGGTCGTCGCCGGCATTCCACCCCAATAGAGCTACAAAGTTTATAAGCGCTTCTTTTAAAAAACCTTTCGATCGGTAATCTTCAACCGCGACATCTCCCTGGCGTTTGCTTAACTTTGACCGATCAGGATTTAATAGAAGGGGCAGGTGGGCAAAAGCCGGCTTTTCCCATCCCAGGAAATCGTACAACAAAATATGTTTGGGCGTGGAAGACAGCCATTCCTCGCCCCTTATTACGTGGCTGATCTGCATCAAATGGTCGTCTACAACGTTTGCCAAATGATACGTTGGGTAACCGTCGCTTTTAATTAGGACCTGGTCATCGATATTGCTGCTGTTGAATTCTACTTCGCCTCTTACAATATCCCGGAACGAAATTGCGTGCCCCGGTTCGACGTTCAAGCGTATTACACGGGAAATTCCCGAATCCAGCTTTTCCTGAATTTCCTGCCGGGTCAAATGCAGACAATGCTTATCGTATTTTGCCTGAGGCAGTTTTTGTTTCTGCTGTTCTTCACGAAGCGCGTTCAATCTTTCCGGAGTGCAAAAGCAATAATAAGCCTTATCCTTATTAATTAATTCAGCGGCAAATTTGTTGTAGATATCCAGCCTTTGCGATTGCATATAGGGTCCAAAGTTTCCGCCCGTATCGGGTCCCTCGTCGTATTCTATTCCGCACCATTTCAGAGAATTGATCAAATTCTCAACCGCTCCCTCTACAAACCTGTTCCTATCGGTATCTTCTATCCTTAGAATAAATTTCCCGTTTTTACTTTTTGCGAACAAATAATTGTAGAGAGCGGTGCGTAATCCTCCTACGTGTAAATAACCCGTAGGACTGGGGGCGAAGCGGACTCTTATATTATCACTTTCCATTTTAATTCTTATTTAATTATTTCTACGGCTCGATTAAACCCGGAAGAAAAATCAGACTTTCAATCCTGTAATTTTATAATCTTGCAATCTTGTAATTTTATTTCCGGGATGAAAGAAATGCGTAAAAGCATGGCTATTCTGTTTCGGGAACCGGCAGAAATTAAATCGTGTTAACCTTCCGGTCGGTATAATATTTTACCTTTTCAATAAATTCCTGGCTGTCGATCGGCTTGGGGATATAGTCCGTTGCACCGGCGTCCAGGCATTTTTCCCTATCGCCTTTCATGGCAAAAGCAGTGAGTGCGATAATGGGAATTTCCCTGTATTCCGGCAACTGCCTGATCCTCTCCGTTGCTTCGAATCCGTTCATTACAGGCATTTGCATATCCATTAGGATTAAATCGAATTTTTGCTTTTGGACTGCTTCAACCGCTTCGGCGCCGTTTTCCACAACTACAATCGATTCGTAGCTGTTCTTTTTCAGCAGCCGGGTAACGATAATCTGGGAATGCTTATAATCTTCAACCAGCAGTATTTTCACCGTGTTATCCTGTTTTGCTATTTCTTCGGCCGGCGGTAAATCTTCGTATCTGTTTATCATCTGGTTTATTATATCCGATAATTCTTCAATGTTCGTACTGCTTTTTTCTAGCAATTCGGCGAACATCCCGTCGATTTTTTTAAGATCTTCCCGGTAGCTCTCCTTACCGGTATAAATGATCACCGGAAGTTTAGAAAAAGCAGGTTTTGTTTTTATTTGTTTAATAAGATCGAATCCGTTTACCTCGGGCATGTCCAGATCTATAATTGCCAGATCCAGGCTCATCGATTCAATCATATTCATGACTCTTGAGGAATGAGATTCGGCAATTGCATTGAATCCGGCTTGCACAACCGCTTCTTTTATAAGATTTAAAGTCGGGACGTCGTCGTCAACTATCAGAATGTTGGAATCCTTGCGCAATTTATAGCTGTTAAGAACTTCGACAAGATATTTGTATTTTATTGGTTTTACGAAATATTCCACCGCTCCCATTAAAAACGCTTTTTGCTGTTCGGCTTCAACGGAGCAAACAATAACCGGTGTATGCCTGGCGTTTTTATGTTCTCTTATTCTCTTCAACAATTCAAATCCGTTCGAATCGGGCAGTACAATATCCAAAAGAACCGCAAGGAAAATTTCCTTGTCCACAGCTTTCATAGCCTGCTCAGCGGAATTGACTATGGTGGGATTGTAACCCCATTTGTTGAGGTAATTGCTTAATAATTTTGAAGTAGCGTAATCGTCTTCTACAACCAGGACTTTGTTCTTTTTCTCGTTCTTAGGGAGTGCGTTTATCTGCGCTTCTATCGGGGACAATATTTCTGCGCCTACTGTGAAATTATATGTCATCCCTTTACCTACCGCACTGCTTATCTCGAATGCGCCGTCCATAGATTCCAGGTATTTTTTTGAAAGTATTAATCCGAGCCCGGTCGAATTCCCGATTTTATTGTTCCCGAGTTCCGTCAGCGAGAAGGGCTTAAATATTTCTTTAAGTTTCGAGGAAGAAACACCGCCGCTGGAATCCGAAATCATAAAGTTGATCTTATTGGAAGATACGGGAGATACGGACATGGATATTTTACCTTTTTCGGTCAGCCTTAAAGAATAGGTAAGTATATTTACAAGAACATATCTTAATTTTTGCGAGTCTAATTTTAAATTGTCGGGAAGGCTGGGATCTATATTAGTAATAAATTCTATTTTATTCTGATTGTTCTTATCCGAAAATAATTTGATTATATCTTCAATAAACGAACTCAGACTTATATTATTCGGATTTAACTTTGTTAATCCAGTGTCCATTTTAGCAAGGTCAATCAGATCGTTGATAATTGCCAGTAAGTTCAAGGCATTATCTTTAAGTGTTGCGACGTATTCGGCCTGAGAAGATGTCAGGTTCTCTTCGTTCAAAAGAGAGGCAAAACCCATTATACTGTTGGTGGGAGTTCTCAATTCGTGAGCAATTTCGGATATGATCTCTCCTACCGAAGCATTCGAAATTATTTTATCTCCGAACCAGATTTTCAGAATATTGCCCAGCGCAGAACCTATTGTCTGCAGGTTGTCTTTATCTGAATTTGAGAACGGGGTTTTTTTCGATATTTTGAAAAGGATTTTGGAATCGTCCGAAATTTTTAACTGCATGCACCCTTCGTACATTACATATTCCGATGCCTGGATTTCACATTCGTCCTGGGTGCTGAAAATTATGTTTTCCATAGTATTAAACAATCGGCATGCCGAACATTCGAATACTGCGGAGGTTGAGATATTTTTTTTAGTTTCTCCCGATTTTCCCATTACAATAAGCTTATCGTTGGAATCGATATTAAAAAGTACAACCGCGTTTAACTCGTATTCGCTTAATAAAAATTCGCATAAATTATCCGGAAGGTCACGGGAGGATGTAAATGCTTTTGCGACTAAGTTATTATACTTTACAAGAAAATCGACTTTTGAACTTTGCATTATATCCCTATATAATTTCTATTGTATTGTAGCGGAAATGATCAAATTTCCTCAGCAAATATAATTATTTAGATTTCAAAAAGAAAAAACGGATTTTTGTTCCATTATCGAAAATAAATTTTATTTATAAACGACTTATAAAGAAAGTTCGGCAATTGATCCCTTATTTTGCAATTGCCTATAAGTAAAAAATTGACTATAAATTATATCGACTTTTTTTAAAATTGGGAAGTTTGGGATATTAAAAGCGGAAATATATTATGTCCGATATTAAAGCCGGCAGCGGAAACGGCCGGGAAAATTTCTTCGGCAGGCAGAGAACTTCGCAGGTGACGACATCAATTAATTAAATCAAAAAAACACTTGTATTAACGAGAATTCGTCCTTTTTTAATTATATTCTTTTTTATTATTTTTAAAAGTTATAAAAATATGAATTAATTTAACTAGATTAGTATCACATTATCTTTAAATCTAAATTAAAAATTCAACATTTATATCAATCTTATTAGTTGATGCTCAACAATGCTAAAATTATAATTGCCGAAGACGAGAACATCATTGCCAAAGATATTAAGAAGACTTTGGAAAGACTCGGATACGAAGTAATGACAAACGTCAGGAGCGGCAGTGAAATAATTGAGAAAGCCAAAGAACTAAAGCCTGATCTGGTACTTATGGACATCGTGTTGGACGGCGAAATGAGCGGAATTGAAGCGGCCGAAATAATAATGAACACATTCCACATTCCCGTTATATATCTAACCGCACTCGCGGATAACGAAACGCTTCAAAGGGCCAAAATCACCGAACCTTTCGGTTATGTGCTCAAACCTTTTGACGAAAGATCGCTGCACTCCTCGATCGAAATGGCTTTATATAAACATAAGATCAATTTTCAACTCAAGGAAAGAACCAGGGAACTTGAGGAAGAGAGGAACAAATCCGATCTTCTCCTGCATAATATCTTTCCTAAAGAAATCGTGAAAGAGTTAAAGGAAAACGGGCGTATTAAGCCGAGGGAACACGGAATGGTTTCCATCCTTTTTACCGATTTTCAGGATTTTACCTCGTTGTCTTCTAAAATGCAGCCCCAGGAACTGGTTAATGAATTGAATGATATTTTTAAAAATTTCGATTCCATAATCGAGAGCTACGGGTTGGAAAAGTTAAAAACAATGGGCGATGCATATATGGTCGCTTCGGGCCTGCCCGTTGAGAATAAGTTTCATGCTGATAATATTGTCAATGCTGCGCTCGAAATGCAGATGTATCTTAAGAAAAGAAACTCGGTCTCAAAATATAATTGGAAAATGAGAGCCGGTATTCACTCTGGTAACGTGGTAGCCGGGGTTGTCGGAAAAAGAAAATACACATATGAAGTTTGGGGAAAAACAGTAAGCCTCGCCAATGTAATGGAAAAAAAGGGGGAGGCGGGAAAAATAAATATAACTAATACGACTTATGAATTATTAAAAGATCGGTACGATTTTGAAAACCACGGCGATATAAATGTTTCCGGCAACGGGTTAGTCAGTATGTATTTCGTCAAATCAAGGAAAAAAATCCCGGTAGAAATTGAACAGAATATTCAAAAATAATCGCGGCCGGTTAGATATTTCATCTCATATAATAACCTTATACTTTTATTATTTTTTAAATGATGGTAACAAATAAGATTAAAATACTTATTGCCGAGGATGAATATATAATTGCAATTGATTTGAAGAAAACTTTGGAAAAATTGGGTTATGTAATTACCGCATATGTTACAAGCGGTCAGGATGTTATCTCGCATGCCCGGACAGATAATCCCGATTTAATTATTATGGATATTATGCTTGAAGGGGAAATGAGCGGAATCCAGGCGGCGGAAGCAATAAAACAGAAATATAACATCCCGGTTGTGTATTTAACGGCATTTACAGATGAAAAAACTCTTCAGAAGGCTAAAATAACGGAACCGGTAGGGTATATTCTCAAACCTTTTGAAGAAAGATCTTTACATTCGGCTATAGAAATTGCTCTTTATAAACATGAAATGGAAACGCAGTTAAAAATAAAGACAAAGGAACTGGAAGACGAGAAAAACAGAACGGACGAGTTGCTGCATCATATTCTGCCGGACGAAATAATAAAAGAATTGAAAGCAAAAGGTATCGTAAAGCCCAGACATTATCCGGATATAACGATTTTATTCACTGATTTCCCGGGTTTCACCGGCATTATGAACACAATGCCGCCCGGCGAACTTGTCGAAGAGTTGAACGACATTTTCAGGAGCTTCGACGGTATAATTGAAAGTTACGGTCTGGAAAAATTAAAAACTCTCGGCGATACATACATGATAGGCTCCGGATTCCCCAAAGAATCTAAAGACCATGCGGTAAAGATTGTCCAGGCTGCGCTTGAAATGATGAAATTTATGGACAAAAGGAACACGGGTTCAAAGATAACATGGAATTTAAGGGCCGGTATAAATTCCGGCGAAGTTGTTGCCGGGGTTGTGGGAACAAATAAATTCACCTACGACGTCTGGGGAGATACCGTTAATATTGCAAGTAGAATGGAAAGCAGTTCATTGCCCGGCAAAATAAATATTTCGGGAAGCACTTACCAACTTGTTAAGGACTATTTTAACTGCCAGTACCGGGGAAAGCTGAATGTAAAGGGCAAAGGAGACGTCGATATGTATTTTGTCCTGGGTAAGAGTGAAGGCTGGGATTAGACGGGATTTCTCGGAAGAATAGAGCAGATCCGGCTAAAGCACAAAATCCAGCTGCAGGCCGGCGGTACTGTTAAGATCACCGTTAATCAGCATATATCCGGTTCCGGAAGATTTCGAACCGGGTTTAGAAGTTTCGGAGTATTTAAAACTTATATTTAATCCTGCCAGCGGACTGATTTGCAAAATAATATACCAGCGCGAGCCGTTCCCGTATAGAGCAATGCTTTTATAAACTCCGTACATGTCGTTTTCATATTCGTAAACCGCCGTTTGAAATGATTTTGTACCGAAGAATATTATTCTACCGTACAGTTTAAATAAACCGGCATGCGAATATATTATATCCTGGCTTATCATAAATCCGGTTTCTGTTGATCCGTTAACTGAGCCGTAGAGATTTATATAATCTATCCGGGACTTGATCACAAGGCTTCCGTAGTTTTTCTTTAGTTCGAGTCTGATTTTGCTTTTCGAATCGGTTCCGGCCGTAGCTAAGTTATTCAATGTCTCTTTAACCTGGTTTTGAGAATAATTATAACGAACCGTAAATTCGCACCCGGATAACATGCCAGATATCCATGAAAGAGATATTTTCCTGCCTTTTCCTGGGAAAATATCGTTAGGACCGGGAAGAATATTTTTGTACATGTCGTAATAAAATTGAAATTTCCCCAGCACGGTTTTATAACATACTCCAGTATAAAAGCCTATCTCATTATTTGTGCCTGATCCTTCTCCGAATCCCAGACCGTGCGGACAGTTATAATATGGGGAATAATATCTAAAGGATGTTAAAGTGATAATTTTGCGTGAAACAATACACATAAAGTTGTCAATAACTGCGATATTTCGGCTGTCGAATGCGGTCTCTCCCGAAATTTTTAGCGGAGTTAAAAACAAATCGTAATAAAATGAATAATTAAGGAACTTGCCGGTAGGATCCGAAAAAATTTGTCTCATTGGTTTATTTAATTTCGAATAGTTAATAATCAAGCCGGATTTTAAAAAATTTTTGAAATTATATTCCAGCACCGAACCTGCGGTAATTTCCCTGGAGTTTCCTTTTTTATTTATTTCGCCCGTTGTTCGGTGGTAACCGTCCGACTTTACCGACGTTATTATTCCCGTCGATGAATCAATATTGGAATCGGTTAAACGGTCGGAGTAATATAAGGTTAGCGAAAAGTTTCCTACGCCGAGTGTGGATGCGGCGCCTCGTAAAAAGCCGCTTTCCCCGGAGCTCGAATACGGTTTAATATATTTTTGACTTCTCATGACCGGAGAAAAAACATCCATGCCCAAAGGAGAGGAATATGAACTCCACAAAGAAAGCCCCTGTCCGGCTTCGACGCAGTAATCCCCTAAGACGAAATTTTTCAAGAAAGAAATATTTCTTATCCAGACGGCAAATGAGGCAAAATCGTTTATTTTTTTTTCTCCTTCGTCTTTGTCGGATAATATGTTGATTCCTGCGGACTTTCCGATATGAATCTTTACTCTATTGTAATTCTTCAGCGGGGATCCCTCGAATTTCTTGTCCTTAAAACCTTTCTTTTGCTGAAGGGAAAGATAAATTCTGCTTCTGAGCTCGGCTCTCCAAATAACAGGTGTGTTGTCCTCCGAGTTATTAGTCGAGGAATTTAAGTCATTGTTACCTGTTCCGATTGAAACAAAGGGTTTAATTAAATTGACCAGCTTTTTATCAAAACCGTTTATTACAAGCAATTCTTCAGTAGAAAATAATCTTCCGTACTTTTTTCTATATTCCAAAATATCTTTTGCTTGTTCTGCGGAAATAAACGGAATATTTTGCAATTCGAAAAGATCGGCATAGTTAAGATTTACCGGGTTATCTTTTAAATATTCAAATTCATCCGATACATTATCTGATTCTTCTTCTTTATCTTCCAAAGAATTGTCTATTATTTCCGTATAAATATCCTGTACCGAATTTGATGAATCGGTTTGAGGATACGTATAGTCTGAAAATACAGGGATTAAAAAAATTGCACCTAAACAATAAATATCAAATATAATCCGTTTATTCATGCTTATGCAACTCCTTCGGAGTATTGTTTTTGTTTTTTATATAATCCAGGGACGTTGTCCCAGGCAATATTATTTATCCCCTTCGGGGAAATAATTTATTAAAAAATTATTAATCTCATCCTCTTGACTCCGAAGGAGTCAAATATT
>JBJKOY010000432.1:0-5450 GCA_046706945.1 Ignavibacteriaceae bacterium | reverse complement strand
ATACAACCTCCACAATAGTTGTCCGAACCGAGTCCTTAATATTTTTCGGAGTATCGCAGCTCATTATCGTGCCTTTATTGAGCAGCGCTACCCTGTTGCAGCGTTCCGCCTCGTCAAGGTAGGGAGTTGACATAAAAATAGTTACTCCGTCTTTTATGAGATCCCAAAGTATTTTCCAGAAATCCCGGCGTGATACCGGGTCTACCCCGGTGGTCGGTTCGTCCAGAAAAATTATTTTAGGCTTATGAATTAAGGTGCAGGCCAGTGCCAGTTTTTGCTTCATTCCGCCTGAAAGGTTGTCGGCTAGTCTTTTTCTGAAAGGAGTCAACCTGGTAAATTCAAGCAATTCGTTTCTGCGCGTTTTATAGTCTTTAACTCCGTGCAGATCCGCAAAGAATTCGATGTTTTCGTCTATGGTCAAATCGCCGTACAGACTGAATTTCTGGGACAGGTAGCCTATTTGCTTCTGAATTTTTATTTTGTCTTTTATAAGGTCCCTGCCGAACAACTCCGCAGTCCCGCCGGTGGGGGTAAGCAGTCCGCACAGCAGCCGGATCATAGTAGTTTTGCCGGCGCCGTCGGGCCCTACAAGTCCGAACATTTCGGCATTATTTACTTCAAAAGATATACCGTTCAGCGCTCTTAATTCGCCGAAATCTTTTGTTATGTTATTTACTTTTATTGCAGTCGCCATAGTTTAATTACAAGATTACAAGATTACAAGATTGCAAGATTATTTTATTTAAATTTGATTAAATGAATTACAAGTAATTTTAATTTTGTAATTTTTTCTTTTCTGATAAAATTTTTTAAATACTTTCTGAAGTTTGCTATTTGTTTTATAATATTTAACGCATCGTCGTAGTTTTTATTAAAATCGTCTTTTGATATATAATTTAAATCCAAAGCTATATAAAGCATAGATCTGACTTCACCGGCAGAACCTTTGCAGTATCCCCAAAAAGCTTTGGAATTCTTTATTGTTGTCTCTTTCAAATCCTTCGGCTATGTTATTCATAATGGAAACAGCCGCTCTTTGTATTTGATCTTTCAAACTATAATCCTTATTAAAACCTATTGAGGATGTTAATTCATATATCGATTTCACAAATTCCCTTGCGTCCTTCCAGACCTGTAGATCTTCAAATGTTTTAATTGTCATTTCTCCCCCCTTTTGTTTAATAGTTTAATTTCTTAATTATTTTTCAATATATAACCTTCAACTCTTTCATTATACAATTTTGTAATCTTGTAATCTTGTAATTTTGCAATTTTGCAATTACAAGATTACCGCCGCATCCGCGGGCATACCGTCTTTTAAATCGAAATCCGGGTTATGGATGTGGATTTTCACAGCATAAACAAGTTTTGTCCTTTCGTCCTTTGTCTGAATGTTTTTGGGAGTGAACTCGGCGGTAGGCGAGATATAAATTACTTTGCCTTTATAAATTTTATTTTTATAAGAATCCACCGATACATCCGCCTCCTGCCCGAGCTTAACTTTCCCAAGGTCCGTTTCGGAAACATATATTACAAGATCCACATAGCTTTGGTCGGAAAGCATAACTAGGGAAGAAAGCGGCGCCACGCTTTCGCCGGCTTCCACAAATTTTTTGACCACAAAGCCGCTTATGGGAGCAGTCACGTAAGAATCGCTGATGTTCTTTTTCAATAAATCGACCGCGGCTTCCAGTCTTTTAAAATTCGCCTGCGCCTGTTTGATTTCTTCAGGCCTGGCAAAATGATTGAGCTTCTTCAGATTTTCTTCCGCGGAATTTAATTGAGCGCCCGCAATTTCGAATTTTGCTTTGGCATCGTCGTATTGCTGTTTTGTAATTGACTTGGCTTTATAAAGACGCTCCGTCCTTTCCATGTTTGTCGATATAAGACCGTAATTTGCCTTAGCCTGGTCCGCCGCATCCTCCCCCTGGCGTATATCTTCCTCCCTTGCTCCCTGAATAATAAGGGTCAATTGAGCTTTTGACGCTGCTGCGGCGGCTTCCGCTTCCCGGAGCTGAATCGACAGCAGATCGTGGTCGATCGTCATCAAGGTATCGCCGGCTTTTACCCTGGCTCCCTCGTTAAAAAACAGCTTTGTAACCTGGCCCGTTACCTTTGAACTAACGGTCACGTTTGTCGCTTCAATATTCCCGGACGCTTCTATTTTATTTTTACTGGATCCCCCGCCGCATCCGACTGCAAAACCGATAATTGCAAAGCAAAGGATCAGATTTAATGTTCTCATTTATCGACTCCGTAATTAAGTTTCTTGAAAATCTTTTTACCTTTTTCGGTTAAAATGCCGTTCATTAAAATCTCTATCGTGCCCCTTAAAGCCTCGATCATAGTGAACCGGTTATTGATGATAAATTCCGGCGTAACTACCGCCCTCACCGATGCAATGAACACGGAAATGAGAATTTCGGGTCTTACCTTTAAGAAATATCCTTCTTTCTGACCCTGGTTAATAATATTGTTGAGGAACGACGTCATTTTTTTAGTCCTGTAATCGTCGATTTCTTTCCATTGTTCCGGTGAATAATGATGGATATCTTTAAGCATCCTGTCGTTAATTTTCGACAATATTTTACCGACGGTTTCAAAAATTCTGACCAGTTTTTCCACCGCATTGCATTTGGCTTCTATTACTTCCTCTATCAGCTTGGCGTTGTTTTCCATAAACCTTTTCGCAATTATTCTCACCAGTTCTTCTTTCGAAGAGAAATTCCTGTAGATTGTTTTTTTGCTCATATGCATTTCGGCGGAAAGTTCATCCATCGTTGTTTTATAGAACCCTTCCAGCAGAAATTTTTGAGATGCAAAATTTATTATTTTTTCTTTTTCCTGGTCCATTTGAATACTATGGAAACTTTTTATGTACTATTCGTTTCCAAAAATAACATATGGAAACTATTTTGTCAAGGTTTAGTTTCCGTTTTTTAAATTTAATTTTTCAAGGTGAGAAGCGTCACCGGCGAATTAGGGTACGGCGTATTATTTTTTGCCGCCGGTCGAGTCGGGCAGCGGTACCGGGGATTCTTCGTCGAACCAGTCTCTGATAAGCTGGAAAGATACGGAGATAGGTGGCGGGAAAACAAGGCTGCCGTTATTAATACCCTCTGTTATTTCTTCGCGGGAGAACCATCTCGCGTCTTCAAGTTCGCGGTCCCCAAGATAAATTTCGTCGCTTACCGCCTCAGCCCTGAAGCCCACCATAACAGCCGCAGGGAAAGGCCAGGGCTGGGAAGAATGATATTTTATTTCGCCGATAATAACTCCGGTTTCCTCAAGAACTTCCCTTTGGACGGCCTGTTCGAAACTTTCTCCGGGTTCAACGTATCCTGCTATGGTAGAATACCTGGCGCGGGGCCATTTTGCCTGTCGGGCCAGAAGACATTTGCCGTTTTTTTCAACAAGCATTATAACTGCCGGATCTGTTCTCGGGAAATTCTCGGCTTTGCATCCCGGGTTTGTACAGACCAGCTTATGACCTGCTTCCGAAGAAGCCGTAATGCTTCCGCATACACCGCAGTATTTATGATTTTTATGCCAGTAGACGAGTGCCCGCGCATAGGCCTGTACTGCGGCTTCTTCCCTGTCGATAAAGGGAGCGATGCTCCTCAGTTCGACAAAACGGCCTTTATCGGAAAATGATTTTATCGCGGCCGGGTAATCGGAAATGTCGACGCAGAAATAATGGATCCCGTCTTTTTCTCCAAGATAAATAAATTGCGAAGAGCTTATTTGGATGTCGCTGAAATCTTTTAAAGAAAAATATACGGCATGACGGGCCGGTTCCCCGGTATACAATAATTTTAAATTCGAAAGGACCGCTATCCTGGTATTATCCTCGCCTGCACGCTTCAGAATCCATTCCCCGTCGGGTCTTTTTTCAGCGTGCCTTTTCAGGCCGGACGATGTGAAAAAATTAAAAGTAGGTTCCCTGTATTTGTCCACGTGAAATTCCGAAAAATTAAACGGCCCTTGGAAGCCGCATATCAATAAATAACGCCGGAAGTATTAATTTATATTTACCGTAAAGGAATAAGTTTCGTACGACTTTGTTCCGCTGCTCCACGTCGGGATATACATTAACTGTATTACCGCGGTACCTTTCTTTTTTGCTTTAAAAAACCATAGTTCTTTCCCCGCGGCATTAGGGAGAGTTTCAAAAGGTTTGGTAAAGTCCGTACCTATCAAGGATACATAATTCGAATCCGGTTTGTTTGCCAGATGCCATTTAAATCCCTGCGAATGATTGGAGACAAGCGATATAGTAAATTTGCTTCCGGCACTTACGTTTATGGGCTCGTCAGGATTGCTGAAATAGTCGGACGGGTTCGAAGATGAAACCGCATTTCTATTCTCGTTGTCCACGGTCTTAACATCCATGAACTCGCATCCCAGGTAAGTTCCCGTGCTGTCGAAATCAAATGCATATTCGGCAAAAGCAATAAGCTGGCAGGAACTGCATCCGTTTCTTAAACTGTAGACGGAAACTATTCTCGTGACTTTATCCGGCAAGCTTTCGGAAAAAGGATAAACGGTTCCTCTAAGATCGTCCGAAAATATCCATAAGTGGGGATATTCTTTTTCAAGTTCCATGTATACGGTATCCTGTTCCATTGCCTGCACCGGCAGCAGGCCGATATTGTTCAGGTTAAGGTAATTAGGTTTCCCGTTCACCAGCATGCAGCCTTCCCTTGCGGAGCTTCTTAACGGGTAATAAACAAATGCCGCATCTATCATGCCCAGTTCCTTAAATCCGTTCATGTATGATACGGTACCCATTTTTCCGGCAAATTCTATTGCCTGCCGAGAAGCCCCGTTTTTTCTCATAATATCTGTCAGGCAACTGCTTGTAGCGCTAATTTCCGAACGGCCGCAGTTTTCGGATATTTGGTTCATTATATCCAGGCCCGGATTCCAAATTGCGGCGGATGTTACGGTATCGGTTTGATCCTGCGCATTTAAAGTTTGCGTATTCATAACACAAACGATTATTATAATAACAAGTAAAGAATAAGTCTTTAATTGCATTTTGACCTCTTATTCGGAAGAGATTGTTTTATTAAAATCCATCATGACAATTTTTATTCGTAAATTCCAATTTGAGATAAAATAAACGCATATTCAAGAGCAATTAGTTTAAATCTTTCGAACCTGCCCGACGCGCCGCCGTGGCCCGCCGCCATATTAATATGCAGCAACTGCATATTTTTATCGGTTTTCATTTCGCGTATTTTCGCGATCCACTTTGCCGGCTCCCAGTACTGGACCTGCGAGTCGTTCCAGCCGGCCGTTACCAGCATGGCCGGGAAAGGCTTGGCTTTAACGTTGTCGTACGGCGAATAAGACAACATATAATCGTAATATTTTTTCTCGTTCGGATTTCCCCATTCGTCGTATTCCTCGGTAGTAAGAGGGACTGTTTCGTCAAGCATGGTGGT
>JBJKOY010000431.1:0-2887 GCA_046706945.1 Ignavibacteriaceae bacterium | reverse complement strand
CTTTCACTATATATTTATATACCGGTCTTGATAAAACATTTTCTTATTGTTTATCACGGCAACTGATCTGCCGGTAAGCAGTCTCTTGCCGAACGGGGAATTTTTCGATTTACTTTTTGAAGTCGTGAGATCGGTAGTCCAAATTTCGTCTGCGTCGATGACGGTAAAGTTTGCGGCCTCACCTTCTTCAAACTTCGGAACGGGGATATTCAAAATCTTCCTCGGATTTACGGACATTTTAATTACTACTTCATCCAGCGTAAGAATTTTCTTATGATATAGTTCCGTCAATACAAGGCCAAGTTCAGTTTCGAGTCCCGTAATTCCGTTCGGCGCCAATTCAAATTCGGCTTCCTTTTCTTCGGCAGAATGGGGGGCATGGTCGCTGGCTATGCAGTCTATCGTACCGTCTTTCAGAGCTTTCAGGATTTCCTTCAAGTCTTCACCGGTGCGGAGCGGAGGATTCATTTTTACGTTGGTATCGTAAGTTTTCACGGAATCGTCGGTCAAAGTAAAATGATGCGGTGTTACTTCCGCAGTTACCGGGATACCTTTTTTCTTTGCTTCGCGAACCATTTCCGCCGACCTCTTGGTACTGATGTGTGCAATGTGAATTTTACCGCCGGTATATTCGGCCATTAATATATCTCTTATGACAATAAGGTCTTCGGCAACGGACGGGACGGGCGGCAGCCCCAGCATGGTGGAATTAATCCCTTCGTTCATGGCGCCGCCGGCGAGAGATTCATCTTCGCAATGTTCGATTACCGGCAGACCGTACATTCTTGAATATTCAAGGACTTTGCGCAGAATTCCGGCGGATTTTATTGCTACACCGTCATCCGAAAAGCCGACAACTCCAGCTTCATGTAATTCGGCCATCGGGGAAATTACTTCCCCCTTCCTTTCCTGAGTAGCCGCTGCAATTACATGCACGTCCACTAAATGACCGGCCGCCTGCTTTTTTATAAATTCAACAACTTCCGCGTTATCGACGGCGGGCTCAGTATTCGGCATGCAGGCAATCCCGGTAAAACCGCCGTTAGCCGCTGCGTTGCTGCCGGTTATTACCGTTTCTTCGTCTTCCCTTCCGGGTTCCCTCAGATGGACATGCATATCAAATAATCCCGGGACTACGTACTTTCCTCCGAAATCGAAAACCCTGCTGTCTTTCGCGTCTTCTTTGTCGAGATTACCGATCTTTGTAATAATGCCGCCGGTAAGCAGAATATCCGTATTTTTTTTGTTTATATTATACTCGGGATTAACCAGAGTTACATTTTTCAATATTACTTTCATCAAAGAATCCGTTTAATTTAAAGTTCCTAAAAGATATAATACCGCCATCCTTACGGCCACCCCGTTGGTCACCTGTTTCAGTATTACCTGCTGCAGCCCGTCGGCCACTCCGGAAGACAGCTCAACCCCCCTGTTGATCGGCCCGGGATGCAGTATCAAAATATCTTTTCCGTTTTTATCCAGGCGTTCTTCGGTTATGCCGAAATACTTCGCATATTCGCGGATGGAAGGGAAATATCCTCTGGCTTTTCTTTCAAGCTGAATTCTCAATACGTTAAGAACGTCGTTTTCCTGAATTGCTTCGTCTATATCGTGAATTACATTTACTCCAAGGTCCTCTATGTATCTCGGTATCATAGTCAACGGTCCGCAGACCGATACTTTGGCCCCCATTGTTTTTAAACCGTAAATATTCGATAAAGCAACCCGGCTGTGAGCAATATCCCCGACAATGCAGACTTTAAGTCCCTCTATTCTTCTGGTTTTTTCCCTTATCGTGTACATGTCGAGCAAACCCTGAGTAGGATGTTCGTGTATCCCGTCGCCTGCGTTAATAATGCTTGCATCGCAGATTTTTGTGAGAAATAAAGGAGCACCTGCGGCGGAATGTCTTACAACTACCATATCCACTTTCATTGCCTCAATATTTCTAATGGTATCTTTGAAAGTTTCGCCTTTACTGACGCTGCTGGTAGATATCGAAAAATTTACCGAATCGGCCGATAACCGCTTTTCGGCAAGTTCAAACGATATCCGGGTCCTCGTGGAATTTTCGTAAAAAAGATTGACGATAGTTTTACCCTGGAGAGTCGGAACTTTTTTTATGGGTCTTTCCAATACTTCCCTGAAGGTGGTGGCTGTATCCAGAATTAATTGAATATCTTCTTTCGGAACTCCCTGCAAACCTAAAAGATGTCTACTTGATAACGGCATTTATTTCCCGATAAATTGTTACTGTTCTTTAATATTTACCAAATAAATTGCATCCTCCCCGTCAATTTCTTTCATTCTTACTTTTATCTCCTCGTTTACCGAGGTCGGCGTATTTTTGCCCACATAATCGGCGCGGATGGGAAGTTCCCTATGCCCCCTGTCCACGAGCACGAAGAGTTGAATGGTGCTGGGGCGCCCGAGATCCATTATGGCATTTAAAGCCGATCTTACCGTCCTTCCCGTGAATAAAACATCGTCGATTAGAATTATATCTTTATCGTTTATATCGAAAGTTATATTGGAAACGGACACTTCCGGCTGTTTTAGTCTTGTCCGGAAATCGTCCCTGTAAAGCGTAACGTCCAAAACGCCGAAAGGTAATTCTATTTTTTCGATATCTTTAATTTTATCGAATATTCTTTTCGCCAAAAATTCTCCTCTAGTTCGCATACCCATTAAAACCAGATTTTGAGAGCCTTTATTCCGCTCCAGAATTTCATGAGCAATCCTGGTTATTATTCTGTTCAACCCCTCAGGGTCGGCTATTTTCGATTTAATCTCCATAATACAAAAAATCCTCCTCGGCATACTGCCTTGGAGGTTTCCTTATTTTATTGAACTTTGGTGCATCCTTTTCCATCTCACGGGATAGAGT
>JBJKOY010000430.1:0-3232 GCA_046706945.1 Ignavibacteriaceae bacterium | reverse complement strand
TGCTTTTTGGAATGCCTACAGGAAAAAATAAATCAAAAAATATATATTATATCTCACCTTTGAGTTAAGGAGGAATTCCCTTGAAAGAATATGGCGCAGAATACATCAGAAATATTACCCTAATCGGACACGGAGGAAGCGGAAAAACTTCATTATCCGAAATCTTACTCTTCACCGCCGGAGAGATCAACCGCATCGGTACAATAGCGGAAGGAAACACCACTTCCGACTACACTTCCAACGAAATAGAAAAACAAATTTCGATATCAGCCTCACTCCTTCATCTTGAATGGAACAATACTAAGATTAATATTTTGGATACACCGGGATATTCCGACTTTATAGGAAACGTAAAGGCAGCTATGCGGGTTTGCGATACGGGAATAGTCGTATTAAAAGCCGTTGAAGGAATTGAAGTAGGTACGGAACATGCCGTTAAATTCGCCGAAGAATACAAGCTGCCGCTGGCCATAATAGTAAATAAAATCGATAACGAACATTCCAAATTTTCCGAAATCCTTGCCCAGGCACGGGAACGGATTTCCCACAATGCAGTAGTTGCCGCCTTACCGGTTCATGAAGGAATTAACTGCAGATCGATTATAGACGTAATAAATATGAAACTTCTAACATACGGCGAAGCCGGAAGTAAAAAAGTTGAAATCGGGGACATTCCGGCGGATATGCAATCCGAAGCCGAAAGTATCAGGGTTGAATTGATTGAAAAAATAGCCGAGACTTCCGAAGAATTAATGAATAAATATTTTGAGGAAGGGACGCTTTCGGCCGAAGATCTTGAAAAAGGTTTGAAGGCCGCGATGGTTAAACGGAGTCTGTGCCCGGTATTCGCAATGTCCGCTGCCAAAGGCATCGGGGTAAACAATTTCCTTGATTTTGTAGCGAAATATTTTCCCTCGCCCGCCGACAGAGGCGGCGAAGAGGTAACTCTTAAGGATAACGGGAACAAACTCCTTTTAAAACCGGACGATTCCGGAGAACCGGTGCTGTTTATTTTCAAAACGATTTCCGAACAGCATGTCGGCGAGCTTTCGCTGTTTAAGGTTTATTCCGGTTCTGCCGCCGCCGGTATGGACTTGATTAACTACACAAACGGGAAAAATGAGAGGCTGGGACAGGTTTCGGTATTAAACGGGCACAACAGAACGGATGTTTCAAGACTTCTTGCCGGCGATTTGGGCGCCGTAGTTAAATTAAAAGATGCCCACACCAACAACACCTTGGCTTCAAAAAGCTTTTCCGTTATTGTGAATGAAATCGCTTTCCCGCATCCGGTCATTAACAGCGCGATAGTCCCGAAGGCGAAAGGCGATGAAGATAAAATAGCATCCGGACTGCATACTCTGCATGAAGAAGATCCTTCTTTCAGCGTCAGATTCGACCCGGAGATATCTCAAACGATAATTTCGGGTCAGGGCGAACTCCAGTTAAGCCTTGCCGTAAAAAGGTTAAAGGAAAGATACGGCGTCGATGTGGATATGGTAGAACCGAGAATACCATACCGCGAGACAATTAAAGGCCGTGTTGAAGATGCCGAGTATAAGCATAAAAAGCAGTCCGGAGGACGCGGGCAGTACGGACACGTGCATTTTAAAATGGAACCGCTTCCCAGAGGCAAAGGATTTGAATTTGTAGATGCCATAGTAGGCGGTGTTGTCCCCGGAAGATTTATTCCCGCCGTAGAAAAGGGAATAGTTGAAACGATGCAGAAGGGAGTTATATCCGGTAATACCGTGGTTGACGTGAAGGTTACGCTGTTCGACGGTACTTTCCATGACGTTGATTCGGACGAAATGTCGTTTAAAATTGCCGCTTCCATGTGCTTTAGAAAAGGCATGATGGATTCAAAGCCCTGTCTTCTGGAGCCGATCTATAATATTGAAGTAACCATACCCGAAGAATATATGGGCGACGTAATGGGAGATATATCAAGCCGGCGCGGTAAAATTATGGGGATGGATTCGGACGGGCATTTCCAGGTTATTAAAGCCCAGGTTCCCCTGGCCGAGCTTTATAAATATTCCTCTACTTTAAGAAGTCTTACTTCGGGAAGAGGCGGATATAAAAGGGATTTTTCCCATTACGAGGAAGTTCCAAAAGAAGTAGAAAACAAGATCATCGACGAATACAACAAATCCAGGGAAGAAGGTCATTGATATTTGAGAGATCAGTTTAGTTATTAGAGGCATTATGGAAAAATTGTGGTCGCCGTGGCGGACGCGGTATATTGAGTCAATTAAAGAAAATAAAAGCGACAAGGAGTGTGTCTTTTGCGCAATGATCGGAGATGAAACGACGCTGCAGGATAATTTAATAGTGGAAAAAGGCAAACTGACTTTTACCGTACTAAATCTTTATCCGTATAATAACGGTCATTTGATGATAGTTCCTTACAGACACACAAGCGATTTTTCTTCCCTTTCGGAAGAGGAAAGTGCTGAGGTCTTTCAAAAACTGCAGTTAGCCGAAAAAGCACTTAAAGCGGTATCAGCCCCTGAAGGATTTAATATCGGGGTAAATCTAGGAAAAGTGAGCGGCGCGGGAATCGACGAACATATTCATTTTCATATTGTGCCGAGATGGAACGGCGACACCAATTTTATGCCTGTTCTCGGAGAAGTAAAAGTAATCTCCCAGGACCTTTATGCGACGAAGGAAAAATTGAAAATAGCTTATGCGGAATTGATAAATTCTAATCATAGTGGAAAATAAGTAAGCACTTCAGATCTGAATTATTATGAAGCAACTTTTTAAAAAAGTCTTTGTTTATTTTATTGTCATTGCCGGCATGTTCTTATTATGTACTTGCGGGCATCGAGAAAAACAGCGGCGCGGTCTTGTACAGAAAAACGGCATCCTTTATATGGACGGGAGCGACAAACCGTATACAGGATTAGAAAAAGCCAAAGTTAATAACAGACTTATAGAATATGAAGTTGTCGCCGGTAAAAAGAACGGCATCTTTAAGATTTCATATTTGAACGGTAATCCTCAGATGATCGGCCAGATGCGCAATAACAAAAACGAAGGACTGTGGAAATATTTTTACATGGACAGTACCCTGGAAAGTCAAGGTTTGTTTAAGGATGATTTCCCCGACGGTGAATGGCGATGGTATTACCCCGACGGCAGTATAAAGGAAAAAGGAAGCTACCTTAAGGGCATCTCGCAAGGTATGTGGACGGAATACGATCCCAGGGGGAACGTTGTCTCC